>NZ_JACOPO010000034.1:0-535 GCF_014287965.1 Flintibacter hominis | reverse complement strand
TTAATTGATGCAGACAAACTGCTTTACCATAAGAGAAAGGTTATGTTTTTTGGATTGGGCCAAGATGATGAGTGCTGGGGGTTCGCTGTGCCTGTGGAAGAAATTGATAAGGCTCCCACTATTGATGCCGTTCCTGTGGTCAGGTGCGCCCGATGCAGGCACGGAGAAGCATTCAAAACCTTCCCCGGCGGGATATTCTGCCCATACATCAAGGATACGCTCCCACCAGATGGATATTGCTACATGGGGGAGGAAAACCCCCATGACTAAGTGCTGCGCCACCTGCGCCTGGTACGAGGACTTCCAGGGCGTGTGCTTCAACGGGGATTCGCCGTATTGCGCCGACTTCACGGAGCCGGATCAGCGGTGCAGAGAGTGGGAAAGGAAGGAAGAAGATTATGTTAAAAAATAATCGCCCATTTACAAACGAAAATGGATTTATTGATGCAGGCTTGATAACAGATAAGGACCCAGAAGAAATGGAAGAGGTTTTCAAATGGATACACGAAAAACTAATACCAAGAAAGACCCACTT
>NZ_JACOPO010000033.1:0-548 GCF_014287965.1 Flintibacter hominis | reverse complement strand
GACTTACTGGGGGTTGCGGTCTTTTCTTCCAGCGTGATAGATACTGTTCCAGCTCCGTCATGGTGTCCGGACGGAATCGTATAGGATGGAGCCGCAACGGTCAGCGTTTGGGTAACTGCCCCATTATCTGGCATCGTACCTGTGACCTTGCTGCCGCCAACATAGGCAGTTTCCCCATCGAGGATTTGTCCAGCCTCTGCGGTGGCGTCTGTTGTGTCTACAAACTCCTCCGGGATAGCTCCCACAGTGACGGAGGAAAGCACCTTGCCCTCTGTTGCCTCTACAGTCTGCTCGGACTTTGTAGGCGTGACAGTTTTCGTCTCTGGGACAATCTGCACCTTACCAGTACCAGTATGGTACCCCTTGGGGATGGTGTATGATGGTTCCTCCGCTGTAAGGGTTTTATTTGCGGCCCCATTGTTTGGCATGGTGCCGGTAGAAACCTTACCCGTCTTATCTACAAATACCTTTCCAGTCAGCACGTCAGCCACAGTGGTGGTCACAGCAGACACATCCTGGTAACTATCGGGAATCGGAGCTACCGTCAC
>NZ_JACOPO010000032.1:0-666 GCF_014287965.1 Flintibacter hominis | reverse complement strand
AAAAAGGCTCTGGAAGCTGCTCAGACCATTGCTGATTTTTGCAAGCAACAGTCATCCTGCCAAAATTGTATTTTCCGCTTGTTCGGCTCTGAAAACTGGAAGTGCCACATCGAGGCATTGGACTTGCAGGATGTATTGTCCAACATCGCAGCGAAAAAGAAAAATAATGGCTATTTGTGAGAGGAGGCCCAGCCATGACGGACGAGGCCGTGGAGATGGTGATGAAGAGGATGGAGGCGCTGCATGAGATTACTGAGTGACATAGCGTGGATTATTCTTCTGACCATTACGCCGTGGTGGCTATTCGAGAGGTTACTATTGTCCGACTGTGAGCGGGCTGTGCGCAAGAGATTGGAGGCGCCGAACGATGGCAAGGGCGATTGATGTTGTGCAGGTCAAGGCAGAGATAGCAGCTGAAAAACTGGCTGTCATTATTGAAAATGGGAGCGTTTTGCTAAAAGATATGCAGAGCGGCGAGGCGGTTAAAATTGCCACCCTCACCCCGCCGAACGAGCCGCTGACGTGCGAGGAACTGCGGGAGATGGATGGGGAGCCGGTGTGGGTGCAAACGCCCGGTATACCGCAGTATGGACGATGGGTAATCGTGGCGGGCGTTGATATGAAGTACGGGCAAAGCACTCTGTACTGCCAAGGCGACTATACCTG
>NZ_JACOPO010000031.1:0-798 GCF_014287965.1 Flintibacter hominis | reverse complement strand
AATGCCTCGATGTGGCACTTCCAGTTTTCAGAGCCGAACAAGCGGAAAATACAATTTTGGCAGGATGACTGTTGCTTGCAAAAATCAGCAATGGTCTGAGCAGCTTCCAGAGCCTTTTTGCTGCTTGTCATTCCACCCCCTCCAGCATCTCCATCTCACATATATCAACAATGTGGTCGCAAAGTGCTTCTGGTATCACTGCACGCTCCCGGCCCCCTTTTAGACCCTGTGTCCCAGTTTTTGCACCTCGTGGTGCGCTTATATGGCAAGGGTCTCCATTGTGGCATGGAGGCTTAAATTGGGGGTCTGGATGGTTGCTCCAGATATCGGTAGGTTTCATTCGAGTATCTCCATATTGGCAGTAAGTAACAGTGTATCTTGGCAGACCCTGCATCCACTCCATCTTTCGCATCCCGCCCCTTGGGTTTTCTATAAACCAAAGACGAGGCGAGAGTGTCATGATAAGCCCATGAACGTGAAGGTTTACTCGATCGCAGAACTTTGCGTAATCGCTGACCGCAGCAAGGTTCCCGTTTTCTTCTTTCCTTCGGTGATGGGAGATCGCTGCGATACTGTATGTACTGCAATCTGGACTCGCCCATATCACATCTGGTCGCCCAAAGTCTCGCAGGATCTGGTCTGCCGTCACAGTCAGTACATCTGCATAAAGGCTGATATCCGGGAATGACTTGTCCCACTCTATGCTATACGTCTGATGGCCTCTCTTTTCAAACGCCTTACTTACAGAGCGTGTTCCTGCAAATAATTCAAGTAGCTTCATCCAGCATCTCCATCTCC
>NZ_JACOPO010000030.1:0-885 GCF_014287965.1 Flintibacter hominis | reverse complement strand
CTGGAGCAGGTGAAGCGGGAGAGAGAAGAACTTGAGGCCGCACTACGGAGGGAGCAGGATGGATAGAAACTGCTACAACACCTCTTGCCCCTTCCGGAACAATGAAACCAGCAACCCTACATACTGCGCCTGCTATGCCTGCCCAAGCCGAGAAAGTCAGGACTACATCATTATCACAACAGACCATACAACGCCGCTGGAGGGGATGAAGAATGGCTGAGTACATTGATAAGACAGAGATTATCAAAGCCATAGTAGCCGAAGCATCCCATTGTTTGGTGCTTGATAAGCCAGCCGAAGCCCGTGGATATATTGGGGCAAAGGAGTTAATTGAGCGTAGAAAAGCCGCCGACGTTGCGGAGGTGCGGCACGGAAAGATTATAGAGACTATCAAAGATGGCAAAATGAATCGAGTGTTCTCATGCTGTGGACATGATTTTACGGAATTAACATGCTGGTATATGCCAAAATACTGCCCCAACTGCGGCGCTCGCATGGACAAGGAGGACGAGCATGGAAGCGAATTTGATTGACCGCGATGTTGCAGAGGATTATTTTGGGTGCTCAGATTGGGAAATCTTAGCAAAAGAAACTCTTAGAGAAGTGCCACTCGTCGACGCCGTGCCTGTGGTCAGGTGCATAAATTGTAAATATAAAGGGGTTTTATGGAGGGAAACGATTTGTGACCATCCTAACGGTATGTTACATAAAGTAAAACCTGATGATTTCTGCTCCTACGGCAAGCGAAAGGAGGCCAAGCATGAAGTTAATTGATGCAGACAAACTGCTTTACCATAAGAGAAAGGTTATGTTTTTTGGATTGGGCCAAGATGATGAGTGCTGGGGGTTCGCTGTGCCTGTGGAAGAAATTGATAAGGCTCCCAC
>NZ_JACOPO010000029.1:0-1306 GCF_014287965.1 Flintibacter hominis | reverse complement strand
GCAGTTACCCAAACGCTGACCGTTGCGGCTCCATCCTATACGATTCCGTCCGGACACCATGACGGAGCTGGAACAGTATCTATCACGCTGGAAGAAAAGACCGCAACCCCCAGTAAGTCTGTACAGACGGTTGCGCCAACCACAGGAAAGGTGCTGTCTAAGGTTACCGTTGGAGCTATTCCAGCCGCATATCAGGACGTAAGCGGAGTAACGGCTGCTGCGGCTGATGTGCTGACTGGTAAGAAGATCGTAGATGCGGAAGGCACATTGGTATCCGGCTCCATGGCGAATAACGGCGCTGTTTCCGGTACCATCGACGGCCTGACCACGACCTCCTATTCTGTGCCTGCCGGGTACACCTCCGGGGGTAGCGTGAGCTTGACCAGTGACATTGAGGAAGCCCTTGCGGCCATCTGAGGAGGTGCGGCATGAGCGTACAGAGCGAAATTGACCGCATCAAGAAGAATGTGAATGACACACTGAAAACTATTAGTGATACCGGCGTGACGGTTGGGGCCGGTAGTGATTCCCTTCCCGCTGCGGCCGCTGCCCTGGCGAATGAGAAGCAGGATAAACTCACCGGCACCCAGGGCCAGGTGGTTGGCTTTGACAGCGGGGGTAACGCCGTGCCACAGGATGCGCCACAATCTGGCATGACCCAGGAACAGGCCGACCAGAGGTATCTCCAGTTGAGCGGGGGAACTATGACCGGGGAGTTGGCGCTACAAGAATTTGACGCGCCTGACCCGGTGAATGAAGGTACAGATCCTAGAATTCAGCTAACCGCGGATGGTGATAATCTTGGGTTAGGTAAGATTCCGTTGATTGGATTATCTCCGAACTATGATGCAGGGTTTCTGTTCACTAATCCAGATGAAATTGATGCATCTGCGGGTGAAACTGGAATAGTTAGTAAGGTCGACTGTGGCGGCGTAGTGTTTTATAACGCTGGAAGTGCGAGAGCTCTTGCCAATGTGGTAAATGACTTTTACCTGCCTACGATGTTCGATGTAAAAACGGAAATCAGACCAAAATCCACCCTGGTTACCCTCCCCCTCTCCGCCTGGTCCAACAACACCCAGACTGTTACAGTTCCGGGCGTACTTGCGGATGAGAGTAAACAGTTGATTCAGCCAATGCCGACGATTGCGGACCAAGCTGTGTATTCTGCCGCTGGGATATCCTGTACGGGACAGGCGGCCAACAAATTGACATTCAAGGCGCAGACGGTCCCGACAGAAGATGTACAGGTTTATGTGGTAATCCAGGAGGTAGGGACATGATTTTTAGTTGTCCTGCCAAGCCG
>NZ_JACOPO010000028.1:0-1318 GCF_014287965.1 Flintibacter hominis | reverse complement strand
GCAGTTACCCAAACGCTGACCGTTGCGGCTCCATCCTATACGATTCCGTCCGGACACCATGACGGAGCTGGAACAGTATCTATCACGCTGGAAGAAAAGACCGCAACCCCCAGTAAGTCCGCCCAGACGATTGCGCCAACCACAGGAAAAGTGCTGTCTAAGGTTACCGTTGGAGCCATTCCAGCCGCATATCAGGACGTAAGCGGAGTAACGGCTGCTGCGGCTGATGTGCTGACTGGTAAGAAGATCGTAGATGCGAAAGGCACATTGGTATCCGGCTCCATGGCGAATAACGGCGCTGTTTCCGGCACCATCGATGGCCTGACCACGACCTCCTATTCTGTGCCTGCCGGGTACACCTCCGGGGGCAGCGTGAGCTTGACCAGTGACATTGAGGAAGCCCTTGCGGCCATCTGAGGAGGTGCGGCATGAGCGTACAGAGCGAAATTGACCGCATCAAGAAGAATGTGAATGACACACTGAAAACTATTAGTGATACCGGCGTGACGGTTGGGGCCGGTAGTGATTCCCTCCCCACTGCGGCCGCTGCCCTGGCGAATGAGAAGCAGGATAAACTCACCGGCACCCAGGGTCAGGTGGTTGGCTTTGACAGCGGGGGTAACGCCGTGCCACAGGATGCACCACAATCTGGCATGACCCAGGAACAGGCCGACCAGAGGTATCTCCAGTTGAGCGGGGGGACTATGACTGGGGAGTTGGTGCTGGAGGTAGTTGAGTCCCCTGATCCGGTAGACGGAGGCACAGATCCCAGAGTGCAGTTAGCTGTGAATGGAGATTTTGTGGGCCTTGAGAAGTTACCGCTGATCGGGATTTCTAGTAATCATGATACGGCATATATGTTTGCCAATCCAGGAGAGATTGATGCTTTCACAAGTCCGGGCTCTGGCATTGTTCAAAAAGTAGACTGTGGGGGCGTGTTTTTCTATAACGTAGGGGGCGCAAAAAAAACCGGCTTTGCGGAAAATGATGCTTATCTGCCTACGATGGACGATGTAAAGGAGGAACTCCGCAATTCTAGACCAAAATCCACCCTGGTTACCCTCCCCCTCTCCGCTTGGTCCAACAACACCCAGACTGTTACAGTTCCGGGCGTACTTGCGGATGAGAGTAAACAGTTGATTCAGCCAATGCCGACGATTGCGGACCAAGCGGTGTATTCTGCCGCTGGGATATCCTGCACGGGACAGGCGGCCAACAAATTGACATTCAAGGCGCAGACGGTCCCGACAGAAGATGTACAGGTTTATGTGGTAATCCAGGAGGTAGGGACATGATTTTTAGTTGTCCTGCCAAGCCG
>NZ_JACOPO010000027.1:0-1593 GCF_014287965.1 Flintibacter hominis | reverse complement strand
ACGGGACAGGCGGCCAACAAATTGACATTCAAGGCGCAGACGGTCCCGACAGAAGATGTACAGGTTTATGTGGTAATCCAGGAGGTAGGGACATGATTTTTAGTTGTCCTGCCAAGCCGTTTCCGAAATTGCTTGAGTTTACTTTTCAGAATGGGCCAGGCTCCGTTGTGCATGGGCCTTATTTCGCTGAAGAAGGCATGGATTTTTCGGACTGGGTCGTATCTCCACATAATGTCGATGGGTTTAAACTTGTTGATTCTCTAAAAGGTCTGACCGCTCAACCTCCGCCTTATCTTGTCACAAGTGATGAGCAATGGTATCTTACCGTAACTGTTAATACTCAAATAATTGATGGCGAGGTTTATGTCATCGCTATGAATATGTAACTATTCTCGATTGCAACGATAAAAAAGTTAAAATTTCGGAGGTAATGGCATGATACTGAACCCGGTGATACAAGGTGGGGGAACATTGCCAGAAAAGGTAAATATTAGATACTCTAGTGTAGTTATATACTATATGACGGAATCTGAAACTGGGACCTTTGAAATCGACAATACCACGAATGCTCAATCAGGGACGATAGAAGTGTTTGTTGGCTCTCCAATATTTATCAATGGAAATCTCCAAAGGAGTTCCGGCATAGAAAAAATCAATGTTGGAAGTATTGGAGCTAGTAACGGCCTATTCAAAGTAATCGGAGAAGGAGAAGCCATCGGAGGCTCTGGTGGCGGCGGAATGGGCTAAGAGAGGCCTGGAAGGAGATCTAAATGGCAGATGAAAAATGTATCTTAGACCCACGGCGGGATTGCCTTGGCATCCAGAAAGCTAATATGCTGGAAAAGCAGATGAGCGAATGGAAGGAACAGTCCCGGCAGACGCACAAGGAGTTTTTCAACAGAATCCGGGAGCTTGAGATCGCCCGTGCAGAGCAGGGCCAGCAGTATACAACGATACTCGAAAAGCTGGAGGACCTGACGGGTAAAGTGAGCACACTGTCCAAGGGATTGTCAGACATTCAGGCGGAGCCTGGACGAACCTGGAAAGATCTGAAAGGCAAAATAAGTTGGGCCGTAATTGCGGCGGTTATTACAGCGGTTATGGCCTTTCTGTTAGACAAGATAGGTCTTTGAGAGGGGGTGAAAATATGGACTTTGGAATCGCATCCGTGGCGGCCATTACCGTCATCTGTTATCTGGTGGGACTGATTGTCAAATCGTCCGGTCTGGATAACAAGTACATCCCGGCTATCGTGGGCCTGTGTGGGGGCGTTCTGGGCGTGGCGGCGCTGTATACCGGCCTCCAGGATTTCCCGGCCACGGACCCGCTGACCGCCGTTGCTGTGGGCATTGTGTCCGGTCTGGCGGCAACTGGTGTCAACCAGGCTATCAAGCAGATGAAGGAATAACAACATATTTTTGACTACAAAGGAGATTGAACTATGAACACCGAAATGCTCTATGAACTGTACGAAATCACTGAGAAGAACGACGCCCCCGATTTGGCTACCGTAGGCATGCCCATGCTCCTGAAGAAGCACCCTGAGATTACCCACGAGGAGGCCAAGGAGATTCGTGAGTTTACTGGCCGCCA
>NZ_JACOPO010000026.1:0-1782 GCF_014287965.1 Flintibacter hominis | reverse complement strand
AGGGGCGGGCCGCCCGGCCGTCGCGTGTGACGACCGAGGCGGCCCTAAAAGTCAGCGATATTACTTCTTGATGCCCCGCTTCTTCATCCAGTCAGGCAGTTGGTCAGGCTGCAGGCCATTGTAGCGGCAGCCAGGATACCGGCAATTAGAGCAGTTGCCCTTGTTGCCCTTGACAGGGGGCTCGCCCTTGATCTCCTTCTCCAAATAGTCCACCAGAGCCTTGATGTCCGCCTCATCGCCGTCCACAGCCCAGTAGTGGGCGCCCTCGTTTCCGCCGATGCCGCCGGCGCAAACTACCTTGGCCTCGCAGTTGAACATCATCTTGATGGCCTCCACCTCGGTGACGATGTCGGCGCTGGACAGGCAGTACAGGCCGGGGTCGGCACCCATGGAGATGTCGATATGGTTGGCGCCGCCCAGAGCGCGGCTGGCGGCGGGCACACTGGGCACCATCTTCTCATAGCCCACAGGGCAGATCCACTTCAGGCCCTTGCTGGTCATATAGCCGATGAAGTTGGGCACGGTGCCGCCATTGAAGCCGGAGGTGATGATGCCCACATGGCCATCCTGGTCAAAGGCGTTGGCGCCCTTGATGATGACGGTGTCAGCGTGGTAGTCCTGAAGGGCCTCGTCGATCTTCTTATCCACAGGCTGTCCCTTATAGAATACGTTGGGGAAGCTCTTGCGGCTGGAGGGCTCAGTGACGCAGAGCATTCCATCGGTGCTGTTGCCCACCGTGCACAGTCCGGGCTCGATGGACTTATCGCCCAGCAGTTCCTGGGCGATGAAGGCGTTGGTGGTGCCGCCGGCCAGCAGCACATAGGCCTCCTTCCATGCCTTCTGGAATTCAGGCATCTGGATGACCGTCTTGGCGATCAGACGGCGGGCCTCAGCGGGAGTTAAAACAAAGGTGGCTTTCATGGGTTTCATCCTCCTTACAGAATTGGCAATACTTAAGTACAGATTCAGGCTTTCTCAGGGTGCTTCTTCAAGTCTACAACGGGGTTCACCAGGGGTTCCATCTCAAAGCCGTCGGGACCGTAGATCCGGCACTCGGCCATGTCCCCGTCGTTGATCTCAAAGGCGCGGGGGGTGCCGGTGGACAGAATGTCGCCGGCGTACCAGCCCTGGATGCTGCTGTGCAGGGACACCAGCCGGGCCGGACGGTGGGTCATGTTGCTCACCAGATTTTTGGCGTATACCTCGCCGTTGCGCACGGACTGGACCTCCAGCTTCAGCACGTCGGGCACCTCATCGGGTGTGACCAGCTGGGGACCGAAGGAGAAGAAGGTGGGGAAGTTTTTCACGATACACAGGTAGCGGGGGTTGCCGCTGACATAGTCGTTGCCCTTCAGGATGGACTCCTCGGTCATGTCCAGGATGGTGGTATAGCCCACGATGGCGTCCTGCCAGTTCTCCTCGGACACATCGCGGCAGTCCTTGCCCATGATGATCCCCAGCTCCGCCTCGGCGGTAGTCTTCTGGGCTTCCTTCAGAGTAGGAAGCTTGATTTCATCGGCGGGGCCAATCAGAGTGTCAGCCATCTTAAAGAAGCTGCCGGGGAACCCGGTGGGGGCGGCAGAGCCGATGTCGCCGGCATGGTCTACATAGTTCAGCCCGATGCCGAAGATCCGCTTCGGGTTGCGGTACAGGGGGGCATAGACCACCTGGTCAGCGGGGACAAGGCCGGGGATGGACTCCAGCTCCTCCTTACCGCCGGCGTTATACCAGGCGGTCAGGCCGGGGATCTGCTGCTCCTGGATCAGGGACAGCATATCGGTC
>NZ_JACOPO010000025.1:0-1813 GCF_014287965.1 Flintibacter hominis | reverse complement strand
AAAAAGGCTCTGGAAGCTGCTCAGACCATTGCTGATTTTTGCAAGCAACAGTCATCCTGCCAAAATTGTATTTTCCGCTTGTTCGGCTCTGAAAACTGGAAGTGCCACATCGAGGCATTTGACTTGCAGGATGTATTGTCCAACATCGCAGCGAAAAAGAAAAATAATGGCTATTTGTGAGAGGAGGCCCAGCCATGACGGACGAGGCCGTGGAGATGGTGATGGAGAGATTTTGGCAATCCTTTAGCTAAGGATTCTCGGTTCAACGAGCGTTGCTTGAAAAATCAAGTCTTACATACTCTCCCCGAGCGTTAGGTTTGGGCGTGCCACGCCCTACCGTGCATAGCCTACGCCAATAGGCGCAGGCCCTCGTTTAAGATGTTTTTTGCAGCGTTGATGTCCCTATCGTGGATAGCACCACAAGAGGGGCAAGTCCATTCCCGGACGGACAAGTCCTTGGTTCCGGTCCACTGAGCGCCGCAAGCGGAGCACAACTGACTGGACGGAAAGAAGCGGTCTACTGTGACCACCTGTTTCCCGTACCACGCCGCCTTGTACTCCAACTGTCGGCGGAACTCGCCCCAGGAAGCGTCGGAGATTGACCGGGCCAGAGAATGGTTCTTCACCATGTTCTTAGGGGCTAAGTCCTCAATGCTGATTAGATCATAGTCCCGGACAAGCTGGGTGGAGAGTTTATGTAGGGTGTCCTGCCGCTGGTTGGCGACGTGTTCCTGCAACCGGGCCACTTTCACCCTTGCTTTCGCCCGGCGCTTGCTCCCCTTTGATTTTCGGGAGAGCTGGCGTTGGAGGCGGGCCAGCTTGCGGATGCTCTTGGCCAGGAACTTGTGGTTAGGGCATTCCACTCCATCGGAGGTGATGGCAAATGACTTAAGCCCCATGTCGAGGCCAACTACCGCCCCGGTTCCGGGGAGCGGGTCTATCTCCACATCGGTACAGCACAGAGCGACAAAATATTTGCCGCTGGGGTTCTGGCTGACGGTTGCAGAGAGGATGCGGCCCTTGACCTCTTTAGAAACACGGCACTTCACAAGGCCGAGTTTTGGTAATCGGATATTCCTCCCCTCAAAGCGTATGTTGTTATCTTTCGCAAGATTTCTCGTCCTATAAGATTTTCGAGAAGAACGCTTTGACTTAAATTGAGGGAATCCAGGAACTTCACCAGTTTTAATGCGTCGGAAAAAATTTTTGAAAGAATAATCAAGGTCTTTAATTGATGTTTCCAGAGAATATGAATCAACTTCTGTAAGCCATAAATTGATTTGCTTTAATTGTGTTAATTCTTTGCTACACGCATAAAAGCCAAGTGCCTTTTTTGTAGTATTGTAAACATCTTTCCTTCTGGTGAGAAAGTAGTTATACACAAATCTACAGCATCCAAATGTTTTTTGAATTAGTTCCTCTTGAGGTTTCGTAGGATAAATCCTGAACTTGTACGAATATTCCACTTTCTCACCCCACAATCAAAAACGCCCATTGAGCGATTGCGGCACTCAACGGGCGTGATTGCAAACGGGAACAAGTTCCCGAAATGCACAAATATATTGTGTAGATCCGCAATCTCTACATAAATATTATAACAAATTGAGGAGGAAAAGTCAATTATGGAGCAAAATATGCCCACCCTCACCCCGCCGAATGAGGCGCTGACCATCGAGCAGTTACGGGATATGGACGGGGAGCCGGTGTGGGTGCAAACGCCCGGTATACCGCAGTATGGACGATGGGTAATCGTGGCGGGCGTTGATATGAAGTACGGGCAAAGCACTCTGTACTGCCAAGGCGACTATACCTG
>NZ_JACOPO010000024.1:0-2605 GCF_014287965.1 Flintibacter hominis | reverse complement strand
GTGCCGGTAGAAACCTTACCCGTCTTATCTACAAATACCTTTCCAGTCAGCACGTCAGCCACAGTGGTGGTCACAGCAGACACATCCTGGTAACTATCGGGAATCGGAGCTACCGTCACATCAGACAGTCCGTAATAACCGGGGTCTGGAGTCACGTTCTGCTGAACCTTGGTAGGCGTAACACTCTTGCTCTGGAGGTTATAGTTTCCGCCCCCGGCCACACCGGACACCGTACCACTTCCGTTGTGGTAGCCCTTCGGGATAGTGTAGGTGTCACCCTCCTGGACTTGCGCCGATACAGCGCCCCGGTTTTCAATACCCTCAATCTCTGTCGCCAGCTTGTCCAATGTGTCAACGCTCGTGCCAATACCAAGCTCTACCGCTTTCGCACGGATCGTATTTCTTGCGGTTTGGATGCGGCTGATTTCAGTTGCTACGCTCATTTTTTACCACCTTTCAAATCGTCCCTAAAAGGATCTCGATATTTCCAACAGTATCCTGCACCGCCGCCGCAGTAATGGGAAGGGTGTTGTCCCCCTCAAAGTCGCTCACCGCATTTACAGAGAGCGTATTCGTTTCCCTGTCCAGCAGTAGGCCGTGTCCAATCCTATAGCCACCACCGCCGCCCTCTGGTAATGGTATATCTGATTCCTCATATTCCCCGGAATCCGGGTTAAAAATGAGCCATGTCCCGTTTGTGCCGGGTTTTGGAGGATTATTGTTAATGTCTGTCAGACGGTCCTCCATCTGCTCAAACTCGGAGGGCATGGGCGGTGGGAATGCGTCTACCGCATTGATGCTATTAAACACCGTGGCATAAAACAGGTTGCTGTGCCGCACCAGGTCGCCCAGAGTCCCCCGAACCTGCATGGCGTATGTACCGTCATCCGCCAGCATGGAGGCGGTAAGCAGAGCGCTGTACACTTCCCCATCACGGGAAAGCTGGATGATGTTCTTCTGTCCATCCTTCTCCACGTCCACCTTCAGGTCCCACCCTTCCGGCAGGTCAGTGGATATTTCCAGAGACGTGACCTCATTATCACCCTCAAATCCAAGGGAAAAACCGGGTGGCGTACAGATATTCCAATCGGTCATGTAAATCATACGCCCACCTCCTGTGTCATAGCGGCCACTTTATCCAGAAGTGCGTCTATCTCTTCCCCACTGTATTTGCTGGTGTAGTAGCTCGTGGGTGTTTCCTCTGCAAGCGCCTGTAACTCCATGGTAGAAATCCTCTGTTCCAGGGCGGACAGCCTCTCTTCTATTGTCATGGTATCTCACCTCACACAACGAATCTTCGGCCCAGCTTGTCCAGAATAAAGCGGCCAGTACGGTCCATTACGGGGCCGTTTTGGGTTTCTTTCGGAACGGAATAGTAGAGAATAATCAGGCCATCTCCGCCCTCGCCACCTTGACTTGGCAATCCGCCTTCTCCTGGGTCAGCGGTGGTGGAACTCAAATTATAAGACCCGACCGGAGCTCCATCGCTACCGCTAAATGTCCCCGCCGCACCAATAGAGCTTCCACCGCCGCCTCCATAGCCTCCGCGGCCTCCGTTTCCATTAAGAGCCTTTTTAGGGACTATAGCCGCATCCGCGCCTTTCAGTCCATTTGTTGCGTAGGCCCGTGCGGTAATCGTTGTTTTGGAACTATTTCTGGAAACAGTAAATCTACCCAAAGCTGTGCCATTTTTACCTGCTGCGCCGGCCGCCGCACCGGACCCAAGCGCATATGATACTTCTGCGCCAGCGTATCCATCTCCAAGGTCCCCGTTAAAGCTGGCCTGGTCGCCATCTCCATCTAATTTTGGAGGCTCTGTGTTGTCGCGTGTTTTCGTTGTTCCCCCAGGCCAAAATGTCCCATCTTCATCCGTCACCCCAGTAGATGGAGTAAAGTGAAAACCATCCTGAGCCGTAGAATTTTCCCTGTCTTCAGCGGTCGTGCCTGCCCCGTCTCCTCCAGCGATTCCCTGAAGGCCAGTCGTTGCGTAAACCTCTCCGGTTATAATGTCCGTATAACCAAACTCAGATGAGCTGCCTAAATCGGATGAGATATCGCCAAGTGTCGTTGCGCTCCCTTCATTCCCTTCGGCTTCCGGATTTGATTCATCGTAAGTGGCACCAGTTCCGCCGGGTCCACAGCTATACTCCAACTCATCGATGACAGATAGGTCCATCTCTCCACGGTAGATTTTCCCGCCATGTCCTGGCGCTCCGCCTTCTCCTCCTTTTCCCCCTTCTCCTGGGTGCTTACCACTGTACCGGGTATTTATACCGAGTAATGAGTACGAAAACGAGAGCGTAGTAGCGGAACCGGGCTCTCCCTTTTTACCAGCTCTGCCCCCCTGGCCAGGTCCTATCAGGACATATTCGATTCGAGTGACCCCAGCAGGCTTTTTCCATCTTCCTGAACCTGTCAAAACAACACGCTCGGTAATATATCCCGTTTCCGGTTTCGGCGGCACAAATCCAACCAGCAACGTTTCGTCCGCTTTCAACGTGTTGGACAGGTTGATGTCAGCGGATTCTAGGCAGGCGGTGACTCCCGTTTTGTCATAAGGATGCCATGTCGCAACACGGTTACCCGGCACCTCTCCTTGGTATAC
>NZ_JACOPO010000023.1:0-2605 GCF_014287965.1 Flintibacter hominis | reverse complement strand
GTGCCGGTAGAAACCTTACCCGTCTTATCTACAAATACCTTTCCAGTCAGCACGTCAGCCACAGTGGTGGTCACAGCAGACACATCCTGGTAACTATCGGGAATCGGAGCTACCGTCACGTCAGACAGTCCGTAATAACCGGAATCTGGTGTTACGTTCTGCTGGGATTTGGTAGGAGTCACGCTCTTGCTTTGGAGGTTATAGTTTCCACCCCCGGCCACACCGGACACTGTACCACTTCCGTTGTGGTAGCCCTTCGGGATGGTGTATGTATCGCCCTCTTGGACCTGCGCTGATACAGCACCCCGGTTTTCAATACCCTCGATCTCTGTCGCCAGCTTGTCCAATGTGTCAACGCTTGTGCCAATACCAAGCTCTACCGCTTTCGCACGGATCGTATTTCGTGCGGTTTGGATGCGGCTGATTTCAGTTGCTACGCTCATTTTTTACCACCTTTCAAATCGTCCCTAAAAGGATCTCGATATTTCCAACAGTATCCTGCACCGCCGCCGCGGTAATGGGAAGGGTGTTATCCCCCTCGAAGTCGCTCACCGCATTTACAGAGAGTGTATTCGTTTCTCTGTCCAGCAGTAGGCCGTGGCCGATCCTATAGCCACCACCGCCGCCCTCTGGTAATGGTATATCTGATTCCTCATATTCCCCGGAATCCGGGTTAAAAATGAGCCATGTCCCGTTTGTGCCGGGTTTTGGCGGATTATTGTTAATGTCTGTCAGACGGTCCTCCATCTGCTCAAACTCGGAGGGCAGGGGCGGTGGGAATGCGTCTACCGCATTGATGCTATTAAACACCGTGGCATAAAACAGGTTGCTGTGCCGCACCTGGTCGCCCAGAGTGCCCCGAACCTGCATGGCGTATGTACCGTCATCCGCCAGCATGGCGGCGGTAAGCAGAGCGCTGTACACTTCCCCATCACGGGAAAGCTGGATGATGTTCTTCTGCCCATCCTTCTCCACATCAACCTTTAAGTCCCACCCTTCCGGCAGGTCAGTGGATATTTCCAGAGACGTGACCTCATTATCGCCCTCAAATCCAAGTGAAAAACCGGGTGGCGTACAGATATTCCAATCGGTCATGTAAATCATACGCCCACCTCCTGTGTCATAGCGGCCACCTTATCCAGAAGTGCGTCTATCTCTTCCCCACTGTATTTGCTGGTGTAGTAGCTTGTGGGTGTTTCCTCCGCAAGCGCCTGTAACTCCATGGTAGAAATCCTCTGTTCCAGGGCGGACAGCCTCTCTTCTATTGTCATGGTATCTCACCTCACACGACGAATCTTCGGCCCAGCTTGTCCAGAATAAAGCGGCCAGTGCGGTCCATCACGGGGCCTGATTCAATCTTTTTCTGTGCGCCATAGTAGAGGATGATGCATCCGTCCCCACCAGCTCCTCCAGCGCCTCCAGCACCGCCACTACCAGAATAGTTATCGTAGGTTTTAACGTGCGCTGAAAAATTTATTTTTCTTGTACTGGACGGAGCAGATGTTATTTTGATAGATGCATTATTTCGGACCGTAAGGTTATAGTTGCCAGCGGCCCCTCCGCCGCCTCCACCGCCGCCTCCATCGCCGCCGCATCCATACAATGCGGCTGATGCTCCGTCAGCGCCTTTTCCACCAGACCCGGCCTTTGAAGGTATGAAAGTTCCTGTTCCGCTAGGTTCTCTGACTGAAAGATTAAAACTCGGTGCGGTTGAAGAAGACCCAGCGGTTCCATTGTTTGCGCCAGAAGGACCTCCAGCACCACCGCCACCTGAACCGGACGAAGAAACAGAGGCGTTTACGGAATAAGTCGATGTGTAGTTCGCATACGATCCGCCGTCACTTCCATTTTTTTGGTTGCTGTAAGAAGGCCTGCCAGTACCGCCAGCTATTTCTCCAGCGTCCCCGCCATTATTTCCGGCGGTTCCTCCGTCTGCCCCATCAGACCCAGGCAAACCAGATTTTGCGTAAGTTATTCCTGTTACGATATCTGTATACCCAGCGGACTCCGCCGATCCAGACGCGGAAGACTCTTCTCCAAAAACAGTATCCTCTCCACTAGATCCATTGGACTGACCGCCAGAGCCACAAATATAGGAGATAGTTTCTCCCGCTGAAACCTCGATTGTCTTTTGATAAACCTTTCCGGGAGATCCGGCGCTTCCTCCCGTACCACCAGTGCCCGCTTCTGTTGTGCTTCCAGTTGCCGTGATGCTAGCGTTCCCGGTTTTCGTTTGTCCAGCGGAATCAGATGTATAAATGGAAATAGTTTGTGTGTCATATTTGTCGGTTCCAAATCCACCATAAAAATCGCCTGTACCATCATTCCCATTCCCACCGGCTCCGCCGCCTCCAATCAAGACCACTACTACCTGTGTAACGCCCTCCGGGACTGTCCAGGTTCCAGAGCCTGTCAGCACTTCATGCTCATCATATGTTACTACCTGCTCGAATTTCGGCGGCACAAATCCAACCAGCAACGTTTCATCCGCTTTCAACGTGTTGGACAGGTTGATGTCAGCGGATTCTAGGCAGGCGGTGACTCTCGTTTTGTCATAAGGATGCCATGTCGCAACACGGTTACCCGGCACCTCTCCTTGGTATAC
>NZ_JACOPO010000022.1:0-2747 GCF_014287965.1 Flintibacter hominis | reverse complement strand
TATAGTGATAGGTAATTCTTTGAAGTTATCTCCGAATTTTCCCCCACTCCGCACCGTGCGTGCGAGTTTCCCCGCACACGGCGCTCCAACAAAATTTAGTTTGCTTTAACTACTATTTCTAAATTCTCTGCTGATAACCTTAGAGAATTGACCTTTTTCAGTGCTTTGTCATCAAGTTTAAGAATGTCAAGATATTTTGCAATCGTATCTTCTTCAGTAGCATGAATAAGTTTATGTACGTTGGATTTTAACCACACAAGATTCCTATATTCGTCCGTACCACCCAGCTTTTTAGGCTTTTTATGATGGCATTCCATGTCAAATATGCAGAGTGTTTCACCTGTTACCGCACATTTACCGTTTTGTCCTGCCATAAGTGAAATACGGTTATCGTTATATTCCACAGATTTTCCATACTCCTTTGTTTCCAATAGATACTGGATAAGGGAGTGAACGGTTGACAGATTTTTGTGTATAAGCTGTCTGCCTTGTGGAGTGTATTTATTAACCTCTCGTGTGAACATTCTCGGAGTAACAAACTTACAACCGTAAATCGGGAAGATTTGTACACCTGCCACGACTTTAGGCTTTCCGCCATAGCTGCCGTAAAATTTCTGATACGTTCTGGACTTTAGCACTTTTTCAGGCAATGGCGATTTGCTATTTTTGTTTCGCTTTGCCTTTTTGGTTTTTACTCTAAGCCTATGCTTTAGGCTCTTGCTGACAACGAAATTGATTTCTCGGAAATCACGACTGCACCCTGTGGCAGTATTATAATAATTGTGCATACCAAGAATCATGGCATTCAACTGACTTACCTGATGGGGTGATGTGTCGTGCTGTATTACTTTGATTTGCTCTTTGAGTTTGGTTTTCATTGCCTTTTTCGCTTTTTCCGAAATATTACTTTTTGATACATACTTCTTACTCTTTTTCGTCACATACAATGCAAAGCCAAGAAAATCCGTTTTCTTTTTGCGGACATTTGTGATTTTGGATTTTTCAGGGCTGATTTCAAGCCCCAGTCTTTCCCAAAGCCACTCCTTTACAGCAATGAATATCTTTTTTGCTGTTTTGTAATCCCTACATAGAATCTTAAAATCATCTGCGTAACGCACGAAGAAAAATTCTTTGAGGTTGGACTTCTTTAAGGCTTCATATTTGTGACTGTGCGTATAGGGGTATCTTGTGCTTTTGGTTTCCCATTGGTCACTCAACCACCAATCAAGTTCGTTCAGAACAATGTTTGAGAGTAGCGGGCTGATGATACCGCCCTGTGGCGTCCCTTTATCTGGTCTGCCAATTCCCTCAATCTCAGATTTCAGTATTTTTCCGATTATACAGATTAGACTTTTGTCCCGTATGCCCACTGTCCACATTTGCTTGAGCAGCTTGCCATGATTTACATTGTCAAAGAATCCCTTTATATCAACATCTACAACATAGTGCAGTTTGCTGACATTCATCAGGGATTGTGCCCTTGCAATGGCATGGCTTGCCGACCTATTTGGTCTAAAACCATAACTATGAGCATGGAACCTTGCTTCACATATCGGTTCTAATACTTGGATAATACATTGCTGTATAATCCTGTCGTCCATACAGGGAATACCTAACGGACGCATTTTATCAGGCTGCCCGACCTTTGGAATTTCTGTTCTGCGTACACTTTTGGGGTGATAGTTTGCAAATTTACTTTGAAAATATTTGACAAACTGTTCTTCCGACCACCCTTTATACTGTGTAATTGTTTTGCCGTCTGTTCCCTTAGTCATTGAGCCTTTGTTGTTTTTGATATTTCTGAACGCTAAAAGTATGTTGTTTTCACTGGTAATAAGATGCATTAGATTATGGAATGATTTTCCTTTACAGGATTCTTCATATAGCTTATCCATAACATCCTGCATATCGTAATATTCGGCATTTCGCAGTTTTTGCTGCTTTGGTTGCCTCTCTAAGTTCGTATCGACAGTCAAGTCAACCGCCTCCTTTCGGACTTGGTTTCTATTAGTCATACAAGAACCTTGAAAGATTTAGAAATAATGATGAAACTAAATCCTGTCTTGGGGCTGTTGCTCCTTTTCCCATTACAGGAAATATCAATGCTCGTGTCCCTGATTTCACTGTGATAAAGATAGATTATCCCGATAGCGGAAAGCCTGTTGGCTTGCCAGTATTTGCTACTGGCTTTCGATTTTTTCTATCACTACAACATCGGACTGCTGAATCCTTACCATTTGTATTCACAGCTTCCCACGTTCCGATATTCCTATCTGTCCATATATCCGTAGGTGCTTGCTATGAGCCTGTATGCTTGATTGTGCCTGTAACACAATAGGGTATTTCATAACATGGATTCTTACTTTACCCCACATACCCCGTGACCACGGTTTATGCATTTCTACATAAGCTACGTTTAGACCCTTACTTTCACAAGTTCGTCAAACTTATCTCTAAGTTATTCTCACCATAGATATTTTATAGACCTCCGGCATATAGGATACACCGCCCACCGCTGGACAGCTTTCGTGGCATTTTCATGCCTTACGGTATCTCTCTGCCGACTTCACCTAGCTTCATACTGTGCATTTCAGCAGTTAGCACAGCATGTAGGAGTATTAAGGAGAGCGTTTCGGGACGTTACCCCCTCATTCCACTCTTTGGAATATCAGTTCTCTATACAAAAGTTTTGTATATGCCTTGTTTCCTGCTTATGCAGTTATCAAGGAACGTGTCGCACCCATATC
>NZ_JACOPO010000021.1:0-4206 GCF_014287965.1 Flintibacter hominis | reverse complement strand
TATACGGAGGATGGCCGGAAGATTCTGGATATGGCATCCGGTATTGCCACGAACGCCCTCGGCCACTGCCACCCCAAGGTGATCGCTGCCGCTGAGAAGCAGCTGCATACTCTGATCCACGCCGGACATAACATTCTGTACTATGAGCCCTATACTACTTTGATGGAGAAGCTGGTGGAGAAGACCGGCAATAAGTACAAGGTGTATTTCTCCAACTCCGGAGCTGAGGCCAACGAGGGCGCCATGAAGCTGGCGAAGTACGCAACCCAGCGTCCTGTCATCATCTCCATGAAAAACGCCTTCCACGGCCGTACCATGGCAACCGCGACTATTACCACTTCCAACGCTGCCTACCGCAAGAACTACGAGCCCATGATGCCCAGCGTCTACTTTGCCGAGTATCCCTATCTGTTCCGGACTCCCTACAAGATGGAGGACGGCAAGTGCCCCAAGGAGTATTTCACTCAGTTTGATGAGATCTTCAAGAAGATCGTGGATCCCTCTATGGTAGCGGCGATCATGATGGAGCCTGTTCAGGGCGAGGGCGGCTATGTGGTCCCCCCAGTGGAGTGGCTGAAGTATGTCCGTGAGCTGTGTGACAAACACGGCATCATGCTGATCTTTGACGAAGTCCAGACGGGCTTTGGCCGCACCGGCAACCTGTACGCCTGGCAGACTCTGGGCGTAGAGCCTGACATTTTTACCTCCGCGAAGGCCATCGCTGGCGGCCTGCCCCTGTCCGCTGTCTTTGGCAAGAAGGAGATCATGGACAAGTGGGCCAAGGGCGCTCACGGCGGAACCTACGGCGGCAACCCCGTTTCCTGCGCGGCCTCCCTGGCGGTTCTGGAAGAGCTGTATGAGGGCGGCGTCCTTGAGAATGTGAAGAAGATGGGCGAAGTTGTCCGCGGCAAGTTCTATGACCTGCAGAAGAAGTACGATGTCATTGGGGATGTGCGCGGCCTGGGCCTGATGAACGCCATCGAGTTCGTTAAGCCTGAGGACAACGCTCCCGACGGGGCCCTGTGCGCCGCCGTCCAGGCTGAGGCTTTGAAGCGTGATCTGCTGCTGCTCAACTGCGGCGCCGACCACAACAACATCCGCCTGATCCCCCCGCTGAATGTGGATGAGGCCACTCTGGATACCGTGTTCCAGATTATTGATGAGTCCATTGCCGCGGCACTGAAGGGCTGAGAAACTGATTATAGGATACAATTAGGAGGTCACTATCGTGGATACACAGGAATATCTGCAGTCGCTGGTAGACGCCGCGCGCGCGGCCCAGAAGGAATTTGAGAAGATGAGCCAGGAGCAGGTGGACGCTGCCGCCAAGGCGATTGGTAAGGCGATTTATGACCATGCGGAGGAACTGGCCAAGATGGCGGTGGAAGAGACCCGGATGGGGCGCGTGGACAGCAAGATCGCCAAGTGCAAGAACAAATCCAAGAGCACCTGGTGGCGCATGAAGGACCAGAAGAGCCGCGGGATCATTGAGCGGGACGAGGTCAATGGTATTATGAAGGTCGCCAAGCCCATCGGCGTAGTGGGCTGCGTCACCGCTACCACCAACCCCGTCATCAACCCCATGCACAACTCCATGTGCGCTCTGAAGTGCGGCAACGCCGTCATTATCTGCCCCCATCCCCGCGCGAAGGGCGTCGGCGTCCGGGCGGTTGAGCTGATGAACGAGGCGCTGGATAAGCTGGGTATGCCCAAGAACCTGATCCAGATTATTAAAGAACCTACTATGGAGCTGTCCGCCGGCCTGATGAAGACCGTGGATCTGTGCATCTGCACTGGCGGCCCAGGTCTGGTAAAGGTGGCTTACTCCTCCGGGAAACCGGCTTTGGGTGTCGGCCAGGGCAATGTTCAGGTCCTGGTGGACCGGGATGTGGACTATGACGAGGTAGCCAAGATGGTCATCGCGGGCCGTACCTTTGACAATGGCGTTCTGTGTACCTGTGAGCAGAACGTGATCTGTCCCAAGGATAAGGTAGATGAGATGGTGGCCGCGCTGAGAGCGAATGGCGCTTACTACATTGACAACCAGGCCGATGCCGACAAGGTCCGCAACAGCGCTTTCCCCGACGGCGTGTTCAACAAGGAGTGGACTGGCACCACGATCCAGCAGATGGCTGATTTGGCCGGTCTGGAGGGGATCCCTGAGGATACCAAGGTCCTGGTATGCTGCACCAAGGGCTATGCCCGTCAGGAGGTCCTGGCGAAGGAGAAGCTGTTCCCCATGCTGGCGCTCTTCACCTACGACACCTGGGAGGAGTGCATGGAGATCGCCCGGGCCAACCTGGAGATGGAGGGCATGGGCCACAGCGTGGTCATCCACTCCAACAACACCGAGCATATCGAGGCTGTTCCCACCGTCGTCAACGTGTCCCGCTATGCAGTCAATCAGGTAGGCGGCACCGCTCTGGGCGGCGCTATGGACAACGGTCTGAATCCCACCACCACGCTGGGCTGCGGCACCTGGGGCAACAACGCCATCAGCGAGAACCTGTGGTTCACCCACCTGATGAATGTGAGCCGCATTTCCTATAAGGTCCCTGATATGTACATCCCCACTGATGAGGAAATTTGGGCGGACTGATCTCTTTTTTCAATATTAGAGTATTCTTGACCATAATAGTTCCCCAATTTCTTCTGTCTGGGTACTTTACGGAAAAGTCCGGCTTCATGTTAGCCGGACTTTTCCGCGTTAGAGAAATGAATGGTGTTTGTTGAAAAATAGGTAAAAATATTTCTGAGGCAGGCATGGGCAGCAAAGAGCTTGACAGATTGATTATACTTAAATGGGACAACAGGGGCAGAATGTTTGGACCATAATGATATGAGGATCAAGGAGAGTATCGAGGCTCATGAGGCGCTTCAGAAATATTGCGATGTATATTTTGGAAGGAGAGAAAAGATGGTACAAAACTATATGAGTAAATTTGTTACTCCCGAAGTGGCGGCAAAAGCGGTTCGATCCGGCGACTGGGTAGATTACGGCTTTGGCGCGGGCTTTCCCGAACTGATGGACCGGGCGCTTGCGGCGAGAAAAGAGGAGCTGAAAGACGTCAAGATCCGGGGCGGCCTGGTGATCCGGCCCCGGATCGAGGTGGTGGAGCGCGACCCGGAGCAGTCCGCGTTCACCTACTACAGCTGGCATATCGGGGACTATGAGCGGAAGCTGCAGAGCAGAGGGCTGGTGAAGTTTCTGCCTATGATGCTCCGGGCCCTGCCGGAGCTCTACCGGAGCTATATCAGGGTCGATGTGGCCTTCGTCCCTGTGTCCAAACCGGATGGGGACGGCTACTGCGGCCTGGGAATTTCCAACTATGCCTGGCGGACGATTTTTGAAAACGCGCGTACGGTGATCTTTGAGATCAATGAGCGGCTGCCCAAGCTTCAGGGGGTCAACGGCTCCCACCGCGTCCACCTGTCGGAAGCCACGTATGTCGTAGAGGGGGTCCATGAACCGCTGCCTCTGCGTACCTATAAGGACCCCTCGCCGGTAGATATCCAGATTGCCCGCAATGTGGTGGCGGAGATCCCGGACGGGGCTGTGCTGGGGCTGGGCGTAGGCGGCGTTCCCTTCACTGTGGCCAAGATGCTGGCGGAATCCGACCTGAAGGACCTGGGCTGCTGGACAGGCACTATCAGCGATGCCTTCCTGGCGATCCACAAGGCGGGAAAGCTGACCAACGCCCGCAAGGAGGTGGATGCCGGTTACTCTACCTGGAACCTGGCGATGGGCTCTCAGGAGCTGTATGACTGGCTGGAAAATGAGCCGGAGCTGTTCTATCCCGGCGATGTGGACCATGTCCATTCCCCGGAACGCATGGGGAAGATGAGCAATTTCATCAGCATCAATGGAGGTGTTCAGCTGGACTTGATGGGACAGGAGAACGCCGAATCGGCAGGCAGCAGGCAGCTGTCCGGCATAGGCGGCCAGATGGACTTTCTGGAGGGCGCCTTCCGCTCCAGGGGCGGCCGGGGCTATATCTGCATCAATTCCTCCAGAAGGGACAAGGAGGGCAATCTGAGATCCAACATTGTTCCCACCATTCCGGGGGGCAGCACCATATCTGTCCCCCGCACCATGGTTGAGTGTGTGGCTACTGAGTACGGCGTGGCCCATCTGCATGGCCTGTCTTTAGGCGAGAGAGCCGCTGCCATGGCCGCTATTGCTCACCCTGACTTCCGGGAGGAACT
>NZ_JACOPO010000020.1:0-5151 GCF_014287965.1 Flintibacter hominis | reverse complement strand
TGGATCAGAGTATGCAGCTGCTTCTCAGCGGCAGCGATCACCTTGGGGTGGCAGTGGCCGAGGGCGTTCGTGGCAATACCGGATGCCATATCCAGAATCTTCCGGCCATCCTCCGTATACAGATAACAGCCTTCTCCCCTTACAACACAGGGCGTTGTCTCCGCGTGCATCGCCATTGGGGGCAGGAGTACCTTGCTTCTCTCATGCTGAGTCATAAGAAATTCCTCCTAAAAATATTTTTGAATAAAATCATTATCTAGGTCATCAACCATTGATTATTTCTACAATACCTTGTGTAAAGAATGGAACATAAGTTGTTAGCATCAAAACAACTAGCAACGCACCAATGAACCACAATACATACTTTAGCATAGCCTCTATCTTTACACCAGAAATGGATGTAGCCACAAATAGGTTAGAGCCATAAGGGGGTGTCACAAAACCAATTGCCAAGTTCATGGTGAGCACCACACCGAACTGAACGGCTGATAGTCCACATTCCAATGCAACAGGTAGGAGAATCGGTGACAAAATGATAGTCGCAGGAATATTATCCATCAAGCATCCCACAAATAGAAGGAACACATTGATAATCAGCATCAAAATAATAGGATTGCTGGTTAAGCTTGTCAAAAACGCCGCAATTAAAACTGGAATTTGCTTCAATGACAGGTAACTTGCAAATGCAGTCGCAGTACCAACCATAAAAACAATATTACCATTTAACCGTACGCTATCTACAAATGCAGCATAGAGCTGTTTCAGTGTCATTTCACGATAAATTACTACACTGGCAAAAATAGAATATATCACCGCAACGACAGCCGCTTCTGTTGGCGTAAAAATACCCGCATAAATTCCACCCAAAATAATAACAGGTGCCAACAATGCCCAAAAGGCGTCTTTAAAAGAAATCCAGACATCTCTTCCCGTCGGTTTTGAACTCGCCCCTTGGTAACCATATTTTTTACTCATCACTACACAGGCAATCATAATCGCAATTCCCATCATGATGCCTGGCAGAAAACCCGCAATAAACATATCACCAATGGATGTACCGGTCACGACACCATAGATAACAAAAGGAACGGACGGGGGGATAATAACGCCAATGGATCCGGCAGAGGCTGCCAAAGCAGCGCTGAACGGACGTGGATACCCCTTCTTCTCCATCTCAGGAATCATGATGGCACCAACGGCAGAACAGGTAGCCATAGCCGAACCAGAAATCGCCGCAAAAAACATACAAGCTGCGGTTGTCACTAAGCTCAGTCCACCAGTAATCCACCCTATACAAGTATCCGCAAAGTTAACGATTCTTTTTGCGACACCGCCCGTACTCATCAAATTGCCAGCCAGGATAAAAAATGGAATCGCCATCAGCGAAAAGGAATTCACTCCACTAACACAATTCTGTGTAATCATCGCTAACGGAGTATTCGTAAAACCGGCTAAAACCACCAAGGTAGCTAACGCGATAGAATAGCCAATTGGCACACCAATGAATACCGTTATCAGAAAGACTCCGAACAGAACTAGAATTTGCATCTCCATAAATCTAAGTCCTCCTTATACTGATCCGTCAGCCAATTGCCCACGACCCATTATCTTCATGATGTCTTCGGCAATCTGTGCTATAACCCGGATACTCAGCATTCCTTGGCTCACAGGCATAACCAAATAAACCACCCAAACTTTCAGCCACGGAATAGACGAAGCCACTTTTCCGCGTTGCATCATGGACTGAACCACTTCCAGACCATTAAATGTAAAAAACAGGCAGATCCCCAGCCACATCAGTTTCACTACGATATCCAAAACTAACTTTGCTTTACCTTTAACCCGGCCACTGATAATCTCAATACACAAGTGATCTCTTGCCGCAAAGTCAGTGCCCATCCATATCATCCAAACAAAGAGATACTTACAGCCTTCTTCACTCCAAGAAATCGAGTTGTTAAACACATATCGAGCAATTACCTGTACAAAAATTACAACTACACAAACTGCTAATGTAGCTACCAAAAAAACTTCTTCCAGTTTATTGATTCTATGTGTTATTTTTTTTAAACCATTCATATCGTTTTCCTTTTTACCCATTTTAGTGTATGTATTCTCCGGAATTTCTATCATCCAGAGAATACATCACTCTTTTATTTATTACATATCTAAAAACACTAATTCAAGTTCACAAAGTTTAACGATACTTGCTCAAGGCTTCCCATGCTTCAGGGAAGTTTGCCTCTGCTTCCTCATACAACGGAGTCAGTGCCTCGCGGAACGCTTCTTTCTTGTCATCTTCCAAATAGTTTACTGCACAACCGCTTTCTTCCCACTTAGCAATATACTCTCCGTCTTCGCTGACCTCTGTATTGCGTTGCCAATCTTCCATATAGGTACGGATACCTGTATCAAAAATCTCTCTTTCCTCATCTGTCAAACTTTCATAAAAAGCACGGTTACAGATGATTGCATTCATATCATATACATGCTCAGTTACACTGAAATATTTCTGCACTTCGTTAAACCCAGAAGTATAAGCAATAGCGGCTCCATTTTCCTGACCATCGATAGTTCCCTGCTGAAGGCCGGTAAAGACCTCATTGAAACCCATCGGGGTAGCGTTAGCACCCAGAGCATTCATCCACTTAATATATGTACTGCTGTTCATTACGCGCATCTTAATTCCTTTGAGATCCTCGATACAAGTAATCGGGCGCACATTATTTGACATATTACGGGTACCATTGGAATTGAAGCCAACGCAGATATATTCTGTGCCATCCAAAGTACTCTTTAGATAGTCTCCCAGCTCACCATCAGCAGCCTCAAACGCATCTTCAACAGAGTCATACAAATAGGGGAGGTTCAACACACCCCAATCTGCCGCATAGGTTTCCAAAGAGGCCACAGAAGGCGTCATCAATGTAACGGTGCCATACGCACACATTTCCAGCATATCCTCATCGCCACCAAGGACACTGTTGGGCTGGATATTTACAGTCATGCTACCCCCAGATTCTTTTTCGATATAATCTTTAAACTGAAGAGATGCACGATTTATATTATGGTCTTCGGCATACACATGTCCCAGGACAATTTCCTTTGCACTTCCAGCAGCGCCGTTTCCCCCAGCATTGGAAACAGATCCGTCTTTGCTCCCGCAAGAAATCAATAAACCTGTGGTTAAAGCAAGAATCAGCGCACAACTCAGTCTTTTTTTCATTTTAATCATTCTCCTTTTTCTCAAATTTGATTCCCTATTTGACCATGTATTTTACTATTTGGCTTATCCACCCCTATCTAATTCATATTTATTATCACATAAGCTACCACACTACATCGCGTATATTGGCATATCATCAGATAATAAATATTATTTTTTTAATATCAATAAAATTACAATTTTTGTTAACCTTTTTAGACTATATTTTTATAAATGTAAGTTCTTCTAATTATCTGTAAAGCCATAATTCATTTAATTAAGAAAATTTTCCTTTTTACCAAACTGATGGCAGGTGAAAAGAGCCAGATATCCAAAATGTTTAAGAACATAATTGCGTCGAAACATACAATAGTTTAACCGTAAAAAAGAAGATCTGTGTAAAAAACAGTCAAACCAGATAAAGAGCACCGCCCTGTACTGACGATTAGTCAGGGCAACGCCCTAGAAGGGAATTCCAACAATATTCAGAACCATTAAAGGCTATCAGGAACAGACTGAGCATTCGACTTAGTCGTTTGCGAAAGATTTTTATTTTATGGACTCTTTTTTATTTATCCTATGTCCCCCATTCTGGGCTGCGCTTCTTGGTTCTGGCTATAACATGAATTGTATTCTCACACCGTGAGAATACAATGATGGCGCCATCATTGTGCTTGCTATTCATAAGATATTTACATTATAATTATACAAAGCGACAATGTCAATAAAATTTATCGTCTAAAATATATATAATTTAGATAAACCCAAATCAATTATATCTCCTGCGCCCTAAGGGCATCCAGTGGATATCCACTAGAACGAGAGTGAGTACATGGTCACACCGCAAGGCGAGACGCGGAGCATGACAGAACCTGCGTAGACAAAAAAGTCCTCGGCAGATACCGCCAAAGCAGTATCTGCCGAGGTTATCAGGCGCCTAAAAAATTACCCCTATTAAGGGGATATCAAATATCCCAGCTCCCTATGCTCTCATCCGCTAGATTTCAATACGCCTTCACCATACCTCCATCCATCAGCAGGGTCTGTCCAGTGAGATAGGTATTGGCCTCAGAGCACAGGAATGCGGCCATACGCCCATACTCCTCAGGCCGACCATACCGGCCAAGGGGAATGTCGTGGAATGCCTTATGCTGGAGCTCCTCCACCGACAATCCTTCCTTCTGAGCCCGGATCTGGTCCAGCTGGTCGATGCGGGCAGTTCCCACCCGGCCGGGACCGATAACATTGACCAGAATGTTGTCCGGCCCCAGCTCCTGACTCAGGGTCTTGGCCAGCCCTACCACCCCCATACGGAAGGTGTTGGACAGGATCAAATCGTTCAGCGCCGCCTTCACAGAGGAGGATGTAGAGCACAGGATACGGCCCCCTCCATTGGCCCTCATATAAGGCAAAACAGCACGGATCGTCCGGATATAGCTGAGTAGGCACAGCTCATAGGCATCCTGCCAAGCCTGGTCATCAAAGGAGTCAAAGGGGCCCGGTTTGGGACCTCCGCTGTTGTTCACCAGGGCAAAGATAGGACCGCATTTCTCCACTGTGGTCTGGACCAGCTCCTGGATATACCGGGGATCGGTGATAGACCCGGCCAGATATTTCGGCTTGTTTCCAGTGGCGTTCAGGATATCCTGCTGTGCCCTTTTCAGCTGCTCCTCAGAGCGACCGCAGAGCATGACCCGGGCTCCTTCCCGTGCCAGTTCCATTGCGATAGCCTTCCCCAATCCGCTGCTGGAGGCCAAAACCAACGCACTCTTATTCTTCAGTCCCAATTCCATGGTCCGTCCATCCTTTCCATCTTAAGCACCCAAAAGGGGCGGGCCGCCCGGCCGTCGCGTGTGACGACCGAGGCGGCCCTAAAAGTCAGCGATATTACTTCTTGATGCCCCGCTTCTTCATCCAGTCAGGCAGTTGGTCAGGCTGCAGGCCAT
>NZ_JACOPO010000019.1:0-5706 GCF_014287965.1 Flintibacter hominis | reverse complement strand
GGAGGGGAAGATATAGTGTAGGTAAGGAGGGGATAAAAAAAGGGGAAAAAAGTGGGAAAAAAGTGTTGACAAGGGAGGAAGTGTTTGCTAATATAAGCAAGCGCTCTGCGGCAGGGGCAAGCCCTGCGGGGGAGCGGAGGGAGCCACACGAGGCGGTCCAGGGGACAGACGAAAAAAGTTTGAAACTGGCGAAAAAAAGTGCTTGACAAAGGCAATGAAGTGTGGTAACCTAATCAAGCTGTCCGCGAGGGCAGCGGCAAGCCACTAAGGGAGCGGCGAATGAGAGGACAAAAGAGTTTGAAAAAGCTCGAAAAAAGTTCTTGACAAAGCGAACTGAATGTGGTAAGATAAAAACCCGCCGCACGGAGCGGCGTGTACCTTGTAAATTAAACAACGTGACAAACGAAAAGCACCAGATATGGATTTGGTTGTTCGAAGACAAGCGAAGCTTGAAACGGATGACCGTAAATTTCTTTGAAGCTTGGAAAAGTTTCGATAATATGATTTGAGGGACTTCGGTTCTTTAAATACCATTTTATTGAGAGTTTGATCCTGGCTCAGGATGAACGCTGGCGGCGTGCTTAACACATGCAAGTCGAACGGAGTGCTCATGACAGAGGATTCGTCCAATGGAGTGAGTTACTTAGTGGCGGACGGGTGAGTAACGCGTGAGTAACCTGCCTTGGAGTGGGGAATAACAGGTGGAAACATCTGCTAATACCGCATGATGCAGTTGGGTCGCATGGCTCTGACTGCCAAAGATTTATCGCTCTGAGATGGACTCGCGTCTGATTAGCTGGTTGGCGGGGTAACGGCCCACCAAGGCGACGATCAGTAGCCGGACTGAGAGGTTGGCCGGCCACATTGGGACTGAGACACGGCCCAGACTCCTACGGGAGGCAGCAGTGGGGAATATTGGGCAATGGGCGCAAGCCTGACCCAGCAACGCCGCGTGAAGGAAGAAGGCTTTCGGGTTGTAAACTTCTTTTCTCAGGGACGAAGCAAGTGACGGTACCTGAGGAATAAGCCACGGCTAACTACGTGCCAGCAGCCGCGGTAATACGTAGGTGGCGAGCGTTATCCGGATTTACTGGGTGTAAAGGGCGTGTAGGCGGGACTGCAAGTCAGATGTGAAAACCATGGGCTCAACCTGTGGCCTGCATTTGAAACTGTAGTTCTTGAGTACTGGAGAGGCAGACGGAATTCCTAGTGTAGCGGTGAAATGCGTAGATATTAGGAGGAACACCAGTGGCGAAGGCGGTCTGCTGGACAGCAACTGACGCTGAGGCGCGAAAGCGTGGGGAGCAAACAGGATTAGATACCCTGGTAGTCCACGCTGTAAACGATGGATACTAGGTGTGGGGGGTCTGACCCCCTCCGTGCCGCAGTTAACACAATAAGTATCCCACCTGGGGAGTACGATCGCAAGGTTGAAACTCAAAGGAATTGACGGGGGCCCGCACAAGCGGTGGAGTATGTGGTTTAATTCGAAGCAACGCGAAGAACCTTACCAGGGCTTGACATCCCGGTGACCGGTGTAGAGATACACCTTCTTCTTCGGAAGCGCCGGTGACAGGTGGTGCATGGTTGTCGTCAGCTCGTGTCGTGAGATGTTGGGTTAAGTCCCGCAACGAGCGCAACCCTTATTGTTAGTTGCTACGCAAGAGCACTCTAGCGAGACTGCCGTTGACAAAACGGAGGAAGGTGGGGACGACGTCAAATCATCATGCCCCTTATGTCCTGGGCCACACACGTACTACAATGGTGGTCAACAGAGGGAAGCAAGACCGCGAGGTGGAGCAAACCCCTAAAAGCCATCCCAGTTCGGATTGCAGGCTGCAACTCGCCTGTATGAAGTTGGAATCGCTAGTAATCGCGGATCAGCATGCCGCGGTGAATACGTTCCCGGGCCTTGTACACACCGCCCGTCACACCATGAGAGTCGGGAACACCCGAAGTCCGTAGCCTAACCGCAAGGGGGGCGCGGCCGAAGGTGGGTTCGATAATTGGGGTGAAGTCGTAACAAGGTAGCCGTATCGGAAGGTGCGGCTGGATCACCTCCTTTCTAAGGAGAGTTCAAAAGCCGACAGGTTTTTGTAACGTCCTAAGGTCAGACGTCTGTGCAAAGTAGGGGTCACGTTGTTTAATTTAGAGGGCGCACGCCGTAAGGGGAGCGGTGGGGGCTCACGGGCCCATAGCTCAGCTGGCTAGAGCGCACGACTGATAATCGTGAGGTCGGTGGTTCGAGTCCACTTGGGCCCACCACCAAAAGCTGAGGGCACCCGGATAAGGGGGTTTAGCTCAGTTGGTAGAGCACCTGCTTTGCAAGCAGGGGGTCACCGGTTCGAGTCCGATAACCTCCACCACAAGATCAAATCGAAGTGTTTACCCAAGAGGGTGAGCATTTCGATCTGACCTTGAAAAGGGTCGGAGAACTGCACCTTGAAAACTGAACAGTGAAGCAAGCAAGAAATTGCGAGCAAGCAACAGAGAGGTAACAAAGTAAAATTTGTGGACTTTTTAAGGAATTAAAAGGGTAACAAATACTACAATGAAACTGAATCTGAGGCCTGCATAATTCTTATAGAACCAAGAGAACAGCTTGAAAAGGTTGTTCTACGAAGGTCAAGCTAATAAGAGCGCAAGGGGAATGCCTTGGCATCAAGAGCCGATGAAGGACGTGACAAGCTGCGATAAGCCTGGGGGAGCTGCACATAAGCTTCGATCCCAGGATTTCCGAATGGGGAAACCCGGCAGAGCAATACTCTGTCAGCCTGCGTTGAATCAAATAGGCGTAGGCGGGGAACCGCCTGAACTGAAACATCTAAGTAGGGCGAGGAAGAGAAATCAACAGAGATTCCGCAAGTAGTGGCGAGCGAACGCGGAAGAGGGCAAACCGAAGGATTTATCCTTCGGGGTTGTGGACTGACGCAACGGATTGATAGGCTAGCTGAACGGTATGGGAAGGCCGACCACAGCGGGTGATAGTCCCGTAAGCGAAAGCTGAGTCGATTTAGTCAGGATCCAGAGTACCGCAGGACACGTGAAACCCTGTGGGAAACTGGGGGGACCACCCTCCAACCCTAAATACTACTTGATGACCGATAGAGGAGCAGTACCGTGAGGGAAAGGTGAAAAGGACCCCGGGAGGGGAGTGAAAGAGAACCTGAAACCTTGTGCTTACAAGCACTCAAAGCACGTTAAAGTGTGATGAGGTACTTTTTGTAGAACGGTCCGGCGAGTTATTGTACGTGGCAAGCTTAAGGTGTTCAGCACCGGAGGCGAAGCGAGAGCGAGTCTGAATAGGGCGTATAAAGTCGCGTGCAATAGACCCGAAACCAGGTGACCTATCCATGAGCAGGTTGAAGTGGGGGTAAAACCCCATGGAGGACCGAACCGACCCCCGTTGCAATGGTGGCGGATGACTTGTGGATAGCGGAGAAATTCTAATCGAACTTGGAGATAGCTGGTTCTCCCCGAAATAGCTTTAGGGCTAGCGTTAGTTTAGATTACCGGAGGTAAAGCACTGAATGGGCTAGGGGCTGATAAAGTTACTGAACCCTATCAAACTCTGAATGCCGGATAATTGATGACTAGCAGTCAGACTACGTGAGATAAGTCTCGTGGTCAAAAGGGAAACAGCCCAGACCCACAGCTAAGGTCCCAAATATACGCTAAGTGGAAAACGATGTGGAGTTGCGAAAACAACCAGGATGTTGGCTTAGAAGCAGCCACTCATTAAAAGAGTGCGTAATAGCTCACTGGTCGAGTGACTCTGCGCGGAAAATGTAACGGGGCTAAGCGTATAACCGAAGCTTGGGATTGCATCTAATGCAGTGGTAGGGGAGCGTCGAATAAGGGGTGAAGTCGTAGCGGAAGCAGCGGTGGACTTTATTCGAGTGAGAATGCCGGAATGAGTAGCGAGAATTATGTGGGAATCATAATGGCCGAAAATCTAAGGTTTCTTGGGGAAGGTTCGTCCGCCCAAGGTAAGCCGGGAGCTAAGGCGAGGCCGAAAGGCGTAGTCGATGCACATACGGTTGAAATTCCGTAGCCACCGAAACTTAAACCAGAAGGACACTTGGAGCTATCCGAACCCGGGCGTTGGTTGACCCGGGCGAAAGGGACCGAAATCAAGTAGGGAAGTCGGAGAATAACGAGGCGAGAAAAGTTCTGGTGTATGCTAAGGTGCCCGTACCGCAAACCGACACAGGTAGATGAGGAGAGAATCCTAAGGCCAACGGGAGAAGGGTTGTTAAGGAACTCGGCAAAATTACCCCGTAACTTCGGGATAAGGGGAGCTCCCTAAGGGGAGCCGCAGAGAATAGGCCCAAGCGACTGTTTACCAAAAACACAGGTCTATGCTAAATCGAAAGATGACGTATATGGGCTGACGCCTGCCCGGTGCTGGAAGGTTAAGAGGAGAGCTTAGCGCAAGCGAAGGTTTGAATTGAAGCCCCAGTAAACGGCGGCCGTAACTATAACGGTCCTAAGGTAGCGAAATTCCTTGTCAGGTAAGTTCTGACCCGCACGAATGGCGTAACGATTTGGGCGCTGTCTCAACAGCCCACCCGGCGAAATTGTAGTACCGGTGAAGATGCCGGTTACCCGCAACTAGACGGAAAGACCCCATGGAGCTTTACTGTAGCTTAATACTGAGGATTGGTAAATCATGTACAGGATAGGTGGGAGGCTTGGAAGCCTGGGCGTCAGCTCAGGTGGAGCCACCCTTGGGATACCACCCTTGATTTACTGGTTTTCTAACCTGCGGCCGTGAATCCGGTCGGGGGACACTGTTAGGTGGGCAGTTTGACTGGGGCGGTCGCCTCCTAAAAGGTAACGGAGGCGCTCAAAGGTTCGTTCAGCACGGACGGAAATCGTGCATTGAGTGTAAACGCATAAACGAGCCTAACTGCGACACCGACGGGTGGAGCAGTAACGAAAGTTGGAGTTAGTGATCCGGCGGTATGCAAGTGGAAGTGCCGTCGCTCAACGGATAAAAGCTACCCTGGGGATAACAGGCTGATCTCCCCCAAGCGTCCACAGCGACGGGGAGGTTTGGCACCTCGATGTCGGCTCGTCACATCCTGGGGCTGAATTCGGTCCCAAGGGTTCGGCTGTTCGCCGATTAAAGTGGCACGCGAGCTGGGTTCAGAACGTCGTGAGACAGTTCGGTCCCTATCTGTTGCGGGCGTAAGAGATTTGAAGGGAGCTGTCCTTAGTACGAGAGGACCGGGATGGACAGACCTCTGGTGCACCAGTTGTCCTGCCAAGGGCACAGCTGGGTAGCTACGTCTGGACGAGATAAACGCTGAAAGCATCTAAGCGTGAAACTCCCCCTAAGATTAGATCTCTCATCCTTTATGGAGTAAGGCTCGACGTAGACTATGTCGTTGATAGGTCGGAGGTGTAAGCACTGTGAGGTGTTGAGCTGACCGATACTAATAAGCCGAGGGCTTGACCTAAAAGGTTAAGAATAGAATGCAGGCGCTTGTAAGCAAGGAATGCGGCTTCACTGTTCGGTTTTCAGGGTGCAGACAAAAGCGCAAAATGCGCCTTTAGCTCAGTTGGTAGAGCAACTGACTCTTAATCAGTGGGTCCCGGGTTCGAATCCCTGAAGGCGCACCACACGGCCCGTTGGTCAAGCGGTTAAGACGGCGGCCTCTCACGCCGCAAACATGGGTTCGATTCCCGTACGGGTCACCA
>NZ_JACOPO010000018.1:0-8035 GCF_014287965.1 Flintibacter hominis | reverse complement strand
GAAGTTATATGCTATGAAAGGGGGATAAGAAATCGCCCATAGAAAGGAGAAACTTTTATGAAAGCAAGGAAAACTGACAAGGGCAAGATAACCGCATTATACGAGCGTTTGAGCCGCGACGACGACCTCACAGGCGACAGCAACAGCATAATCAATCAAAAGAAGCTGCTTGAAGATTATGCAAGGGAGCAGGGCTTTACAAATTGCGTCCACTTTACGGACGACGGTTGGTCTGGTGCAAACTTCGAGCGTCCGAATTGGAAGCGCATGATTGCAGGGATTGAAAGCGGAGAAATCGGCTATGTACTGGTAAAGGATTTAAGTCGTGTCGGCAGGGATTATCTGCAAGTGGGATTTTACACAGAAGTCATGTTCAAGGAGCGCGGTGTACGCTTTATCGCCATAGCAAACGGAGTTGACAGCGACAGGCGCGAAAGCAGCGAGTTTGCCCCGTTTTTGAACATTATGAACGAATGGTATGTGCGCGACAGCAGCCGGAAAATAACAAGCGTTCTCCGCGCAAGGGGAATGTCCGGCAAGCATACAAGCAGCCATTGTATTTACGGCTACAAGAAAGACCCCAACGACAAAGACCACTGGATTATTGACGAGGAAGCCGCCGAGGTTGTGCGCCGGATTTACCGCATGGCGTTGGAGAGCAAAGGCCCGTATGAAATCGCCCGTATCCTTGCTTCTGAAAAGATTGAAAGACCATCCTATTACCTTGCACAGCGCGGCATGGGGAAACATCAATCCAACTATAACCCTGCTGAACGGTACACATGGCGCGGCGGCACAGTTGCCGACATTTTATCCAAGCCGGAGTATATGGGGCATACGGTAAACTTCCGCACCTATAAGGAGAGCTATAAAGACAAACGTTCCAAAATGACACCGACAGAGGATTTGGTCATTTTTGAAGATACGCAAGAAGCCATTATTGACAAGGAAACATGGGAGCGCGTCCAGAGCTTGCGGAAAACGGTACGCCGGACGGACACCATAGGCGCGGCAAACCCCTTAACAGGTCTGATGTTTTGCGCCGATTGTGGGGCTAAGATGTATAACCATAGGGGCGGGGCTGGAATTGCGCGGGACTGGGCGGGGCGACCAAACGGCAGAAAGCGTCCAGAGCGTGACGAGTACAACTGTTCCCGATATGATTTAGGCAACCAGCACTATGACAAATACTGCACGACGCACCTTATCCGCACAGCCGTTGTAAACCAACTTCTGCTTGAAGCTATCAAGGAAGTATGCGACTATGCGCTGAACAATGAAACCGCATTTATGGAACAGGTCTGCTCCGCTTCCAGCGAACGGCAGACGAAAGCGGCAAAGGCAACCCGACAGCGGAAACAGCGCAGTGAAAAGCGAACTGACGAATTGAGCCGCTTAATCCGCAAGCTCTATGAGGACAATGTAAACGGTAAACTTTCTGACAAGCTCTTTGAGCAAATGTTACACGATTTTGAAGCGGAATTAGAGGAATTGACCGAGAGCATAGCACAAGACCAACAGGAGCTTGACCGCATAAGCCGGGAAACCGTCAACGCTGAAAAATTCCTTGCCCTTGTCAAGAAATATACGGATTTTTCCGAACTCACCCCCGCCATGATAAATGAGTTTGTTGAAAAAATCCTTGTCCATCAAGCCGAGGGCAAAGGAGCAAGCCGGACACAGGAAGTTGAGATTTTCTTTAACTTTGTCGGCAAGGTAGAAATCCCCCATGAGGAAATCATACTGACAGAGGAAGAAAAAGCCGCATTAGCGGAACAGGAACGGCGCAGAGCGAAAAAAGCGGAATATAACCGCCGCTATATGGAGAAAAAGCGCAGACAATGGAAAGAGCAGAGGGAACGGGAGCAAGCACAAGAACCCCATGAACCGCCCGCTGCCGCAGACAAGAAAGGAGAACGCACAGCATGAGAAGATTGATTGACAGCAGCACCACACCACCCGCAAGACAGCCCCATATCGGTCATTATGGACGCTTACGGAAAGCCTACCTTGAGGGCTACCGCCCCGACCTCTACACCGCCTTTGTTGCCAGTGAAAAGCTGTATGAGCATTGCGCGGAGATTGACGCAGCCGCCCGGAGCCGGATTGACCTTATCATGCCGGAGCTTGCCAAGAGCGCGGGAGCCACCGAGGAATTAAAAGCGAAAGACCAGCTTGCATGGGTAGGGCTGATGAACGCTTGCAAGGCACAGGCAGAGGAAATCGTAAAACATGAGTTAATCTATGATTGACAGTCAAGAGCCGGAGAAAACACCCGAAAAATACCGCAAACAATCCCATGCGACGTATGGTATAATAATTTTGAAAAAATTTGAGATTTGATGTAGTATTCGCCGCTGAAACCGTAGTATATAGGTGAAGCCGGAAAGGAGGCGGTGTGATGATAGAAGATGAAAAAATCATTGAAATGTTTTTTGGGCGTTCAGAACAGGGCATACGGGAGCTGGATATAAAATACGGTAAAGTTTGCCACAAGTTATCGTATAACATTGTAAACAGCAGGCAGGACGCAGAGGAGTGCGTCAATGACGCTTACTTAGGGGCGTGGAACGCAATCCCCCCGGCGAAGCCAAACCCGCTTTTGACCTATATCTGTAAAATCGTTCGGAACATTTCTCTGAAAATCTATTACAGAAAGGAAGCAGCCAAACGCAGCAGCACTTACACGATTGCTATGGAGGAAATCGAAGCCTGTATAGCAGACCCGAACACAGTGGAAGCCGAAATTGAAGCCAGAGAGTTAGCCCGTATCATTGAAAGTTTTCTGGACACGCTGACCGTCGAGAACCGCGTTATCTTCATGCGCCGCTATTGGTTTTCTGATAGCTGTAAAGACATAGCCGAGTTTGTAGGGCTTTCGGAGAAAAATATCTCCGTCCGGCTGACCCGTATCCGTCAGAAAATGAAAAGCTATTTAGCAGAAAGAGAGGTATTCGTATGAACTCAAAGAAGTTTTCCGAAGCCATGAGCGAGCTTGACAGCAAGTATGTTGATGAAGCTATCAGCTACAAAAAGAAAACCCAAAAAACTGTTTGGGTTAAATGGGGCGCTGTTGCAGCTTGTTTAGCTTTAGTATGTGTCGCAGCAATTTGCCTTTTTCCCAACAACAACGACAGTGTTACCACTCCGGGTATAGCAGATGCAGCACCTATGGTTTATGTTAATGACACCTTGTATAAACAGTCCACTTCGCAAACATCATTCAACGAATTGAAAGCCGATTTTGTTTATTTAGGTGTCATTGAAAGTGATGTTACCAACTTCCAAGGCACAAATGACGCAGGTAATTATTTGGACGGCATACCCAAAGAAAACTTCCAGGCAAATCACCCTATTGTTGGCGCAGAAGTTTATCAATATGGCGAAAACATTGTCGTTGAGATTGGCGGGAAATACTGGTTGTATGAAAACTATCATAGCACAGACCTCGACGGAAACCCAGACGGGTATGACCCACTCCCCAATAACCAAACTTCTGGTGAAGAAGTATCAGAACAAGACCCCGCCGCAAACTGAATGAGCTATCTTCATATCGAAAGGGCAGCCGAGAAAATCGACTGCCCTTTTCCATGCCTACGGGAAGAAAGGAGCGCCCCCTATGACAAAACCAAGAGAGAAAACCCATGAGGAACTGACCGCCGAGATCGAGGACGGGAAGAAGAAAATCCGACAGTTTGAGAACCGGGAAAAGATGTTGCGGCAGAAGTTATCCCGCGAGGAACGCAGGACGCGCAGCCACCGCCTTATCGTCCGGGGCGCGGTCTTTGAAAGCATTGTGTCGGAAGCAAAAGACATGACCGACGAGGAAGCCGCCGCGCTTCTCCGGCTTGCCTTGACGAGCCAGCCAGCGCGGGAGTTTTTACAAAAACGAGCCGGGAACGCCACAAGCTGAAAGTCCCTTTGGAACAAAGGGCGCACTTATACACCCTTGCGGGCGTGTGCGCTCTGCCGAGGGCTTTATTTCCGCACAGGGAACTTTCCCCGCGCTCCGATATTGGCGGCTTTGCCGCAGACAGGGGAAGCTACACTTCCCCTGCGACGCTTGCGCGTCTACCCTTTTGTGTACTTGCCGAAAGCGAACACCTTGCTTCGCAAGCTATTCACTTTCAGCAAGTCTGAATATCCTATCCGGGAGGTGATACCATAGCAATTTACCATTGCAGTATTAAGATAGTCAGCCGGGGCAAAGGCAAGTCTGCCGTTGCCGCAGCCGCCTACCGAAGCGGCGAAAAACTGATAAATGAGTGGGACGGTATGACCCATGACTACACCCACAAGGGCGGTGTTATTCATTCTGAAATCATGCTGCCGCCCCATGCCCCGCCCTCTTTCTCTGACCGTTCTACCTTGTGGAACAGTGTGGAGCTTTACGAGAAAGCGGGGAACGCCCAACTTGCGCGGGAGGTTGAAATCGCCCTGCCCGTTGAATTATCCAGAGAGGAACAGTTACGGCTTGTCCGGGAATACTGTTCCTCTCAATTTGTTTCCAAAGGAATGTGCGCCGACTTCGCCATACATGACACAGGCGGCGGCAACCCTCACGCCCATATCCTCTTGACAATGCGCCCCCTTGACGAGCGCGGCGCATGGGCGGCGAAATCCAAAAAGGAATATGTGCTTGATGAAAAGGGCGAGCGTGTGAAGCTGCCAAGTGGCAGATACAAGACCCGCAAGGTTGACCTTGTGGACTGGAACAATCAAGAAAATGCGGAAGTTTGGCGGGCGGCATGGGCTGACCTTGCCAATGCCTATTTGGAGAGAAACGACAGCCCGGAGCGTATCGACCACCGCAGCTATGAACGGCAAGGGATAGACCAAATCCCTACCGTCCATGTGGGCGTGGCGGCTTGCCAAATGGAGAAGAAAGGCATAGCTACCGAAAAGGGCGAGCTTAACCGGAATATCCGAAAAGCAAACAAGCTGATAAAAGAAATCCGGGCGCAGATTGGCAACCTCAAAGAATGGATTGCCGGACTGCTTACGGATAGAGCGAACGCTCCCACAAAACCACAGCCGCCACAATCCCCCGACCTTGCAAATCTTCTGATGAAGTATTTGAGCGTCCAGAGGGAAAAGAGCCGGAAGTATTCGCAGGGCTGGCAGCAACGACACGCCGCAGACGAATTGAAAACCGTATCACAGGCAGTTAATTATCTGTCCGAGCATGGTATCGCCACCCTTGCGGAACTGGACGCTTCCCTTTCCTCTGTCCGCAAAAAATCCGACACTATCCGGGAGGGCATGAAAACCGCCGAGAAGCGTATGAAAGAACTGGAAAAGCTGATTGAGTACGGCGGGAATTATTTGAAGTACAAGCCCATACACGACGAACTGAAAACACTGAAAAACGGCTGGACGAGCAAGCGCGAAAAATACGAGGAAGCCCACCGCGCCGAGCTTGCCCTATGGGGCGCAGCAAGCCGCTATCTCCACGCAAACTTACAGTCAGGCGTGAAGTCTTTGTCTGTCACTGAATGGAAAAAGGAGTATGCCGCCCTCAAAGCACAGAGGGAAACGGAGTACACAAAGCTGAAAGAAGCCCGCACAGAGGTTGCCGAGCTTCAGAATATCCGAAAGTGCGTTGACATTGCACAGCGAGCCGACCAGCCGGAGCAGAGCCACACCAAGCGGCACGACATAGACCGCTGAAAGGAGTTGAGATTTTATGTATTACACCCAAGAACAGATAGACCGGGCGAATACTGCCGACCTTGTTTCTTTTCTGCAATCACAGGGCGAGCAGCTTACCCGCGCCGGGAACGAATACCGCTGGAAGCGGCACGACAGCTTGACCATCCGGGGAAATAAATGGTATCGCCACAGCCAAAGCAAGGGCGGCGCACCCATTGACTTTGTCATGGAGTTTTTCGGAAAGAGCTTTACCGAAGCCGTGGAACTGCTGACAGGAGAAAAAGGGGCAGCCCCGCCGCCGGACAGACCAAGCCCTGCGCCCCTCTCCGACTTCCGATTGCCGCCCCGAAGCAATGACAACCGAATAGCGAGGAACTACCTCATAGCAGCCCGCCGCATTGATGAAGATGTGACGGGCTTTTTCTTTTCCACCGGGGATATTTACGAGGAAGCCGCCCACCACAATACTGTATTTGTCGGCAGAGATGAAAGCGGCGTACCGAGATACGCCCACCAGCGCGGCACAGCCGGGAGCTTCCGGCTTGATGTGAAAGGCAGCGACAAAGCCTTTAACTTCTGCTACCGGGGCGAGGGCGAAAGGTTGTTCGTCTTTGAAGCCCCTGTTGACCTGTTATCTTTCCTCTGCCTGTTCAAAAAGGACTGGCAGAAGCAAAGCTATCTGGCATTGGGCGGCGTGGGGGAAAAAGCCCTGTTGCGCTTTCTCTCTGACCGCCCCAACATCAAGACTGTTTACCTCTGCCTTGACAGCGACCAAGCGGGAAATGACGCTTGCAGCCGCCTTGTGAAGCTCATGCCGGAGGGCTTGACCGTCCACCGCCTTATCCCTTTTTTCAAAGACTGGAACGAAGTACAGACACGCCGGGGAGAAATTACAGACGGGAAATATCTCCGGGAAGCTGTCTATGGCTTGAAAGAGCCGCCACAAGAAGAAACCGTTGAAATTATCCGCATGAGCGAGGTTGACACACAGACCGTTGAATGGCTATGGGAGCCGTATATCCCTTTTGGGAAAGTAACCATAGTACAAGGCAACCCCGGCGAGGGCAAGACCACCTTTGCCCTGCGCCTTGCCGCTGCCTGTACCACCGGGGGAACGCTGCCCGGCATGAAGCCCCTGCCGCCATTCCAAGTGATTTACCAGACCGCCGAGGACGGGCTGGGCGATACCGTCAAGCCCCGCTTGATAGAAGCCGAAGCAGACCTTGACCGGGTGCTTGTCATTGACGAAGCCAAACGGGAGCTTACCCTCTCCGACGAGCGCATAGAGAAAGCTATCGTCCAGAACGGGGCGCGGCTGATTATCCTTGACCCCATACAGGCGTATATGGGCGAGAAAGCCGACATGAACAAGGCTAATGAAGTGCGCCCTATCTTTCGCCGCCTTGCTGATGTTGCAGAGCGTACAGGCTGCGCCGTTATCCTTATCGGGCACTTAAACAAAGCCGCCGGAGGACAGAGCGCATACCGGGGCTTAGGCTCTATCGACTTCCGGGCGGCGGCGCGGAGCGTCCTGCTTATTGGGCGCGTGAAGCGTGAGCCGAATATGCGCGTGATTATCCATGACAAATCTTCTCTTGCGCCGGAGGGGAAGCCCATAGCCTTTTGCCTTGACCCCGACACAGGCTTTGAGTGGGTAGGCGAATATGATATAACCGCTGATGAACTGCTATCCGGCGCGGGCGGCAACACCGCCACAAAGACCGAGCAAGCGGAAAAACTGATTTTAGACTTACTGGCAGACGGGAAAGAGCTTGCCAGCGAGGATATAGAGAAAGCCGCCGCAGAAGCCGGGATTTCTGCCCGTACCGTCCGGGCGGCAAAGAAAAACCTTGACGGGCGCATTACCTCAAAGCGTATCGGCGCGGCATGGTATCACGCCCTTAAAAAGTGAAATGGCAAAATCCAAGTGGCAAAACCCAGATACCTTGCCACTTCGCCACTTCAACCAAAAAACAGCCGCCCCATGTTACGCATTAGACGCTCTGGAAGCCCCATTTTATAGGGCTTCCAGAGGGAGAAAACCGCCTATGCGGTACTTTATACCTTTACCCCCGAAAACAGCGTCCTATTGCGTAACAGGGGCATTTGCCATGAGCAGAAAGGAGAGCCTATGAACAATGAAACCCGCAAGACCAGCACCACCGCAGCCGCTTCCCCTCTGACCGTAAAGGAAGCCCCGCAGCCTGTTATGATAAAGAAAATAGGGAAAACCACCTACCGCGTCAAAATCCATTTCAGCGAAACGAGCAAAGAAACCATGAGCGACAAAATCAAGCGGCTTATTTTGAATGACTGCGAGAAAATTTCTTAAACACCCTTGACAAAGCGTACCAGAGGACACCCTTCTGTCGGCCATGGAGAA
>NZ_JACOPO010000017.1:0-9143 GCF_014287965.1 Flintibacter hominis | reverse complement strand
TCGCGGCTCAAACGCTCGTATAATGCGGTTATCTTGCCCTTGTCAGTTTTCCTTGCTTTCATAAAAGTTTCTCCTTTCTATGGGCGATTTCTTATCCCCCTTTCATAGCATATAACTTCCGTGTAGGGCTTGGGGGGCGAAGTGAAGTGCTCGGTGACGGAGGCGGAGACCGGCTCAAAGACCTGCCCCTCGGTCAAGGCGGGAAGAACACCCTCGGCATCTTCATCCTCCGGCTTCTCCTTCAGGGAGGAACGGAACACCTCCTGGATGGCGCGCCAGCCCTGGGAAAGCACCTGCTTTCCTTTTGCCGTGAAGGTATGTCCGCCGCAATCAAAGGTGGCCGTGACCGCCTCATACACGAAAGGCTCCGCCGCCGCACACAGCAGCTTGCAGCAGACCAGCAGAAGGATATTGCGCTCACCCACAGGCAGCCCCGGAACGTTCGCTTTCTCCAGTTCCAGCGTCGGCAGGATCGCGTGATGGTCAGATACCTCCTTGTCGTTCACCAGCGCCAGAACATCGGGGAAAAACTCCGGGCAGGCATCGAAGGGCGTCACCCGTGCTGCCAGATGCAGAACCACGGAGGCGGTCTCCGCCATGTCGCCGGTCAGATACCGGCTGTCCGTGCGGGGATAGGTCAGCAGCTTCTTTTCATAGAGCGATTGGGCGTAGTCCAGGGTTTGCTTGGCCGTGTAACCGAACACCCGGTTCGCCTCCCGCTGCAAGGTGGTCAGGTCGTACAGTTTGGGCGGGTTCTCCGTCTTTTTCTCCCGCACCAGGGATACACACACGGCCCGCTGCCCGTCACAGGCATCCCGGATGGCCTGGGCGTCCTCCGGGGAAACAATGCGGTCGCTGACCGCCTCGGCCCCCTCCAGCGCCAGCCGCACATAATGGTATTTCTCCTTGCGGAACAGGACGATCTTACTGTCCCGGTCGGCCAGCATCGCCAGGGTGGGCGTCTGCACCCGCCCAATATTTAACGTTCGATGATACAACACCGAAAAGAGCCGTGAGGCATTGATACCAATAAGCCAGTCCGCCTTTTGGCGGCAAAGCGCCGATTGATACAGCGGGTCATAGTCCGCGCCGGGGTGCAGGTCGGCAAAGCCCTCCCGGATTGCCGCATCCTCCATCGAAGAAATCCAGAGACGGGAGAAAGGCTTGGAACATCCGGCAGCCTCATAGACCAGCCGGAAGATCAGCTCGCCCTCGCGTCCCGCGTCGCAGGCGTTGACCAGTTCCGTCACATCGGGGCGCTCCATCAGGGAACGGAGAATGTGGAACTGGTCAGCCTTTTCCTCGGACACCACATAGTGGAAGGGGGCGGGCAGGATGGGAAGGTCCTCATACCGCCACTTCTTGTAGCGGTCATCGTAGGCGGCCGCGTCCGCCAGCCCCACCAGATGCCCGATGCACCAGGAAATGAGCCAGCCGCCGCCCTCAAAATAGACATCGGCCCTGGATGTGACACCCAGGGCCGATGCGATACTCTTTGCTACACTCGGTTTTTCACAGATCACCAATTTGCTCAATTCTGGTCCTCCTGTTCTCCCTGTTCAGGAACATCCTCGTTTTCGTATTCCTCGTCCTCGAACTCATAGTCGTCCGGGTCGGCGCTGACCTTTGCGCCCTGTTTTGGCTTGATGAACTTGATGTAGGCGAAGGCTCCGCCGCCGCCCAGCGCCGCCAGCAGCAGGATCAGCACCAGGGCGCCGCCGCTGCCGGACTCTTTCTCCGGCTCTGGTTCGGGCTCTGGCTCCACCTCCGGCGCTTTTCCGGCGCACTCGCTCATATTCACCGCGCAGACCGGACAGGCGGTATTCACCGCACCGGCCTGACATTTCTCGGCGCAGGTACAAGCAGCTGGCTTTTCCTCCGTCTGCCCATCTTCCATCAGCGCCATCAGGTCGGCTTCGTCCACCTGGTTCAAGAAGTGAACGGCGGTCTCCTTGTCCTCGTTGGCCCGGTCGATCAGGATGTAAAAATAGTTGCCCGCTTTCGTAATCACGGTAATAAGCTGCTTGTCACCGTAATAATCGTCCACCAGCGTGGCGTTGCCCTCCGGGGTAAGGGGCTGGCCCTCCGGCTCCATGCCCCCGGTGGCAGGTTCCTCGGTGGGTTCCGGCGTCGTCTCGGCGGACTCCCCGATGTAGTAGTCGCCATCTCCGCCGCCCGCAAAGGCGGTGACGGAGAAAGCGGTCATGCACAGTACAACCGCCAGAATCGCCGTAAACAGCCGGATCACTTTCTTATTCTTCATGGTCACTGTCCTCCATATCGTCGTCGGGGTCCGACGCTGCCTCCGCCTCCATCATCCCGTCGGGCAGGGTGATAAGGCCGCTGGCGTAAGCCTTCAGGAAGGCGGTCAGTTCCTTGTTATCCATCCGCACCGCCTTGACCATACGGACGATCTCCAGGTTTTCTTCCTCGGTGAGCTGCGCCTCCAGCTCCCGAAGGCGCTTCTGCTGGGCGAAGATCTTCTCCTTCGTTTTTTCAATGTCTTTGCGGATTTTCTCAACCGTTGCCATGTGTGCAAAACTCCTTTCCAAATCGTTCTCTCCAGGAATAGTTCCGCCCCAGGCCCTTGACCGTTTTCAGGTTTTTCCGGGCGTTGTCCTCCAGCGCCAGGGCGCGGCGGAACAAATCGGGATGCTGCTCCCGCAGGGCGGTGATCTCGTCGGGTTTCATACTGGGGCAGAAAAAACAGGACGATTTTCCCGGCTGGGGCAGCCCTGCCGCCTCGATCTGCTGGATGCAATTGTCCCTCGTCCATCCCCATTCCATCAGGGGATACCACTTGCTGTATTTTCGGTCGGCCAGGTCGCCCAGCAGAACCTTGTCGCTGCGGTAGCCCTCGCCCGCATCGTAGCCGATGAATTTGACCACCCGTTTGCCCGCCGCCCACGCCTTTTGACACGGCGGGTAATGGTTGCAGAACTTTTCTTGCGGCCCGATCTTGTGTTTCAGGGAACACCGCTTGAAGCCGTAGGCGATAGACGGAAGGCTGCAACTTTGCAGACATTCATCCTCCAGCGTCAGCCGTTTCCCGTCACGGGTGGTCTTATACACTCTGGTAATGGGCGGCATCCCGTGGTCCTTCAGCCAGGAATCCATCACATCCAGATAGGCGTAGGTGTGGGGATGCTCTGCCCCCGTATCCGCAAAGAGGATCAGGTCCACCGGGATACGGTGCTGGTGCAGCCCGATCAGAAGGGCGGTGCTGTTGGCGCCGCCCCCATAGGAAACCATATTGATACTTCATCACCTCCATCAGTTGTACGGCGGTCTGCCGTATGCGTAGAAATGGGATTGCCAGTAGCTTGTGTTCAGGTTGGAATACTGGATGGGGTCGCCGCAATGCAGCATCATCCCGTCGCCCACATAGATTCCCACATGGGACACGCCGCTGGTATCATAGGTGCCCACGAAAAACACCAAATCGCCGGGCTGGGGGTCGGATACTGGGGTGGAAATGTTGTAGAGCCCCTGAGCGCCCAGCCGCCCGGTATTGCACAGGCCGCTGTTGGTCAACACATAGCTGACGAAGCCGCTGCAATCAAAAGAGGTGCTGGGGCCGCTGCCGCCCCATACATAGGGATACCCTAAATACTTCTCCGCCTCGGTGATAAGGGTGTTGAACCGCTCGTCCGTCAGGTATTCAGCGGGAATCTCCCAGGCGGCAGGTGGGTTGTCGATGTACTTGTTCACATACCCGGAGGACGGGAACAGGTCGGGGCGGTTGCCCAGAGTGGACATATAGGTGGCATACAAGGAAAGCTGTTCCTCGCCCATCATATAGACCGGCACATGGGAGAGGTCGAAGTTCTCCAGCGTGACGGTGCAGATGGTCCAGGTATAGGGCACCCGAACCGTATAGGTGTTGCCCTCGCTGTCCGTCCTTGTTTCCGTCCGATAGCGGGTCTCCGTGGTCACGGTTTCGGTGAGGATGTATTGCTTGTCAAAGAGGGTTTGAAGGTCGCCCTGTACCTGGTCAATGGTGAACACCCCTTCATGGAGTGCCGACAGAATGGAGATCAGCACATAGGGGTCGTGCTCAATCTCGTCCAGATCAAAGTGATACTCGTCATAGTCGTGGGTGGCCTCGTAGGTATCCAGATACTCCCGCAATTCATCCTCTTTGGCGCAGTAGGCTTCTTCCGCCGCCAGCATGTCGGCATCCTCGGAGAGATAGGAGGACGCCATAATGTTGGACACCCCGCCGCCGAACATGGAGGAACAGGATTGCAGGGAGCCCAGCAGCATTACCAGCAGAAGACCGATGCCGCCCACGATCAACGCGCCCTTCCAATGCCGTTTCAGGAAAAGGGCGGTGCGCTTGGACTCCTGGGCGGTTTTCTTGGCCGCCTTTGCCGTGGTCTCCGCTGTTTTCCCGGCCTGGGCGGTCTTGCCCGCCGCCCGGTATGCCGCCGCATATTGCTTTTGCAGCTTCCGTTTCTGCCACAGGCGGGAGATGGGATTGGATGCAAGCTGGGGGTTCTCCGCCACGGCTTTCCGATAGTAGAAATCCGCATTGGCCTTGACCGCCGCCTGCTCCGCCTTTGCCGCGTCCCGCCAGGGTTTCAGCTTGCGTTCCGCCCGCCAGTTCTGGACACGGCGGTTTCCGTAGCCCACAGCCTTCTCAAAGCTACGTTCCCCCAGGTGGCCCGACTGGACGCCGGAATTTTCCTGCTCCACCTCTCGGACCTTGCCGTGGATGGCTGCGCCTGCCTCCTGGATGGGGCGGGACAGCGGATTGGCATGTTGGGGGGATGGCAGTTTGGATGGAACAGCGGTCTTTGCCGCGTCCAGCCGGTCCGCCGCCTTGTCCGACTTGCGGATGGCCCCTTGCAGCTCCGGCTTGGCCTGGTCCGCCTCGGAAAACTGCAATCGGGAGGATGGACGGCCCGCTGCCGCCTCGCCCTCCCGATAGGTTCTGCGCTGTTTCCGGCGCTTCTTCTTGGCTGCTGCCTGTTCCCGGTGCAGTTCCACACGATCCACTACTTTCCCAGCGGCACCCGCCGTGTCGCCGGAGGCGGAATGGTCCTGCTCCGGCGTCCGGTCAGAGGGATAGGTCGTCTCGCCCGTAACCAGATTGACGGATACTGCCCCGTCACGGGTCATCTTCTGCGCCTCCTTTTCGGGGGCTTTCCATTCTTTCAAGGTGCGTCACCTCCTGTTCCATAGGGGCAGATGTCGGCACACGCCCCGGTTTCGATCATGGCGATGTACTGGAAAATGGGATAGGCCTGGGGCGGGCAGACCGCGTTCCCCAGGGTTTTCAGCCGCAGCGCCCGGTTGTCCGTGTCCTCGGTCATGCGGGGGACTCCTTCGGGCTCGGCACGCCAAAGGATGCGTCCGTCCATTTCGGGGGGAATCCCATGAGCCATTCCACCCAGTCCGGGTTCAGCGCCGCTTTCTCGGAAAGGGGCTGCTCCTGCCGGATCACCTGAGCCGACAGGTTGGAGGACGGGGATTTGTCCCGGAAGGCCGCCGGTTTCAGGGTGGAACGGTAGCCCTCCGATGCTGCCGGGGTCAGATAGAACACCGCCGCCGACAGGGACAGGCTCCAGATCGACCCGTCCTTGTTCCGCTTGCGGAATATCCCATTGTCCGACAGGAACACATCCAGGCTGGCAGCATCCCGCCCCGTGGATTTGTCGGAGGCAAGGGGTGTGGGAAACATCAGCCGCGACGATAAAAGTTCGCTGGCGCTCATGCCATGCGCCGACGCCGCAAGCCGGAAATACGAATGGGAGAACAGCGTATCCCGCTTTTGCCAGGTCAAAAATCGTTTTGTCGAGCCCCATATTGATGAAGCCAGCAACATTTTCCCCAAGCACCCAACGGGGCCGCAGTTCGGCAATAACGCGGCACATCTCCGGCCACAGGTAGCGTTCATCCGCAAAGCCCCGCCGTTTTCCTGCGGTGGAGAAAGGCTGGCACGGGAATCCGCCGGAGAGGATGGTAATGGTTTCAAGTCCTGTTTTTTCAAAAAACGCCTCCTTCGTGAATGTGGTGATGTCGCGGAACTTCGGCACATCCGGCCAATGTTTTTGCAGGATGGAATAGGGATAGTCCGCCCACTCGCATTGACAGACCGTTTCAAAGCCCGCCGCCTCCGCCGCAAGGTCCAGCCCGCCGATGCCGGAAAACAGGCTGACATGGGTGAGCTTATTCATGGCTGATCTGCTCCCCAGGGATCAGCTCCGCCCGGAACCGCTTGATGACCGCCGCCTCCAATTCATCCTGACAAAAGTTGCTGTCAGCGGAAAGACCCAGCTTGCGGCGCAGCCTGTTCAGCGTCTTTTCATAGTTCCCGTATTTCTTTTGCAGTCGGAGAAAATCTTTCTCGTTCTGTGCCTGCGACAGACACTTGGCGATGCTGTACCAGGTTACCAGGAACATGTGCAGTTCGCTCACCAGCAGCCGGAATCCGCTGCCGGGGATCAGATAGTGTTCCTCCTGGCGGCCGCCGCCCGGTTCGGGTTCGTCGTCCTCACACTCCACATAGAAGGCGTCCAGCTCGCACAGCTCCCGCGCCTTCATCCCGGCAAGGTCCGCCTTGTCGCCGAACACCAGGTAACGGCCGGGAATGTTCCAGGCGTCAAACTTGTCATCGGCGATCTGGCCGTACCGCTTCGCCGCCGCAATGAACGCCTCCACATCCTCCCGGTCCTTGATTTTTCCGGCAAGGAAGGCAAGCTGATGAAGCAGCCCGTAGAGATGCACTTCCTCGTCGATATGTGCCTCATAGGTCTTTTCCTCGATGACATACAGCTTTTCCTGTTCCATATCCTTATCCCATCCTTTCCTTCCATTCCAGCCGCATTTGCCCATCATCCAGCAGCAGACGGATCACATTTTTGCCCTGGGGCGTAATCAAGGTCTGCTGTCCAAAATGCCCATATTTCCAGAAGTCCTTCACACGGAATAATCCGTTATTGGAGGGCTTGGCATAGGGCAGAAGGTATCCGGCCGGGCAGCGGTACAGAAATCCCGCGTCCATCAGGAAACGGCAAAACGCACGCTCCCCGATTTGCAGTTCTTTCGCCGTGGCTCGGATATTGGTGCAGTTTTCTTCATGGACAAAGGCGTCATAAAAATCTGCTTTCGGCCGCAGCCGTTCCACCTCGCCGGAGAGCTGCCGGTTTTTCTCATGCTCGGCAAGAAGCTGGTCGGCAAAAGCCAGCAATATTTCCGGTTTTTCCGCCGCCTGCTCCAGAAGGGAGGCAGTCATGTACCCGCCCGTCTTGCGGATCATGGGGAGAACTTCGTCAAACACCCATTTTTCAAAGCGTTCCGCACCAGGCAGCCGACTATGAACGATCAGGCGGTACACATCACCCTCCGGGATGAATGTCAATTCCTGTACGCCTCCTTCTGTAAGGGCGCCCCGTTTCAGGGCCCCCTTACAATGCGTATTGATGGCGTTCCTCGGTTTTGCATATCCCAGGGCTTTCGCAACATCAAATCCGCAAAACAGATAATTGCCGTTTTCTTCGATCACTCGGATGCTGCCAAATTCGCGGTTATTGAAAACCGCCATCTTGTTATCCATTCTGGTCCTCCTTTTCGTCGTCCACAGTTTCGTGTGCAACCTCGCTGGGCTTGGTGGTGAGCAATTTATAGAGCTCGGTGTCTTTCGGGAAGTCATCCGCAAAGGGCAGGATGACATTGTTGAAGAACAGCAGCCCGTGGCCCGGCTCGGAGTTGGTCACATAGGCAAGCTGCTCCGATGAAATGTTCAGCCGCTCCGCCAGTATCTTCCGGTCTCCCGCCGCCTGGTTGAGCATATAGATGAAGTCGCTGTTTTCCAGGATGTTTTCGATCTCCGGGGAGGAAAGCAGGTCTTTGGGGTTCTGGGTCGCCCCGGTAGGGATACCGCCCCATTTTCTGAACCGTTTCCAAATCTCGGCGCTGTATGCGGCGGTCTGTTCCTCCTTCAGCAAAAGGTGGAACTCGTCCACGAAATACCAGGTGGAGCGCCCGATAGCCCGGTTGATGGTAACGGTGTTCCACACCGCATCCTGAACAATGAGCATCCCCGGCTTTTTCAGGTTCTTGCCCAGGCCCTTGATGTCAAAGCAGACAAGGCGGTTGGAGATGTCCACGGTGGTACGGTGGTTGAAGAAGTTCAGCGAACCGTTCACATAGAGGTCCAGCGCCTGGGCCACTCGGTCGGCCTCCGGGATGTGCTGGGACAGAAGGGCGTTCATCAGGTCGCCCAGAATGGGCATATTCTCTGGCCGGGGATCGGCAAAGTAGGGCTGGTAGATCATCTGTACCGCCCGGTCAATGACGGTTTTCTCGATGGCCTCCAGCCCCGTCTTGCTGCCCATGATGAGCTCGCAGAAGGATAAGACGAAATCACTTTTCAGCGCCAGCGGGTTTTCTTCCTCGGAGTAGTTGAGGTTGATGTCCAGAGGGTTCACATAGTCGGTGCTGGACGGGGACAGCCGGATCACCTGACCGCCCAATCGCTTCACCAGGGGCGAATACTCGTCCTCCGGGTCGCAGATGATGACATTATCCTGGGTCATCAGCATGATAAAGGTGATCTCCCGCTTGCAGCTCATGGATTTGCCGCTGCCGGGGGTGCCGAACACAAGACCGTTGGGACAGCGGGATTGCTTGCGGTCCAGCAGGATCATGTTATTGGAAAGGGCGTTGAGCCCGTAGTACATGGCGTCGCCGCCCATGAACACCTCCTGGGTGACGAAGGGGACGAACACCGCCAGGGCCGAAGTGGTCAGGCTCCGTTCTATCTTGATGCGGTTGAGCCCCAGGGGAAGGCTGCTCATAAGCCCGTCCTCCTGCTGGAAGTCCAGCCGGGTCAGAAGGCAGTTATAGGTCTGGGCGACGCTGGCCGCCTGGGATACGGCGATCTCCAGCTTTTGACGGGTCTCCGCCGTGTGCAGCACCAGGAAGGTCATGTTGAACATTCTCTCGTTGCGGGATTGCAGGTCGGTGAGCAGGTCCTTTGCCGCGCCGCCGTATGTAGAGAGGTCCGAAGGAAGGATGTATAGTGATAGGTAATTCTTTGAAGTTATCTCCGAATTTTCCCCCACTCCGCACCGTGCGTGCGAGTTTCCCCGCACACGGCGCTCCAACAAAATTTAGTTTGCTTTAACTACTATTTC
>NZ_JACOPO010000016.1:0-9513 GCF_014287965.1 Flintibacter hominis | reverse complement strand
TCGCGGCTCAAACGCTCGTATAATGCGGTTATCTTGCCCTTGTCAGTTTTCCTTGCTTTCATAAAAGTTTCTCCTTTCTATGGGCGATTTCTTATCCCCCTTTCATAGCATATAACTTCGGTGTAGGGTTTGGGAGGTGAAGTGAAGTGCTCGGTGACGGAGGCGGCGACCGGCTCAAAAACCTGTCCCTCGGTCAAGGCCGGAAGGACGCCCTCGGCCTCTTCATCCTCCAGCTTCTCTTTCAGGGAGGAACGGAACACCTCCTGGATTGCCCGCCAGCCCTGGGAAAGTACCTGCTTTCCTTTTGCCTTGAAGGTATGTCCGCCGCAATCAAAGGTGGCTGTGACCGCCTCATACACGAAAGGCTCCGCTGCCGCACACAGCAGCTTGCAGCAGACCAGCAGAAGGATATTGCGCTCGCCCACAGGCAGCGCAGGAACATCCGCCTTTTCCAGCTCAAGGGTGGGAATCAGGGCGTGGTGGTCAGATACCTCCTTGTCGTTCACCAGCGCCAGAACATCGGGGAAAAACTCCGGGCAGGCGTCGAAGGGCGGCACCCGCGCCGCCAGATGCAGGACCACGGAGGCGGTCTCCGCCATGTCAACCGTCAGATACCGGCTGTCCGTGCGGGGATAGGTCAGCAGCTTCTTTTCATAGAGCGACTGGGCGTAGTCCAGGGTTTGCTTGGCCGTGTAGCCGAACACCCGGTTTGCCTCCCGCTGCAAGGTGGTCAGGTCGTACAGCTTGGGCGGCTTCTCCGTCTTTTTGTCCCGCACCAGGGATACACATACGGCCCGCTGCCCGTCACAGGCGTCCCGGATGGTCTGGGCGTCCTCCGGGGAAACAATGCGGTCGCTGACCGCCTCGGCCTCCTCCAGCGTCAGCCGCACATGATGGTATTTCTCCTTGCGGAACAGGACGATCTTACCGTCCCGGTCGGTCAGCATCGCCAGGGTGGGCGTCTGCACCCGCCCAATATTTAACGTTCGATGATACAACACCGAAAAGAGCCGTGAGGCATTGATACCAATAAGCCAGTCCGCCTTTTGGCGGCAAAGTGCCGATTGATACAGCGGGTCATAGTCCTTGCCGGGGCGCAGATCGGAAAAGCCCTCCCGGATCGCTGCGTCCTCCATCGAAGAAATCCAGAGGCGAGAGAAGGGCTTGGAACATCCGGCGGCCTCATAGACCAGCCGGAAGATCAGCTCGCCCTCGCGGCCCGCGTCGCAGGCGTTGACCAGCTCCATCACATCGGGACGCTCCATCAGGGAACGGAGAATGTGGAACTGGGTGGCCTTTTCCTCGGACACTACATAGCGGAAGGGATTGGGCAGGATGGGAAGATCCTCATACCGCCACTTCTTATAGCGGTCATCGTAGGCGGCCGCGTCTGCCAGCCCCACCAAATGCCCGATGCACCAGGAAATGAGATACCCATTTCCTTCAAAATAGCCATCGGCCCTGGATGTGACACCCAGGGCCGACGCGATACTTTTTGCTACACTCGGTTTTTCACAGATTACAAGTTGCATATATCATTCTCCTGCTATTGTCATTTAAGTTTGTCCGCTTTATACTCTAATGGGAAAGGAAGGGAAACATGGTGCTTGTAGATATTCTAATTTCAATGTTATCGTCCGCTACTGGAATAAGTGCAACCATACTTGATGAACTATTTACAAAAGCAAATCTATTGAAGAAAGATGAGGAAAGCAGTAAGAAACTCACATCCAAAATTAACGAGCTAACTGAATCACTAAGCAAATCAGCACAACTTATGTCGGAAGTTGAAGCTGAATTTGCAAAGCAGAAAGAATTAGCTGAAAAATGGAAATCTGAAGCCGAAACCTCAAAAATTATTGCTTCTATGAGTCAAAAAGAGGTTGATGCCGTCACAAAGATTTTCGGCAAGAAAATCGAGTACGAAAGCAAAAAATCCGGGAGAATTTCTGTTGCGTGGAGTGCGTTTTTTTGCATAGTTGGTCTTGTTGGAGGTTTTCTGCTTTCAAAATTTTTCTTATAAAAACTACGGTGTTCACTCTGATGAACACCGTAGTTTTTATATTTCCTTTTTCACTTCGTTTCGTCCATAGATCCATTATTCATAAATGCCTTACTCTCCAATGTCAGGTCATCCTCGTTCTCATATTCCTCGTCCTCGAACTCATAATCGTCCGGATTGGCGCTGGTCTTTGCGCTCTGCTTGGGCTTGATGAACTTGATGTAGGCGAAGGCTCCGCCGCCGCCCAGAACCGCCAGCAGCAGGATCAGCACCAGGGCGCCGCCGTTGCCGGACTCTTTCTCCGGCTCCGGTTCGGGCTCCGGCTCCACCTCCGGCGCTTTCCCGGCGCACTCGCTCATATTTACCGCACAGACCGGACAGGCGGTATTCACCGCACCGGCCTGGCACTTCTCGGCGCAGGTACAAGCAGCGGGCTTTTCCTCCGTCTGTCCGTCCTCCAGCAGCGCCATCAGGTCGGCTTCGTCCACCTGGTTCAAGAAGTGAACGGCGGTCTCCTTGTCCTCGTTGGCCCGGTCGATCAGGATGTAAAAATAGTTGCCCGCTTTCGTAGTCACGGTGATAAGCTGCTTATCGCCGTAATAATCGTCCACCAGCGTGGCGTTGCCCTCCGGGGTCAGGGACTGGCCCTCCGGCTCCATGCCTCCGGTGGCCGGTTCCTCGGTGGGTTCCGGGGTCGTCTCGGCGGGCTCCACGGTGTAATAGTCTCCATCCCCGCCGCCCGCAAAGGCGGTGACGGAAAAGGCGGTCATGCACAGGACCACCACCGTCAGGGACGCCAAGAGGCGAAAAACTCTGTTACGCTTCATCTTCGCCATCCTCCATTCCTTCCACATTCGCGTCATCAGGGTCCGCCGCTGCCTCCGCCTCCATCATCCCGTCGGGCAGGGTGATAAGGCCGCTGGCGTAGGCCTTCAGGAAGGCGGTCAGCTCCTTGTTGTCCATACGCACCGCCTTGACCATGCGGACGATCTCCAGGTTTTCTTCCTCGGTGAGCTGCGCCTCCAGTTCCCGAAGGCGCTTCTGTTGGGTGGAGATCTTCTCCTTCGTCTTTTCAATGTCCTTGCGGATTTTCTCAACCGTTGCCATGTGTGCAAAACTCCTTTCCAAATCGTTCTCTCCAGGAATAGTTCCGCCCCAGGCCCTTGACCGTTTTCAGGTTTTTCCGGGCGTTGTCTTCCAGCGTCAGCCGTTTCCCGTCACGGGTGGTCTTATACACTCTGGTAATGGGCGGCATCCCGTGGTCCTTCAGCCAGTCATCCATCACATCCAGATAGGCGTAGGTGTGGGGATGCTCTGCCCCCGTATCCGCAAAGAGAATCAGGTCCACCGGGATGCGGTGCTGATGCAGTCCAACCAAAAGGGCGGTGCTGTTGGCACCGCCCCCGTAGGAAACCATATTGATGCTTTATCACCTCCATCAGTTGTAGGGCGGTCTGCCGTATGCGTAGAAATGGGACTGCCAGTAACTTGTGTTCAGGTTGGAATACTGGATAGGGTCGCCGCAGTGCAGCATCATCCCGTCGCCCACATAGATACCCACATGGGACACACCGCTGGTGTCGTAAGTGCCCACGAAGAACACCAGATCGCCGGGCTGGGGGTCGGATACCGGGGTAGAAATGTTGTAGAGCCCCTGGGCGCCCAGCCGCCCGGTATTGCACAGGCCGCTGTTGGTCAGCACATAACTGACGAAGCCGCTGCAATCAAAAGAGGTGCTGGGGCTGCTGCCGCCCCACACATAGGGATAACCTAGGTATTTTTCCGCCTCGGTAATGAGGGTGTTGAACCGCTCGTCCGTCAGGTATTCAGCGGGAATCTCCCAGGCAGTCGGCGGATTCTCGATGTACTTGTTCACATACCCGGAGGACGGGAACAGGTCGGGACGGTTGCCCAGGGTGGACATATAGGTGGCGTACAAGGAAAGCTGTTCCTCACCCATCATGTAAACTGGCACATGGGATAGGTTGAAGTTTTCCAGCGTGACGGTGCAGATATACCAGGTGTACGGCACCTCCACCTCGTACTCGTTGCCCTCGCTGTCTGTCCTTGTTTCCGTCTGATAGCGGGTCTCCGTGGTCACGGTTTCGGTGAGGATATATTGCTTGTCAAAGAGGGTTTGAAGGTCGCCCTGTACCTGGTCGATGGTGAACACCCCTTCATGGAGTGCCGACAGAATGGAAATCAGCACATAGGGGTCGTGCTCGATCTCGTCTAAGTCGAAGTGATACTCGTCATAGTCGTGGGTGGCCTCGTAGGTATCCAGGTACTCCCGCAATTCATCTTCTTTGGCGCAGTAGGCTTCTTCCGCCGCCAGCATATCGGAATCCTCGGAGAGATAAGAGGACGCCATGATATTGGACACCCCGCCGCCGAACATGGAGGAACAGGATTGCAGGGAGCCCAGCAGCATCACCAGCAGAAGGCCGATGCCGCCCACGATCAACGCGCCCTTCCAATGCCGTTTCAGGAAAAGGGCGGTGCGCTTGGACTCCTGGGCGGTTTTCTTGGCCGCCTTTGCCGTGGCCTCCACTGTTTTTCCAGCCCGGGCGGTCTTGCCCGCCGCCCGGTATGCCGCCGCATATTGCTTTTGCAGCTTCCGTTTCTGCCACAGGCGGGAGATGGGATTGGATGCAAGCTGGGGGTTCTCCGCCACGGCTTTCCGATAGTAGAAATCCGTATTGGCCTTGACCGCCGCCTGCTCCGCCTTTGCCACGTCCCGCCAGGGTTTCAGCTTGCGTTCCGCCCGCCAGTTCTGGACACGGCGGTTTCCGTAGCCCACAGCCTTCTCAAAGCTGCGTTCCCCCAGGTGACCCGACTGGACGCCGGAATTTTCCTGCTCCACCTCCCGGACCTTGCCGTGGATCGCCGCACCTGCCTCCTGAATGGGACGGGACAGCGGATTGGCGTGGGGCTTTCCCGGACTCTTATTAGGGATCGCATCCCTGGCGGCATCCAGCCGGTCCGCCGCCTTGTCCGACTTGCGGATGGCCCCTTGCAGCTCCGGTGCCGCCTGGTCTGCCTCGGAAAACTGCAATCGGGAGGATAGACGGCCCGCTGCCGCCTCGCCCTCCCGATAAGCCCTGCGCTGTTTTCGGCGTTGCTTCTTTTCCGATTTTCGTTCATGGTGCAACTCCACACGATCCACCGCTTTTCCAGCGGCGCCCGCCGTGTCGCCGGATGCAGAATGGTCCTGCTCCGGCGTCCGGTCAGAGGGATAGGTCGTCTCGCCCGTGACCAGATTGACGGATACCGCCCCGTCACGGGTCATCTTCTGCGCCTCCTTTTCGGGGGCTTTCCATTCTTTCAAGGTGCGTCACCTCCTGTTCTATAGGGGCAGATATTGACACACACCCCGGTTTCGATCATGGCGATGTACTGGAAAATGGGATAGGCCTGGGGCGGGCAGACCGCGTTTCCCAGAGTTTTCAGCCGCAGCGCCCGGTTGTCCGTGTCCTCGGTCATGCGGGGGACTCCTTCGGGCTCAGCACGCCATAGGATGCGTCCGTCCATTTCGGGGGGAATCCCATAAGCCATTCCACCCAGTCCGGGTTCAGCGCCGCTTTCTCGGAAAGGGGCTGCTCCTGCCGGATTACCTGAGCCGACAGGTTGGAGGACGGGGATTTGTCCCGGAAGGCCGCCGGTTTCAGGGTGGAACGGTAGCCCTCCGATGCTGCCGGAGTCAGGTAGAACACCGCCGCCGACAGGCTGAGGCTCCAGATGGTCCCGTCCTTGTTCCGTTTGCGGAGTATCCCACTCTCCGACAGGAACACATCCAGGTTGGCAGCGTCCCGCCCCGTGGATTTGTCGGAGGCAAGGGGCGTGGGAAACATCAGCCGCGACGATAAAAGTTCGCTGGCGCTCATGCCATGCGCCGACGCCGCAAGCCGGAAATACGAATGGGAGAACAGCGTATCCCGCTTTTGCCAGGTCAAAAATCGTTTTGTCGAGCCCCATATTGATGAAGCCAGCAACATTTTCCCCAAGCACCCAACGGGGCCGCAGTTCGGCAATAACGCGGCACATCTCCGGCCACAGGTAGCGTTCATCCGCAAAGCCCCGCCGCTTTCCTGCGGTGGAGAAGGGCTGGTACGGGAATCCGCCGGAGAGGATCGTGATGGTTTCAAGTCCTGTTTTCTCAAAAAACGCCTCCTTCGTGAATGTGGTGATGTCCCGGAACTTCGGCACATCCGGCCAATGCCTTTGCAGGATGGAATAGGGATAGTCCGCCCACTCGCATTGACAGACCGTTTCAAAGCCTGCCGCCTCCGCCGCAAGGTCCAGCCCGCCGATGCCGGAAAAGAGGCTGACATGGGTGAGGCGGTTAGGCATGGGACTGATCCTCGTCGTCCTCGCAGTCCACATAAAAGGCGTCCAGTTCGCACAGCTCCAGGGCCTTCAGCCGGGCAAGGTCGGCCTTGTCGCCGAACACCAGATAGCGGCCAGGGATGCTCCAGCGGTCAAACATCTGGTCGGCAATCTCGCCGTACCGCCGGGCGGTGTCGATCAGGTTCTCCATGTCCCGGCGGTCCTTAATTTTTCCGGCAAGGAAGGCAAGCTGATGCAGCAGCCCGTAGAGATGCACTTCCTCGTCGATGTGCGCCTCGTAGGTCTTTTCCTCGATGACATACAACTTTTCCTGTTCCATTTCGTATTCCTTTCTGAATTTTGGGCATAAGAAAACCCGCCTCGGTTGAGGCGGGCTTTCGTTTTAGCCTTGATTATTGTTGTTTAGCATCATTGGGGTCATAAAAAACTATTGTTCCTTCTAAGGCACCAAAATTGAGGTGTACTGAGTGATGCTTTTGCTTAAAAGTACAAAGATATTCTGCGTATTCTTGCGCATCACAAGGAGAAACAGTAAACGCACGATATACTTCGTTAGAGAGCAGGCCATTTTTTATTTTTGCTACACCGACAATAGAATCATCCGCTCTCTTTTTGATAAAAATTTCTTCAAAACGAAAATCAAAACTATAAATATCACCGTTCGGCTTTATAAGCAAAGGATAAACATTTATTTCCGATGGCAACTCACTCAGATCATTATTCACATAAATAAAGAATGAAATATAATCTATAGAAGATGTACCTTCATGTTCCTGCACTTGCATATGAAAACTCAAATTTTGTATGCGCTTTTGCGTATCCAGACAGTTAGGTACTTGCTTTTCTGTTTCAATCAATATCTGTTCAACGGTATGGGTTACATACGCTTGTATTTCACGAACTTTAGCTATTGTATTACATGTAGGGTATTCTGTACCACCGTAACTAAAGGCAGCAATTTGGAATGTGTTCTGGCTTCCCAAAATAAAACTATTATTGACACTTACCAATATGGTTTTAATATGCTTGACATGGTTATCGAACCCCTGCAAGTAGGAAAACTCATTTGCTGTTTTCACCGAATCAAGCATGGTTTTCAATGTGGCAAAGTTCGGTTCTCGCCCGATTGCCGTTAGTAATTTCCCAACAATTCCTTTGTCTTCAACATCAATGGCGCTGTCACCCAACAGAGACGCATTTATAATTTGGAATAAAATATCCATGCTCAATCGGGCATAATGGAAGAACTCCAACGATGTCTTTTTTAAAAAAATGGAATCATCCAATTTAACCCCAGCTATATCGAGGTGAGTTTCTTTTAATGTTTGCTCCGTAATACTTGCTTTTCCGGTTTCGACGGCAGTTTGCAAAAGCCCCTGCGCCGTTTCTTCTAAAACAGCCAACCTGTGCGCATATACTTTTTCGAGCAGTTCTGCTGACATATCCATATAGCCGAGGGTTTCTGCTAGACTCTGAACATACTGCCATGCATCATACACTTTATTTTGAGCCAATGTTTTTTGCAAACTTATGAAATTCATATTTGACCCCCTTGTATAGTTTATCCCATTACATTATATCACCCCCTTCCATATTATTGAAGATTAAAGTTGTTTTTCCACCTCGCTGGGCTTGGTGGTGAGCAGTTTATAGAGCTCGGTATCCTTCGGAAAGTCATCCGCAAAGGGCAGGATGACATTGTTGAAGAACAGTAGCCCGTGGCCCGGCTCGGAGTTGGTCACATAGGCAAGCTGTTCGGAAGAAATGTTCAGCCGCTCCGCCAGTATCTTCCGGTCACCTGCCGCCTGGTTGAGCATATAGATGAAATCACTGTTTTCCAGGATGTTTTCAATCTCCGGGGAGGAAAGCAGGTCCTTGGGGTTCTGGGTCGCCCCGGTGGGGATGCCGCCCCATTTTCTGAACCGTTTCCAAATCTCGGCGCTGTATGCCGCAGTCTGTTCCTCCTTCAGCAGAAGGTGGAACTCGTCCACGAAATACCTGGTAGACCGGCCAATGACACGGTTGATGGTAACGGTGTTCCACACCGCGTCCTGGACAATGAGCATACCCGGCTTTTTCAGGTTCTTGCCCAGGCCCTTGATGTCAAAGCAGACAAGGCGGTTGGAGATGTCCACGGTGGTGCGGTGGTTGAAGAAGTTCAGGGAGCCGTTCACATAGAGGTCCAACGCCTGGGCCACCCGGTCGGCCTCCGGGATGTGCTGGGACAGCAGGGCGTTCATCAGGTCGCCCAGAATCGGCATATTCTCCGGCCGCGGGTCGGCAAAGTAGGGCTGATAGATCATCTGCACCGCCCGGTCGATGACCGTTTTCTCGATGGCCTCCAGGCCGGTCTTGCTGCCCATGATGAGCTCGCAGAAGGACAGCACGAAGTCGCTTTTCAGCGCCAGCGGGCTTTCTTCCTCGGAGTAGTTGAGATTGATGTCCAGGGGGTTCACATAGTCGGTGCTGGACGGGGACAGACGGATCACCTGACCGCCCAGCCGCTTCACCAGGGGCGAATACTCGTCCTCCGGGTCGCAGATGATGACATTATCTTGGGTCATCAGCATGATAAAGGTGATCTCCCGTTTGCAGCTCATGGATTTGCCGCTGCCGGGCGTGCCGAACACAAGGCCGTTGGGACAGCGGGATTGCTTGCGGTCCAGCAGGATCATGTTGTTGGAGAGAGCGTTGAGGCCGTAGTACATGGCGTCGCCGCCCATGAATACCTCCTGGGTGACAAAGGGAACGAACACCGCCAGGGCCGAAGTGGTCAAGCTCCGTTCAATCTTGATACGGTTGAGGCCCAACGGAAGGCTGCTCATAAGCCCGTCCTCCTGCTGGAAATCCAGCCGGGTCAAAAGGCAGTTGTAGGTCTGGGCGACGCTGGCCGCCTGGGACACGGCAATCTCCAGCTTTTGCCGGGTCTCCGCCGTGTGCAGCACCAGGAAGGTCATGTTGAACATTCTCTCGTTGCGGGATTGGAGGTCGGCCAGCAGCTCGGCGGCGTCCTTGGAAAAGGTAATGAGGTCAGGGGGCAAAATCTATAGTGATAGGTAATTCTTTGAAGTTATCTCCGAATTTTCCCCCACTCCGCACCGTGCGTGCGAGTTTCCCCGCACACGGCGCTCCAACAAAATTTAGTTTGCTTTAACTACTATTTC
>NZ_JACOPO010000015.1:0-16595 GCF_014287965.1 Flintibacter hominis | reverse complement strand
TAACTCATACATCGGGCTATTAAATGTGATAATATCCCCTTGCTGGGCAGTTCCTTCAAACAGCTTGGTTTCCTCTCCGCCCTCCACATATTGGTGCTCTGTGACTACCACCTGGGTTATTTTTGCTGTTTCCGGGGCTTTCGCTCCCACCAGCATATAATCCTCATTGATATTTCCAGAGATGCCATCCCACAGGCTTTCAATGCGTAAAACGCCGTCCAAATCCGTTTTGATCCATGCTCCAATCGCTATCAGGACTTGGACCAGGTTGTCCCGCTGTGTAGCAACAGGCAGCCAACCATATAGCTTAACGTCTGCATATTTGTTTTGGATTGAAAAAGGGACTGTGCCACAGATGCTAGCAATAACTTCCTGCGCTGTTTGCCCGGTGTATATTCCTCCATAATGTTGTCCCTCAGTTAAAATACCAATGGCTGATGTAGCGTAAAGACTATATCTATTAGGCCCCACTCGCTCTACTTCTTGAAGGTAAAATATCCCTCGCTGGGCGCCATTGTAGATCCATTTTAAGGGTGTATTTCGAGCGAATCCAATAAACACTCCATCTGGGTCACGGGCCTCAGCGGATAGTGTATTGACCTCCAGAGAGGATGAGCGGAGAGACATAGCGATATGTACATTTCCCGAAAAGATATCCTTTTGGTAAAATGTCTTTCCGTTATAAACAAGCTGATTCATGTCGGCACCTTCTTTGGCTCCCTGGCGTAAAATGTGACGGTCAAACCGCCCCAGCAGGTCCCATCATCCATGTATTCCACTGTATCCTCAACGACCTCTATATAGGCCTCATAAGATAGTGTGGTTTGCCCGTAGGGTGCCACAACAGTGTGACTATCCACCGGGGATGTCAGTACCTCATAAAGAGAGTCATAGTCATCACGGCTCATCCCATCAGCAGAAAGTTGGAATGTGTAGTCAAAAAAAGTCCCTTGGAGGTCCCTCCAGTGATAACCGGAAAGAGCGTTGTCTGCGTTTGGCCCATCTGAGAGTCTGGCTTTACGGGCAATAGATTCTACGCCTATGTTGTATCCAACCCCGTCTATGGTGAAAATATTATCCATAGCCACCTCACTCCACCAAGTCTGTACCGCTTCTACGGTCCTCGTCCCTTAGATAAGGCCGCAAAAACATTGACGCCTCTCTCGGATAGAAGCCAATGTCCAGTTTGACTCGTTGTGAACTGTTCCCATAAACCTCACCGCTCTTGTTTGTATCAGCAGTTTCTCGGACGGTCGTAGCCGCCACCGAACCTGGGACCATTCCGTCGTTAACCAAGGTAACACGTCGCTCAATATTAGGCATAGCGCGCTCTAACTCGCTAAGTACATCTAGTCTGGATACAGCAGATTTGACAGAGGCTGCGTTTCCCTCCAGCCCGTTCGCTATCCCTTGGTCAATATTCTTGCCCAGGCGCTCCCCTCGCTTAGACGGAGAATGTACCTCTGCTTCTTTCTCGGCGGTTCCAAAAATCGCATCTATGACAGAACCTATGGCGTCTACCACATTCCCGACCATGGACAAGAATCCATCTATCAGGCCCTGAATGATATTGGCTCCAATGTCAAACAGCATTTGTGGCAACTGGGCAAACCCATCCAAAATAGCTTTAACTACATCAGGAAGCGCAAGCACAATGCTTGGAATCGCACTTATGATGCCGTAAACTAGAGCAGTAAGAATTTCGACGCCGGTTCCAATTATTTCAGGAAGATTCTCTATGATAAAATCAATAATGGATGTAAGTATCTGCGGGAGATTTTCCATCAAAATTGGAATTGCAGAAACAATCCCATCTATCAGGCTTATAAGAATGTCGGCCCCTGTATCCAGAATGGAGGGCAAATTTTCGGTAAAATATTCTGAAATTGACGATATTATTTCTGGCAGCTTCTCTACAAGGGACGGAATGCCATTTTTGATTCCATCCGCTATGTATTTGAGAAGTTCAATCCCGGCATCCAACAAGGAGGGAGCCAGTTCTACAAGAGCAACGAATATTTCTTCGACCACCTGTGCCAGTCCGTCCAGCAGGGTCGGCAGATTATCGATGATCCCCTGCAAAATAGCTTGGAGAACATCCACGCCAAAGGAAAGAAAATCCGGGAGCTTCTCCACCAGCGCCGTGACCATATCGCCGATGGCCGCAGAAAGCGCCTCATCCGCTCCATCTACACCATTGACCAGGTCATTGAACGCCGTAACGACACTTGCGATTGAAGGGAGAAATTCAGATAGGAGATTATTTTTTACTTTTGATACGGTTTCTCCCAGTTGAGATAACGTATCATCGAGAAGGATCTGATTTTCTCTCGCCTGAATCAGCGCTTCGTTGTTTCGATAAAATGCCTCGCTCGCTTGGTCGTAGGTCCTGGACAGGGTGTCCATAATAAGCTGGTTGCGTTCACTCTCAGAGGTACATTCGGCCAACTTTTCGTTAAACTCATCCTCGGAGATTCCAGCCCAGTTGAGCGCGTCAGCCAGAACGCCGGTTACCTGACCGACCTTCGCCGTCTCGTTTGCGCTTTCAATCAGCCCTTCGATTGGAAGGGAGTCGCCAAAGGTACCGAATACACCAGCGGCGATATCGGTCCATGTGGATACGTCCTCCTCATTCTCCGCCAGTTTTGCCAAGAGCTGGGATGCCTCGGTAGCCGTATCGGTATCGCCAAGTATTTTGTAAAAGTCGCCGTAAGCTTTGGAGGCTGTTTCAGGTCCATATCCCGCCGCCTCAAAGGCGGTATTCAATTTACCTTGGGCGACTCGGTATTCTTCGGTAGCAGATTCCAGGGCTAGGAGTCCGGTCACCGCTCCAGTTGCGGCGGTTGCTACTCCTCCAATGGCCGCTACAGTTCCTTTCAGCGCCGTCTTGGCAACGCCACCCAACTTGGATAAGCCAGACTTAAAACCGCTTTCGTCGATATCTGTTCCGATTTTTACAGTGCCATCGTTCGCCAATCATGCCACCTCCTGTGGCTATGGCACTACGGCACTTTCAGCTCAAATATTTTTTTGCAGATCTTGCACTTTAACCATAAGTCATTTGCTCGTGCTTTCGGACCCAGCATCACCCGGCTGTCCACTACTCCGCAGTACGGACAAACTGGCTTGCGCTTCTTCGTATCTTCGTTTGACATAATCTTTCATGTCCTGTTCTGTCTTATAGCCTGTGTTTCCAGTCCCAAGAGAGTAGCGTGATTTCATTTCCCGGTAGAACTGTTTTTGCTGCTTTGGGACATCCTTCAAATCTACTGTCCGGTAGGTCATGATCCGGCAGATCTCACAGTCTTGGGGAAGGGATTTGAACAGCGCTTTGAACCGCCACCAATGCAATTTTGCTGTGCTTAAATCTATCCCATAGCACTCCCAAAAAGCGGAGAAAATAAACTCGCTGTCCTGCTCAAAGTCAAATGCCTGTGGATGTTTCTTTCCTGGAGCCAATTTCTCTTGCGAGGCTGCAGAATAGAACTCCAGCATGGACTCCAGTGTGTCATTGGAGGGCGGAAGGCCCAGAGAAGTCATGAACTCACAGAGCCGTTCTGCTTTCCTTCCGTCCTCTTCTTTTGCCAGCAAGATTCCTTGAAATTCGATCCAGCACCGGAAATCTGTATCCACAGGGTATAAGACTCCGTCAATGGTGATTGTTTCCGGCGGCTCCCTGTACAGGCTCATTTTTTCAGATTCTGTAGGGTGAGCAGCTTCTGTACCTCCGGTCGGTTCAGCGCTTCCCTGGCTTCCGCCAGCTTTGCTTCCATTCTTGCTTTCCGTGCGGGTGCGTCATAAGCCGCAATGATGTCCTCACACGCCTTCATCAATTCGTTTGTATCTACCTCTTCCACGCTGGGCAAAGAGCCGGGAGCGAGATCCAAAACGAACATATGGAGCCGCTGGACTGCCTCCCGGCGGGTGATCTCCCCACTACGGTAATCCTGATCGATTTTTGCCACAGATTCGATCTTATCATCCACGGACAATGTTCTAGCGGGCAACTCATAGGTCTTTCCTTGGATGGTAACTTTGTAATTCATGTTGTTCTCTCCTTAGACAGCAGAATATGTATACTCTGTGGGGGCAGTTCCAACGCTCCGAAGGTCTACGGAAATAGCGGAGTTTTCGCCGGCATTTCCGCCGCCATCAGAATTAACGATGATGGAAACGGTGCCCTTCTCTCCCTTACCAGTCAGCAGAGAGAAATAAACATAGGGTACAACGACCTTCTGGCCTACTCCATGAGCGATATCCAGGCCAAAGCAGTAGTCCTGGAAAGCGTCGCCAATGTAGCGGTCGCCGGTGATGGCAAAGGTGCGCTGTGTGCCAGTCTTGGAGGTGGACAGTCCCGTTCGGATATACTGCTTGTCCTGGGTAACGGGGTTCATCTGTGGGTCCAAGCCAGCAATGCCCATCTGCACAACGGTATAGTCCTTCTCCGTGGTGGCCTCCTCTCCAATCCCGACTGCCAATACCCAATCATCGTTGGTAGCAAAGCCAGCAAATTCATCATTCGGAGTATATCCGGCCATTAATTCAGATACTTTCATGCTTTCACTCCTTCTGTATAATACCTAACCCTGACCTGGAACATATAGCGGGCGACGGTGCCCGCCTCATTCACCCCGGCCAGATTCGGCATATTTTGTAGATTTTCAATACTTAGCACCTTACATTCCTGGAATTTAGGGAAGTTTCGCGATCTGTTCTGCTCATCGATCCAGTCCATAAAGTCCTGAACGCTCTGCGCCTGCTCTGCGTTGACATCGCTTGTGCCTTGATCCTGGGGCAGCATCTGCACAACGGCGAACTCATAGGCCTTGATCCCCACGTCCCGAATGAACCGCTTCTCCCACACGTCGCTGTACACCGTTTCAATGCTGACACGCCCCGCCTTATCTGTGGCGCTGTTGAAATAGAGGAAGGACTTCACGGCGGGGCACTTCTCCAGAAATTCAAGAATTTCTTTATTTTTGTTCGCCATAAAATCACTTCCTCTTGATATAGGTTTCAATATCCTCCGCTAGTCTGTCGCCCTTTGCAGTCATGGCGGCCCGCTCCCAGTGGGAGGTAGCGAGCGGATGCTTGTCTATAGAGTATTTTAGATTTCTTTCTGTAGCGTGTTTACTGGTATTCCGCTTTGCGTATGTGCTCCACCGGTCATCCACAAACACCTTGCCCTCCCATTGAAAATGTGCATAGGGTGATTTGTAGTGGACATAGTCAGGTGTGATATCCACAGTTTGGTCCAGAGCCCCGCTGTCCATAGGGACATAAGGAGAACAATAGGCATGCAGTCGAGTATGGGCATATTTCCTGACATCATCTGAAAATATCCGTTTGAACGTTTTCTTCGGGTTGAAAATCTCAACACTGATATTCATACGCCCTCCAGGTGGATGTGTCCCAATGGAAGCCTTGTGTTGTCCCGGACAGAGCGGACGGTCATGAACTCGTATCGTCCCGCCACCGCCCGCACATTGTCCGGGGTCACATTCTCCGCTACCTTCCCATGTACCACGATGTCGCCAACAGACGCTGTAAAGCCGTTCATCTTGCCCGTCCACTCCTGATAAGGGTGGTAGTCCAGTGACTCAGGGATACGGACCGTCACCGTCTGGCCCAGCGATACATCAACGCCAGACACGCCCCTTACGGTAGTGCGAACGAACACACAGCCGGTTAGAACGGTCTTTTTCCATGCGTCCAGGCCGTCCGGGCTGTCCTCTGCTGCTCTCCGGTTCAGAAGCGTAATCGTCTCACGAAACAGCGGCGTCATATCCCAACCTCCAGGCTGACCAGCTCAACGGGAAGTATCTCCACGATTTGATCATACACGGAGCCCATCATCTGCTCCTCCGTTTGGGCGGAAGCATAGTTGACAGTCAGGCCGTCGTTGCTGGTACTCGCTACATTAACAAAGCCGCTCTTGATTCTTTCCATAGCGTCGATAATGAGCGCCATACACAGGCGGATATCATCGTCTGGCCCTGTGATCCGTCCCTGCGTCCAGTAATCCAGCTTTTTTCTCGCCAGTTGCTCCAGGCGGGGGAAGGCCGACGAGTTGGCCCTCCCGCCAAGGGCTTTGTACTGCTCATAGGTGATATAGCCACACATCAAGCCTTCCCCCTCCTTCTTTTAGGTCTTGGCCGTCACAGTAGCGTTACCGGCATTCTGTGCCTTATAGGTGCTGTCAGCTTCCACAACGGTGATCTTATGTCCGGTGGTGGCAGTAATGTCAGACACGCCGTCCCAAGTAGTCCAGTTCCGCACACTCTGACCGTAAGTAACTACCGGAGCCGTAGAGGGGTCAGTTTTGTACTTGTACACGTTGGTGGGGGACTCCTTTATGGGAGTAACTGTCAGCTTGGTATCGCCGGATGCGGTTCCCGCCGCACTCTGCACCGTCAGCGTCCCCAGGGTGGGAGTGCTGTCCACATCAATAACCGCAATACCATCCAAATACTCCGCAAACAGGGTCATGCCCATGATGGCAAAGCTCTCGGACACGGCAGTGTGGTAGTTGCCCTCCACATGGAAGCCGATTAGATTCGTCTCACCGTCCGTGGTATAGACCAGACCAGCCCTTGCAAAGTCACTGGTAGACGGGTCCACATAATACAGAACAATATTCTCCACAGGAGTGGCAATCACTCGTCCGCGGGGGATTTCCTCGTCAGACAGCAGGAACACAGTGGAGAAGCCCATGAAGTTCTGCACATACTGGAAGCCAAAAGCTGTCTGGACGGTGATATTGGCGTCGCCCAGATAGTCGTAGAGGTCCAAGACATTGGCAAATCCCACTACATTGGTGACGGTCCGGTGGATCTGCTTAAACTTATTGATGACTAGGCCCTTGGACATGGCGAGGGCTCTTTGCCAGGTGGTTTCAGAGCTGGCAAGTTTGCCGGTGTTCAGGTAGGCGTAGAAGCGGCGGGTCACGTTGTCCTGCAATTCATACAGGAATGCGTCGTCCGTCATGCCAACAGCCACGTCATAGCCATAGGTCTTAATGGCCTCGATGGAAACAGCCTTGGCATACTTCTCCACAGTCATCTCTTCGTAGGGGGTCTCAATGACTGTGGCCTTAGAGTAAGGAATTTCCTCGCCCTCTCCCACGTTTCCGCTCTGAAGGGTAACAGAAGCAGTCTTACTCTTTAGAATAGCGCCGGGCTCTTTGCGGATAGGGCGCATGATGCCCAGGATCTCCCGCAGGTGCTCCCAGTTGCGGGCAAAGCGGGTCACAAAGTCAATGACACGCGCGGTAGACTGGATGTCGGACGATTTGGTCAAATTATCTTTTGCTGCCATAATCTTTATCAATCCTTTCTAAACAGGTCTAAATGTTCGGCAATAGCGGCCTGACGCTCTGAGGCATCTTTAATACTCATGATTTGGTCCTTAGTCATATTGCCGCTGGTGTCGGTTTTGGTAACTCCGGCGATCTTCAACGGTTCATGCTGTGGGTTCTTGAAAATGCCGTCTACGTCTTTGGTCATGTCGGAAAACAGGTCAGCGGGCTTTTTGCCTTTGTTTGCTGGGTCTTGGATGGCCTTTTTCAACTCCCCCAAAAAATGGGTGCGTGTATACTCGTTGACAAACTCCCGACCCTCGAGGGCGCTCTCTGCGGTCTGTGTGAGGATGGCGTCCACCTGCGCTTCCTTCTCCGCCTTGGCTCGATCCGCTTCGGCCTGCTTGTACTTGTCAAGCTCCGCCTGGATAGCGGCGGCGTCGCCCTTGGCCTTTTCCAAGTTGGCGATGGTCTCGTCCTTTTCGGCAAGTTGTCTTCGGAGATTTTCCAATTCGGTCTTTTGGTCCTCCGTCTTTCCCTTCACTTTTCCAATGTCACGGCTGTTTAAGTCCAAAATGCTGTTTACTTGCTCGTCCGAAATGTCCTTCAAAATTGCTTTGATCTCTTCTCTGGTCATAATCTTCTCCTCTACCACTTCGCTTTTTTCTCGTGGGTCGCATCCACTGTGGCCCCGTAGTTTCTCGACTTCGGGTCGGTCAAATGTTGTATAAAACCGCAAATGCGGGTTTTACCAAAAGAAAAAACGTGGGCAACCAACTACAATCTGTAGTCAGTTACCCACGCTCGGGTCTTCCGCCTCAACGCTTAGAGGCGGGAGCAATATTTAGTTGATATGTTCTCTCAAAATATCCAGGATATACGCCTGCACGCTTTTCCCTGCATCAGCCGCAGCTTTCCTTATTTTTGCGCCCTCCTCCGTCGTTGGGCGTATCATAATATTGTCGCGGCTTTTTCTTACATTTCTTCTTGCTGAGATGGGAGCAGACCTTTTTTCTATGTGCTCTAAAAAAATAGCTATCGCCTCATCCCGTCTTCGTGATGGGGCATGATTACGCCAGGCACGCAAACCAGAAAAATCATCTTTTCTGTAATTTGGGACATCTTTTGTATTATAAGTTTCCTTGCACCCACCAGCCAATAGCAAAAATCTTCTTTCTGCATCCCACAAATCGTATTGTGTCCCGCCATCGGGTAACTCCCATAAAACCGATGCTTTGAAAGTCATACCATCTTGAACCGCAAGTTGCATTTTATAAGAGGAAAGGGTTTTCTGAATGTATCCGTTTTTCGCATCAATAAGACTTCTATCGTGTTGAACGATCCTTTGGCTAACATTCAAAGATGAGCCAATATATTGTTTCCCGTTTTGGTCTGCCAAAGAATAGACGCCAGGCCCGTTGTATTCCGGGATTTCAATAATTATTAGCCCATTCCTCATATCACTGTCCCACCTGGAAAGGCAAACTCTGCTTTCCAAAGGCCGCCAAGCGCCTCCGCTATCTTTTCCATATCTTCCATCGTCAATGTATTGCGCTTAATTTTCTGGTTTAGGTTTGATGGGGTCGTTCCAATTCTACGGGCAAGTTCAGCTTGACTGATACCCGCATAGGCCAAAGCCATTTTAATTTTCTGTTCTATAGTCATGCACTTCACCCCTCAACTACAGTATACAGAATTTACTCTATATTGTCAAGTTTAAAATAAAAATTATTTAGAAAAAGATTAATTTATCTATTGACAATATTAAGCGTTTGCTGTATAATATACTCGTAAGGCAGAGATACAAAATCTCTTACAGAAAGGAGTGAGGTGAATGAACGAAATGCAGGTCACGGAGGCTCTGTTGCGAGCCATCCTAGAACTCATTGAGAAGTGCGACACGCTGGAAGAAGTCCGGGAAAGCGTCAAGCGCATCATGAATGAGTAAAAAGTGGGGCGGCTGAGTTAACCCAATGCCCACCGCCCCACACCACCAAAGGTGAGCCGGGAGCCTTACCCCGGCCACCTTGATTATATCAGTGTAAGGCAGATAAATCAAGGCCGCAGGCCGGGAGGGAAAGAAAATGTTGAATCAGGAAATGAGAACCGTAACCATGAGCCGCTCCGATATGCTCCGCGTACAGCAGGCGCTCACTCACCTGGTAATCGAATATCAGCGAGAGGCCAACGACCCAGACACCACCGACGACTGTCGAGAGATCGTAAAACGCTCCCTGGCTATGTGGGAGAACATCCGAAACGACTTTAAGTGGCAGATGAACGAGCAGGACCCAGAAGAGTTCCGGCAGTAACTACACCGCCCGCCCCGGAGGTCACGAGGGCACCCAATCCGGCCCCTAACTGGGGCGGGTTTCTTTTATCTCTTCCCGCTTGATATGTATAATTTTAACACCATTTTTCACGGGAATCAACTCCACACGGTCACCCTTAGCAAGAATAGCCTTGATTTTCGCTTTTATAGTTTCGTCAATCATATTTTCTGCACCGTCGGTCCTGTTATAGATCTTGTCCTTTCCGGCCTTGGGGTAAGCCCAGCCTGTTCGCAAAATCGCTTGTATTCTGCGCTCAGTGCCGCTGATTTCTTCCGGGCCTGTGTAGCTCCCAGCTTGTCACCTGCGGCTATCATGGCATCCCTCTCGTCCTTTGCATAGCGGATTGCAGTCTCCATCTGCCTTTGTCTCTGGCTGGCTTCGTAGCGGCTCATCTTCTGCCCCTTGTACTCGATCTTTTCTGAGGATCGTCGGTTGATGTCCGCCAGCTCCTTCCGGCTGTAGACCGACTTGGAAACCCCCAGTACGATGGGCGTGGCAAAGTGCTGGCAATTCAGCGTCCCCAAAGGGCGGTCAAGACTGCGATTGATGCGCTCCCACTCCTCATTGGAGAACTGCCGTCCCTGGATGTGGCGGTGGTCGGGGGCGCAGAGGCCGTGGGCGGAGATCTCCACACCATCGGCTCCAAACTCTCGTCCGGTCTCCTCCATCATTTGACTGTTGAGCCGCCGAACACCCTCTAGGATATTCATGCGGGCGGAGGAATCCAAGCGGCGGGAATATCCGCTTTCCCAGGTCACCCGGCGTAGGCCGCTTCGGGCCATCTCCTTGACTGTTGATCGCATTGCGCTCTGATAATCCACAACGCCAGTCTGCACATAGGTAATCGCCCGGTCAATAGCGGAGATGTAGTATTCCCTCAATGGGATGGTCTGCTTTCCACGCTTGAATCCAATCATGTAGGTGTTGGAGATATTGGATGTACCGTCCATAGCCTGACGCTTTGCGGCGTCCACAAAGGAGGACAGTACCGACCTGGCGGCGTAGCTCTGGAGCGCATCCATTTTCCTTGCTCTGTAATAGGTGTTGGCAAACTCTACATTCTCCTTTGCCACCTCCTCGAACAGCCTTTCCACTTCCTGCTGGTTCACACCCATAATACGGGCAACTTCTTTCTCAATGGCCTTGAGGTCCGCCCCAGCATATTCGATGGCTGTTTTCAGGCGGTGAGCGTCCGCCGCGCCGATATCTCCAATTTTACGGATTCGCTCACAGATACGTTGAACAACATAGTTGTTCAGGCTCTCCAGGTTTTCCACGATGTTGTCCGGCAAGCCCTCCAGCCAGGACTCATTCATCAGTCGGCTCATTTATGATCGGCTGAATTGCCGCCTCCTGTATGTACTGGCTTCCGGCTTCTTCGGCAATCTCCTCCACGCGGGCCTTGGCCGTCTCATAATCCTCATCCATCATCCAGGCACGAACCTCCGCCTTATCTACAGCGCCGATTCCCTCCGCAACCGTAAGCTGATTGAAGTGCTCATTCAGTTGTTCGATATAAGAAGCGGACCAATCATAATGCGTCTCCCATAGTCCAATCGGGGCCAGATTATTATAATTGGCAATCACGTCCACAGCGTGGAGCAGATCGTCTGTCCCTCGTTCCAGTGCCCGACGGAACTTGGTGATAACCGCAAATGTCGAGTTAAGCGCCGCCCGCATTTCAGTGGCGGTGGCGTAGGAGGTAGTCGGCGGCGTCAGTATTCCGGGAGACAGGCCACATAGGAGCTCCACCATCTTGTTGTTGACTGTAATTCCGACCTCCAGGTCTGAACCCCGTATCTCTGGAGAAAACTCTTGGATCAGTTTGCCGGGGTTGGCATTATCTCCAACACCTCTCATCATCTGAAAGAAACGCCGTTTTTCCTGTGGTAGCACTACATTTCCGTTTTCATCCTTCACCAAAAGAGTCTTGTCGGCAAAGATCATAGTCTCCTTGGCGCTGTACTCCCGGTTGAAACGCTCATACGCCTCCACCGCCTTTGCCATAGGGCCGTCCACACCGGCTGTAATCTTCACGCCGTTTACGCCGTTCACGTCCGCCCGGTTGACCGCAGGCGACTTATAGCGGCCAAACAGCGGGCGGTCCACATTTGGGATGATCTGTTCCTCTGGGATGTCCTTCCAGGCTGGCACTTGGTCCAACCGAATCTCGTTCGCTCCCTTAAAGGCTACGTTACGGATGATAAGCGCGCTGGTTTCCTGCCCACTCTCAGTCTGTGCCTCCTTAACCATCTGAATCTCATATCGCTGATATAACCCGGACTCATTTTTGATTTCTCCGACCTTCAAAATACAGGACAGGATATCATTCCCGATGGACTCGCATACAGCGAAGTCTCCATTCTTCACGATATCTACGCCCAGGCGCTTGCCATCGGTATATGGCTTAACAATGCAATCCCCAGTTCCCAGAGCTACCTCAGCGGCCACATCCATTCTGTCTCCCAGGTAGTAGTCCAAAAAATTCTGAATAAATTTCGCTCTGGCACTATCCCCCTCAATTGTGATAGTGCTGTCCTGCATGGCCAGGGTCGCCACTTTGTTTGCCACAACCGCTGTTACGGAGATATTTGACATATCGCTGTAATCATCCCGGTATATTGGCTTATCTTGCAACTCCAGCCCGACCTTCTGGGCCAGATAAAGCAAAATGTTCTTCACAAATCCCGTAGGGTACACCCCCTCAATACATATACTGCTTGACAAAGTGATTTATGGAGTACCGTAGCTCGTCCATAGCGTGATTGTATGCGTCTACTGGATTCCCGTGCTCGTCCACGCAGTACATACCGATCTCTTTCAAAAAATCTATGTGTCCATATGTTTCATCTTCCACTAGAAAGAAACATCCGTCCTGAATCATATTTTGTGTGTACTCTATCCCGACCTTGATTCCCTTGGTACTCCCGCGGATATCGTGTGCATTATTGTCCGCGTTTAGTGCGTCGATTCCATAAAGTTCCAGTTCCTTTCGTAACGCCTTACAGGCCGGGTCAATATACCATGCGTCTTCCCGCATATTCCAGCGGTTGCGGCAATATGGCGCAAATGTTCCGGCTAGTTCTCTTGCCTGTACGCTCATAGCCTTGTTCCCGCCGTCGTAGTACCAGTTTGCCACACGGTATAGCGCCATCCCCTTCTTTGTGCGGCAGACCAGGTTACAGGACACGCTTGTGGCATCCGTCAGGCCGCCGTCTCCGGCAAAGTACATCTCAATAGGGCGGGCATCGTCCGGCAGCCGGGGCAGGATGTGCTTAGTCGGATCAAACATGGAGTAAATCACACCCTGGGGGATACACCGTTCTCCCAGCCAGTCCCGCTGATAGAGATATGGATTTCTCTCCAGCGTCCGGCGTAACTCTTCCTTTCGCTCCGGTGTGATAATCGGGTTGTCATCCACCGTCCAATGTGTCCAGCGGGTGTCCTGCACATTGAACACATCTGTGATGACCGGGTGCATGGGTGCTGGCGGGTTCAGGTCGGCCAAATGCCAACGGATATGGGCGGCATACGTCCGGCGGAAGCACTCCTGAATCATGTTCATGTGCAGGATGTCAATCTCGCAGAAGTACACCCCGCCCAAGGATAGGCCACGGATGGTCTTGTCGCTGTCCGCCTTGGCTCCGCCCTTGTAATAGATCTTCTTTACGCCGGAACAGGTTAGAGCCTCCAGGTGGTCCCCATGGTCATCATGCTTCAAGTTCGCTTGCCTTCCAAACAAGTGGATCAGGCCATTTCCATCACCATCCATGACCAACCGAAACGCCTGCTGCTGTGATGCGCCGACCACCAGGAAATTGCTGTCCTTGGAGGTGTTCAAGAAGTCATAGAACCGCAGGATGCAGGCCGTGGTCTTGCCGCTTCTGGGCGTTCCCTCCGCCACATCCAACGTCCAGTCAAATGGGCGATTCAGAAAATCTATTTGCTTTGCGGAAAGGCTCATTATTTCCTCGATTCGTACATATCACGCAGTAACGGGTGAATCTCTTGCCTGTGCTCCGTATTCGCTGTAAATTTGTCAATCAGCGTTCCCAGTGCAGTGGTAATCTGTGCTGGACTGGCCTCCGCCAGCTTCTCCGGGTCGTTCAGGGCGGCCAGCCCTTTTCCGATAATCTCGCAGACAACTCCCTTTTGACTGTCCATATACGCCAGAATGTCGGCGGTGTTCTCGTCTTTTTTCTGATTGCACATTTCTGCAATATCTGCATTTCCTTGCACAATTTTCTTCACCGTGTTAAGAGAAACGCCATTTACTTTTGCTGTTGCGTTATAACTGCCCAACTGTACATAGTCAGCAATAATTTTCTTTTTCTGCTTATCCGTCAGCCGTGCAGCCATAACACCACCTTCCTGTCATACAAATCCGCCCGCAACGAGGCACGGCATATATACCCCTTCCGGGGTATGCTCCGGGTTTGGTCAGGCTTTCCGGGGGCCTGTATGTAATCCGCTGTGCGGTATCACATCAAAAGTCCATTTTCCTCTCGTCTGCGCTTGACGATACAAACGGCATTTTGGCTTTAATGGTAAGTTCCTGTCTGGTGCCACCGCCCGCCTCATGCGGCGAGGAGCGGCGTATGTGCGCTTCCCGCTTAGATTGTCACACCACAACATGCAGTTTTCAGCGAGCATTTTCATTCTCTCTGAGGTGTTGCGCTACGCTCAGATCATCCGGGAGCGACCCGGCCTCTGGTGGAACCTGCAAGATTCGAACTTGCGACCTCTACCCCTTTCGGTTAAGTGACGGATTCCGCCCCGTCCCAGATTCCGCATGCCCCCGTCTTTCCGGGGTGTCAGCTCCTTGGCCTTTGGAGCGTATTGTCTAATGCCCGTAAAGGGCGATGTTGCCGCATGGAGGGCGCGACGCTCCGGCCCGGATGTGTGGGCTGACGCGCTCGTGCGGCGTATGTACCCCGGCAAGCGCCGGGGTTGAGGAGGAAATAGAAGAAGCGAATGGGAGCGCAGGGGCATACGCTCCCACACTCCCATTGTCGCATACATATTTCTGCTCACTCATAAAACTTTATGAATTCGCAATATTTTCTATGAGATTATGAAAGTTTAGGGCTTACTCTTCCTCCATTTTGCAGAGTTCATCGAGGCTAATGTGATAATATGCCGCAATCAGCTTTAGGGCTGTCATTTTTGGCTCCACTTCCCCTCTCTCATATTTTCGTAATGCATCAGGGCTTAAGCCCATTAGCTGTGATGTAACCGTCATGCTCCTGACCGGCCTCATAGACTCCCTTAACCTTCTTAGCCGCTCTGGAAACTCATCCATCCTATCACCATCCTTATAGTCCCTGTTGCTCCATTGGGCAGTCAAAGGATACTCTTTTTCTCCGCTTTCCTATTTCCTTGGATTCACAGTGGTCCACGTCTCCCACTCTACGGCATCCGGTATCCAATAGATGGTTGCAAAAGGGCGCATCCTTGGAATTATTGATACCTCGCCAGTAGACGCAGGTTTTCTCCTTGTTACAGATTTCGACCATATCTCTCCTCCCACGGCTTAAACAGGTCATCTCCAACAATTGCCCTGATCTGCTCGTCAATCTTTGCTTTTGCGTAGACGAACTCGCTATCGTCCTGCTGATCCTCACAGACCATCCGTGCCATACCGTTCATGGCTTCTATGTATGCGGTGCAGAAAGTCTCAGACCTACCGGGGCCAAGCTGGAGGACCTCGTGAGCGGCAATCATGGCAGCATCTTGTCCCATCTGCATCAGCATGTCCATTTTCAGATGGAAAAGAGCGTTATATTTGGCCTCTATCTTGGATATCAAAGCATTTGGCTTCAATGTCCGCCCTCCATTTCAATCAAAAACGCCGCATTACAAGCCAAATGCCACAGGTGAGGCAGTCCGCTTTCCAGATCGCACTTCTCCCCCTTGAGATAGGCTAGCCAGTGCCGGTAGAGTGCATCCCGGTAACGCTGCGGCTCCACCTGCCGCCAGTTCTCCGGGTTGTGATACTTTGCGTTCCCGTACATACGGACCGCCGTCACAGCGTCGATTAGACTAACAGGAGTAAGCGTAGGCCGGGGCTTGCCTGCGTCTGTTTTGGCCTGCTGGTCATCTTCATGTCCCCATGTACTGGTAATGATGACTTCGCTCATTCCGCACCTCCGATGATCTCGTCAAGGGTGACGGACTGACCTGACTTGATTTCCTGGAATAGCGAGTTTTCAATATTCGCAATCCACCCATTGTCGGCTCCAATTATAATTAAAGCATTACTGCCTCGCAACCGCTCAATGTGTGTTGCTTCGGGGAACAGCACGCTAATTATCTTTGCTGATTCCACCTCCTGCTGGGTGAAGCGGGGTTTGCGGATGATGCGGTCGGGGTGGTTGATGAAATCAACAAGGCAAGGCATGCCGGCAGGAAGCCATTGTCCGTATCCACTCCCATTGTATTTCGGCATAGCATACTCTAAAGCGACACCACCGCTTACTCTGTAAATCGCTATGTCATTTCCAGAAACAGTCCACTCTTCATCTACCTCAACCCCCAGCACCTCGCAAATTCTCGGCTTGTCCATGTTGGCTTCCTCCTTTTCATCCTCCACCACCTCATAACCCATCAGGCGGGCGGCTTCGTGGGGATGATCGACAGCCCATTCACTGCAAAAATCGTTAGGGCATCTGTTGTACATGGGGCAAGTGTCACACTCTTTTCCGTAGCAAAACCTTTCTACACCCGTTCTGACATCAAACACTTCCCCCGTCTCAAGGTTTCGAAACTCCATCGTAGTCCTCACACACCTTTCCTAGAAGCAAATGCTGGTGACTTTTTGCTAATGCAATATTCCCAATTCAATTCGTTTGGGTCAACCGGAGAATAACCGCATAGTAACATTGCGTCCTTGAATTCATTGTTTGTTAAATAAATCCCAGTGTCTCTCTCTAAGATGTGCTTTATTCCATAACTGCTTCTCCCAG
>NZ_JACOPO010000014.1:0-18733 GCF_014287965.1 Flintibacter hominis | reverse complement strand
TAACTCATACATCGGGCTATTAAATGTGATAATATCCCCTTGCTGGGCAGTTCCTTCAAACAGCTTGGTTTCCTCTCCGCCCTCCACATATTGGTGCTCTGTGACTACCACCTGGGTTACAGCGGAATCATACTTAACGGACGGTCCCTCGTACATCTGGTTCTGCGTCAACTCACCGGATATCCCATCCCATAAGCTTTCTATACGCAGCACCCCGCCTAAATCAGTCTTTATCACGGCTCCTATGGCAAACAGCACCTGTGCCAAATTATCCCTAGGCGATGCAATGGGCAGCCACCCATACAGCTTGATTTCCGTCAGATTGGTTTTGATTTCATAGGGCACGGTCCCGCAGATATCTGGGAGGATTTCGGCAACTGTCTGACCCGTGTATATCCCGCCGTAGTGCTTTCCTTCAGCCAAAATGCCCAAGGCGGAAACAGCCGAAAAGGAGTATGTAGTAGCGCCAATCCGCTCGATGTTCTGCACATAGAAAATGCCGATCTGTTTTCCATTGTGCTCATAGATAACCGGGTCATTTCGTTTGAACTGTGTTAGTGTGGAATCGTCACTCTCCACGTCAAATTCCAGGGTGTTAATGGACAAAGAATCTCCCAACAGTGTACCGACCAAATAACAGTTTCCCTTTTTGATGTCATCTTCTTCCCCAAAGACATGATCCAGATATCTAATCTTGTTATTCCCCATCTCATGTCCTTTCCGGGCTCTTAGCCACAAACTTGATGGTTAATCCTGTCCAATAATTTTTTCCGCCAGACTGACGCAGCAGGTTGTCGCTCCCTTCCGTGACATACGCTTGGAAAGTTAGCGTACTCTGTCCGTATGGGAAGGTGACAGAGTGGAAGCTAGTTGGAGCGGAGATGACTTCATAGAGCTGGTCGTACTCCTCAAGGCTCGCCCCCTCCCGCTCAATCTGTAGTTGATAGTTGTAGAACGTCCCGATGATATCCCGTTCCATGGTCCCGGACAGGAGCCGTCCGGCGTTTTTCCCGTCCAGGACCTGGAAGCTCCGTGTCAGCCCTCCTGCCGGGACCCGAACCTTATAGGAAACTCCGTCTACAGTAAACAGACCCGCCATCAGAACACACCTCCGCTTACCAGGGACGGGCCCTTTCTGGCGCTCTCAACACTGATTTTTGGTTCCAAAATTCTAGCAAGCTGTGCGAGCGACCCGTCAAAAGTTATGTTGACCGCCGTTTCTCCCCCAACTCCTCCCATCTCGGAGATGGCCTCCATAAATGCCTGTTTCATCGTCGCCAAAGGCGTTTCGATGTTCGTTCCGCTACGCTGATCTCCAAGCACCGCCAGAAACTCACTATTAGGAGAGATTACAGCGCCAGAGGCTAGGTGGGGATATGCACTCATGATATCCCGTTGTGTATAAATAGCTGCTGTACGGGCGTTTTTTCCACTCCCAATTCCAAGCAGGCTAGATATGCCTCCACCAACCCATTGTCCAAACTGAAAAGCCAAGTCAGCAAGCTGATTTAACAAATCTAGGAATGCAGCGATTGCGGTACAGATAATCTCAATTCCACCGGCTAAGGCAACCAGGTGTTGCACAAAGGCTTTTCCAAGGAACTCCGCTACGGGGCGCACGATCTCCCATATATTCATGAAAATAGGCTGCAACTCTTGAAGAACATCGAAAAGCCCCTTAATTGCTTCAGTAAGTACATTGATGGCCGCAGGCGCAGCATCTTCTATGACCCAATTTGCCAGCGGAAGTAAAATGTTTTCCCATGCCCAGCTAAAACCACCAAGAAGCAAATCAATCAGAGGCTCCAATGCTTCTAAAAATGACCTGACCCCTTCTACGATTCCAGTCAGGTCTAGTTGTGTTGCCCATTCCGATGTAGCTGCTGTGATTTCGTCAAAGGAGTCTAGGATATCCTGGACAATGTCTAGGATCGCACTCCAGATGGCCACTCCGTTGTTATTTTCTTCCCACGCCTCTCTGATCCGGTTTGCCAGATTTCCAACAATCTCGAAGATGTTTCGAATAATGTCTAGGATCGTATTGCATATTTCCACCCCGCTTCCATCATTCCAGGCTTCCCGGAAAGACTGCCCGACACTAATGATCAGCTTCCAAATCGAATTGAGCATATAGAACAGGGCGTCCAATACCGCCTGCCCGGTCCCGCTGTTCCATGCGGCCATAACGGCGGAGGCGATATCCCCTACGATGCCCAAAATGACTTGTAGGCCCTGCTGAATGAGATTCAGAAAGTCAAGGCCCTGCCCTCCTGTCCAAACCTGCATAAAGGAAGCGCCGATTGCGGAAAGCAGCTCGCCAATGGAAGACAGAGCGTCTCGAAAAGCCTGTAGAGTGGTTGCGCCGTACTGCTCCCAGCTATCTTGAAATACCTTCCAAAAATCCTTTAACCATTGGGGTAGTTCCACCTTGGAGAAATCTGTGTCAAATTTTGGCCCGGACACGGTATTCCCGCTGCCAGCCTCCTCTTTTCCGATCCTTTCAACGGTATCAAAGGAGGCCAGATATTTTTCCGCCTTCTTTGCCTCTTTTCCAACTTCCTCAGTGGCGTTGGCCTGGTCATACAGAGCGTCGGCGTTCTCCTGCGCCTGCTGGGCCGTTGTGCCGAAGACGTAGGCGATAAAGGCCGCCATCTGTGCCGTGACACGCTCCAAACCTTCCATCAGCGTGTTTAGAGCTGGCATAACTGTGTCATAGATTGGCTGAAATGCTGTTAGCAAATTGCTTTTAATGCCGGATAGAGCGTCAGAAAACCGCTGGTTTGCAGTCAGATATTTCCCGATTTGCTGCGTCAGCGCCGTTAGCCCCCGGCTGATGATATTAAAAAACAGGGCTCCGGCCACGATAGATTTTAGGCGTGTGGAAAATCGTTGTGCCGATTTTCCGGCCTTATCAAAGCCCTTTTCCCGGCCAAGAGCAGTTATTTTTTCTTTCAGCCATCCGGCTGCCTGTCCGGCTTTTTTGGCTGCTCCTGTCACTCCACTGCCCAACTGTTTCGCAAAAGATTTCAAACGGGTTCCCGCTTTGGCAAAGCCTCCCGTGGTCTGTGCGCTCAAGTCGGATATCTGGCTCTTGGTGCTTGCGGCGGCAGCTTGTAGCTCCTCCAGCCTTTTTTCCGCCGCTCTTAAACTCTCCTCCAGACGTTTTGCGTCCTCGGATGCCGACGGGTTCACCCGAAGCCGCTCCAGCTTCCGGCTCAACTCATCCACATTGGCATCCGCCTGGGCCAGCCGCTGGGCGACCTCGCTCAATTCCTTTTCCCGACCTGGGTCCACCTTTCCATATGCCTGCCGGTCAAATTCAGCCATGGTGTTGATCTTCTGAAACTCAGCATCAAGCCTGGCGGCCTCCGCCTGGGCCTTTTTCAGATCCCGCTCCATCTGGCTCACCCCTTTCGGGGCCGTTTTTCCAGCGGACAATTGGTCGTATTGCTCTTTCAGCTTTCTGACAGCGGCGGCCTGCTTGTCCACCTGTTCTGTCTGTTTGACCAACTTCTCCTGAAGCTTTTTAAGTTGTTTTTCCGCCGGGGTAGTGTCAGCTTCCGCCTTGATGCGTACACTGCCATCATATCTATCTGCCATTGGTCCTCACCTCGTTCTGGCAGTTCATTTTATCTTGGAGAAAAACTCGTCTATCGCTTCCTGCTCGCTCTCAGAATAATGGACTGGCGGTGTCAGCAGCCGTTTGGCCCGCTCTGTATCCCGCTTCTGCTTTCCCTTCATTTTGGAGGTGTCCGTTCCACGGAGCTGGATGGCATTGGATAGGGAAGAATCTTCATCCACACAATCCAGCATGGACATAAACTCAAACCAATGTAGATTCTCCCTGTGCAATTTCACCCCAAACGTTTTTTGGAACGAAGCGCATATTCTGGCGTGGTCAAAGTCGAACCAGAACCGTTGTGAGGAGGTAGTCGCCGGAACATCCTCCCGCTTTGGCTGTCCACATTGTAAAAACCACGCAATACCATCCATTGCTGTTTGGAGGGGGGGCTGTCCATTTCCAAACAGAAGATAAACAGCCTCCGTAACACGTTCCTCCTGGGTAAGCTCCTCGTCCTGCAGGCAGAGAGCGATCTGTATCCCAATCCGGTAATCTGTGCGGATTAGCCACCCTTGGTAACTATCTGGCAGCCTGTCCAGCAGGATATTAAAGGCTGGAGCCTGTGCGCTCTGCCCCATATTTCCCCATCCTTCTCATTCGGTCCTGCTTGTACTCCTCAAAGAACGGAAGCAGTGATCCAAAAAACTCCACAAACAAGTCCATGCTCGGAAGGATATCGCCAAATACCTTTCGGCAGGTGCCATCCCCAAAAAGCTCGTCCACTTCCCGCTTTGTTTCCTTCTCCACCGCGACGACCTTTTCCATCGCCTCGATCTTTCCAGTAATATCTTCCGGAATTTCGCTCCCGATCTCCTTGGCCCGCTCCCCGATCCCATCCATCAGGTGATAGAAGCGGACAACGAAGTTGTCATCGGAAACGGGGAACGAGATAAACTCCCCATCGTCATTTACCTCGATTTTCTTTACACCGGAGGCGACTCTTATCTTGTTCTCCATCTAGTCTCCTCCTTACACAACGGCGGAATCAGCAGTAAATACCGGATCTCCGCTTGTAATCTTGACGGTACCAGGAATGGGATCTCCGATAAAATTCAAGGTGTACTCCTGAACAGGAGCCTCACCGCCAGCTCCACCATATGTGTCCACTTGAATGGATACCTTCTGTACCTCTGCCTTATAGGTGGCGCTTACGTCTTCTCCGGTCACGTCCCACAGGTCTACATTCAGAAGCCAGGAATTCGACTCCGCCAGAGTAGCCCGCTTGCGGCGAAGTTCTGTAACTAGTTCAAATACAGGATCTCCCTTAGTACACTGTTGACTGACTGGCATAGTCGGCTGATATCCCGTGATCTCTGTGGACGCAGAATCCGAAATAATATCTTGGCTGGTTTCAGACTGTGGATTGTACTCAGTCGATGCTTCTGTCACGTTAACCCCGATACGGGACCATTCGGCATCCTCGTATGTTGCGGATTTTGATGTATCCAAAAAATGCGCGATCAGAGGTCGTTTGATTTTTTCGGTTGCCATACCAAATTCTCCTTTTTAAATAAAAATCCCCGCCACCTCATATTGAGATAGCGGGAACTTTGATGGGATAAAGGGGGCAAGGAAATTTTTTCGTGACTTTTTTTCTATGATATGGTATCTTCTGGGTAGAAGTTTGTGTAATGGAGGGGATATTATGTCGTTGTTCGATTCTTTCAAAAGTGCGGCTGAAGTGCGAAAAATACGGTCCAACGAACTCCAGGTCCAGCTTTCTGTAACATCTGGGAAACAAAACTTTTTCTTAAAGCCAAAAGACCATTTTGTGGTCCTTCGTGTCAACGACGATGGCTTTATTTATTTTGATGACATAGAAGGCCATTATAAAATCACCGAGTTTCAGTGGGAAGGGCCTAGATATCAAACCGTTACGACTACGTCCGGTGTCACAAAATACAATGAAAAAAGCAGAAGTTCAAGTGTCACACAGAGCCATGGCCGTGACAAACGGACTGGAAGATTAATTGGCGCTGCTGTCGGAACAGCGATCCTCCCAGGGGCCGGGACCTTAGTTGGTGCTTTGGTGGGAACCGGAAACAAAAAAACATCAGAGGTATCACAGAGCAGGGGTGGGGGAAGAGCAAAGGGCTCTGAACAAATCAGCAGCACCACACAGGAATTTGAACAGGAAGTGGCTGGGATGGCTTATATGCACCTTTCTGACCCAGTTTCAAACTTCGGCTTCACCTTTGGCTTTTACTGTAACTCCGTTATCTATGGGGACTTGCTGAACGTATTTGCCCGCTCTGGGTACTCTCCAAAAAGCGAATCATGATTTTGGCCGCTCTCTATTTTGGGGAGCGGCCTTTTCACCAAAATTTCCGCTATCTCAATATGAAGTTGTCGAGGTGCAAATAGGTTTTTACTGGACTTCGTAAGTCATGGACATCAGGATCTGATGGTCCTCGCTCATGTCCTGGTATCGTCCAAACAGGGAGGAGCGGGAGTTACATACCAAGTCCTTCACTGTTTTTCCCTGGCCCAGATCAATGGTTTCTGTCTGCTGGGTCAGCCAATCCGCCATCCGGTTCAAGCTCTCGTCGGCTTTCAGCCTCCCGTCTGTCCCGTCAGGTTGCAGACGGTAGATGATCTTGAACTGGTATTCCGCCAGGTAGGACCCGTTGATATACTCCTCCACCTTATAGGCTCCCTGTATCACAGACAGCGCCATACCTGGCTCGTCCGGGTCCAGAGATTCAAATTCAATTTTATCCACTGGCTTTTGCGGATATCGGTTCAAGCATTGGAGGACAGCTCTGGATACCTTGTCCTGTTCCTCTCCAGAAACGGGGCTTTTCCTTTTATTTCCGGTTAAGCTCATCTTTCACCGCCTTATCCGCCACATCAATCCATCTCTTCAGGTTTTGTGCCTTAGAAGCCTCAAACCAATGGCTTTGTGCCATAACGTGCATGGCTTGGTTAAACACCAGATCCTTGTCCGTCTTGACCTTGCTCTTGCCCTTCGTGGCGTAACTGCTCCCGGTTTCCTGGTCCACCATCAATTTTCCGTAGTAGAGATATCTCGCGTATGGACCTGGATAGATTACAGTTCCTTCTTCCACCCTTGTCCGGGTAGACAATGAGCCGGTCAAAGCAGGTACAAAGGGCGTTGTATCCTTTTTGATTTGAAGCGCCAGGATGTGCTCCGCTCTGCTGGCTGGCTCTGCCAGAACGTCAGACTGGATGTCAACTTGAATATCAAACTTGACCATCAGGCTCCACCCACTTCCCAGTGGGACATTTCGCCGCCGAAGTCCTTCTCATCTACCTTTGTTACACGGTACACATCATCGTTTTCTCTGTTGATGGTCTGAAAGTCATTGCCTGGCTTTAAAATCCTGCCTTTCGCAAAAAAGCATTTGTTTCCAGGCTCCAGAGTCCAGAGCTCATCTTTATTTTCTGACTCCATGTACTCTTTCGGCCCAACATAACGCTTCTTTTTTCCACTCATTCCATCCAGAGCAGAAACAGAGAAAGGGATATATAAATTTACGGCATCCGCTCCCTCGATACCGCTCGTCCTGACATTAACTCCTTTCGAAGCGTCTAGCAGAACTCCTTGCAGAAGCGTGATATTGGAGGTAATGTGATATTCGCTGTCCTCGGAAATGTTATAGAGCGTCACAGTATGGGGGAACATATCCATATCCGCACCCCCTCCCTCTGTACAGGAGGCCGGTAGCCCCTAAATATTGCTGGGCGATAGCCCCAAGGGAGGCTTGCGCCGCCCGGGCGGAGGACAGGGCCTGTTGTGCGCTGTCCCCGCCGCTTCGGTAGGTCTTGGACCAGCTTCCAACGCTCTGGCTTTGCAGTTCTCCCTCGGATTTCACGGAGGCGGACAGAGCCTTTTGCGCCAGCGCTTGGGCGGCATCAATGGCCTGATACTGCTCCGCAACGGCGCAGCAAGCCATTTTCAGCGCATCAAGGCCAGCATTACGGGCCGCTCGGCCCTGCGTGTAGTAATCCAGGAAGGAGCTCGCGCGCAGGGACAGGCGGGGAAAGTCGGCCTCCTGAATGGCTGTCCCCAGGTATGTAGTTATGTAATACCTATAGTCTGCGTAAGCCATTACAGAGCCTTCTTTCAGGTTGATTTCGTGACGGTAGCGGTGTAAACCTTCTGCGCCGCCCCGTTTTTCACTGTGATAGTAACTGTGTTTGCCCCCTCTGCCCAGGTAGCCGCCGCGCCATTGCTTACGGGCGTTTCGCCATTCAAGATGGTTACTGTCGCCTCGTCATCCTCTGGCGTTGCGGTGATGGTGTTGGTGGCGTTTGTCGTGTTGGCTGTATACTCCGTCGCATCTGGGTCAAACGACGGAGTTAGTGTCAGCGCGCCAATCGTCAGCCCCGAGAGGCGCGCGCTTAACCCCCCGCCGGCTCGTAGACAGCAAAAGGGAAAGCATTTTCCAGCCCCGCATTATAGGCGTTGATGGGATTGGGGATCTCCCAGCCCAGCCGCATGACGGCACGGAGAGCCACCATGTCATTCTGCATCAGGTTATAAAGGATGTTTCCGGTAGTGGGGTCCTGCACCACACCGCTGTCAAAGATCTTGAAGGTCATATCCTGCCGGATGGCATAGACCAACTGGCTCCAGTCGCCCACAATGGCCAGGGATTCCTCCGGGTCAAATGCGCCGTTGACAGGGAAGTACATGGACATACCATCCAGCGCGTAGCGGGTATCACCCTGCATATCGGTCTTGAAAATGGGCTGACCGTTCTTGTCCACCAGGCCGCGCAGCTTGGCCCGCATCTGGATAGCAGCCATCACACCGTTGGGGATATAGCCGCTCTCCTCCACTTTGGCGATCACACCGCCCTCACCCATGATGTCCTTGAAAATATCGCTGGTAGCAGTCACAACAGCGTTTGCAGTAGTAGCCGAAGGAACCAAGCCCTCACGCCAGGATGTGGGCTTGTCCGTGCCGTACAGGATGGCGGCGTCGATGACCTTGCCGAATGCTTCCTGGAGGCGGGGCCGTACCTGGCTCCAGATATCGTAGTCGCTGTCATCCAGCACTGCCTCTGGGATGGGGACGATGACAGCGATCTCCTCGGCGTAGATTTTCTTCTTATCCCACGCCATGTTGGTGGTCTTTTTGAGGGATGCCTTGGAGTCAGCCGCTCCAGTCGTCGCCTCTCCGTTCACAAAGTAGGCGGTGGGCAGTGCGTCCAGCACGTTAAGGGTCTGGGTCTTACTGGTCATGTTGGGCAGCCGTCTGGCCATCCGCAGCACGGCGGACTCCGTTACGGCTCCCTGGATAATCTCACGGGTCACGGGCTCAGGAATAAGCCCGGAAAGTTTACTTCTATCAATAATATCAACAGCCATTTAGGTTCTCCTTTCATTTCAGTGCGCCCCGAATCAGGGCATTCATCAGGTCGTTTTCTCCTGTTTTGGAGCTTCCGCCACCCACAGGAGCGGTCCAGTCAAAAGTGGTCTTTTTGCGGTCAGCGGTCAGAGCGTCCACGGCCTGCTCAAATGTGGTCTTATCGTCCACCATCTTCCCAGCCTTGAAGGCGATAAACTCCGCTTCCTCGCCGGTCAGGCCCTTCTTCAGAACGTACAGTTCCCGTTTCAACTGGTCCCGCTCGCTTTCTGCGGCGGTCAGTTTGCCGGAGAGGGTGTCCCGCTCGCCGGTCAGCTTATCCCAGCGTTCTTTCTCACCAGCCTGTCCAGTTTGCCAAGTGCGGTAGGCAGTCAGTTCTTCCTCGCTGGGCATCCCCTTCATGGCTTTTGCAAGCCGCTTGCCAATCATGGCATCCACTTCCGCCTGAGTGAAGGTTTTCTCAGGGGCGGGCTCCGGCGCAGGGGCCGGGGTAGGGTTATTGATAGGTTCGCTCATAAATACCTCCGTTTATTGTCAGGGCCGTCGCCCTGCGGTTTTACGCCTCTCGGCAAAATAGAAAGAGCCATCAAACCGTTACAGTTCGTAACCGGTTCAATGGCTCTTGGCTCACAGGCTCTTGGCTCTATGCAATATTCACTTCGATATCGTGCTTACATGCTTTGCATCGGAATGGCATGTTTTGTACCTTCGTATCTGGCCGGATTGGGAAAAGTGCTTTCCCGCAGTGCGGGCAGCAGTACCACATTCTTCCGTTGATCTTTTTTGTCATTCTCTTCCCCCGACAATTTCGATGCGTTTAATCTCATCTTCCGTAAATCCAATCAGCAAACCGTTTTCATTCTCTACGTCGAACTCCAGAAACTCATTTCCATCATCGTCAAAGTCGTAATCATACCCATAGAGCTCCCCAATCGTCATGCGCCCGCTTGTGGAAAAAACTTTAATTTTCTTTCCGAAGTAAATCTCAGGATTTTCAATTATCATTTTTTCCACCTTCCCGAAAATGGAACGCCATGAGTTCCGCTTTTGCTATAATGGATTTTGATGCTTCTTGCAATTATTATATCACCGTTTCTATTGATTGTATATCCAATCTCTCTCCCGGCATCAATAATTTCTGTATTTTTCCACTTTTTAAAATCATCTGTAAAATTGATTTTCCCGCTACCTGCCTTTGCGTTTATGATGGCTTGTAACTCCTCCATAGAAACCGTTATTACACTTCTACCCGGTATAGCCATACCAGCCATATGCCGCGCTTGTTTCTCTGGATTGATTCCCAACGGATACTCACCGCTTTGGATTGCCTGCCTGATCGGTGCTTCCGCATCGCGCTGTATTTTGAGGGCTGAAGCCATTTGCTCAGATGCCACATCGGTATAGGTAACCTTCATCCGCTCCCGCTGCAACGGCAACCCCGCCGCCTCGCTGAACGACTTATATTCTGCGTTTAGCCGCCGAATGCGGGCTGTCACCGATTGAGCGTCCTCTTCCAGCCCTGCGGCCTTGTATGCCGTCTGTTCCCGCTTCAGCTTGCGGACGGTCCGCTCGATTTGCCTCTGCTTCTGGGTAGCCTCATAGGCTGTATAGTGCTTACCCTCAAAGTCAACGTCGTGGCCGTCGTCAATGTGGGCCAGCTCCTCATCGGTGTATGTGCGCTCCATCACACCATCCACAAATGCAGTCCTGATATGACGGCAGTTGGCTCCTTCCAGTCCATCCACATAACCAAGGCCGCACACCTCGTAGATGTTCGGATACTTGTCTCCGGCTCTGACAGAGTACACACGGCCCTGCCATAACTTGTGGTTCTGCCAGCCGACACCCTTATCCCGTGCCCCGATGTGGGCGGACACTTCAAAATAAGGTGTTTCCAGATATTCAGCACTCTGCTCCGTGTACTTGGCACAGAGCTGGGATACGCCTGTCATCACTGCACGACGGGCAGCCACGTCAATTTGGTCTCGGTGTCCGCTCTCGTAATCCACGATCTTGATACCGCTGTCCGCAAGCTGTTTGACGGCGCTTTTGATGGCCTGATTGTAAGAGATGGCCCCGCTCGTGATCTGCATCTCCGCATTGTCCAGCGCCCATTGATAGGCTTTTGCAGGCTTCAGCATCGTCCGCCCATTGTCCACCAGAAATCCCATGGAGCGGGTTAGGTTTCCAACCTCCCGCTGTGCCTGTGCCATGATGGCGGCAATCTCGGTGACACTCACAAGCATTTCAGGTGCCGTCACCCCCGCAAGGTCTATGACCTCTCGGTAGTACCGCTGGTTACGCTCTACTACGTCGTCCAGCAGCTTTTTAAGGTCACGCTGGCTGATGTTGGCGGTGCGTTGGATGGCCTTTTCGATTTCCTCCAGGCTGATGCCGTGGGAGCGAAGCGCCCGGATGTCCTGCACCGTGACCTCGTTCAACTCGCCAGCCAGTTTCAGCCGGGAGCATATTTCTTCAAGGAGGGTTGCTTCCAGACTGCGGTATAGTTTGGCCAGTTCTTCGGGGAGGGCGTCTAAAGTATCCGGTTGGAATGGATAGCGGGGCATTATACCACCAACTCATAGGTCTGTTCAAAAATATCCGGCTTACATGGATACAATTCTCCCTTGATTCCTTTGATTATATAGTCTCCAACAGAGACATGATGAACTCCTTCTAATGTGTTTATGAACAGCTCACAAGGCGGAAAACCACTAGCTAAAGAATCGTAAAACATTACATGATTTTCAAATGCGTTCACGGCCCAATCAGGCACATAATACTTTCCATTTGAGTCCATCAAATCTCCGTCATATTGGAATGCTTCGATTTCAACAGGCTTTTTCTTGTATTTCATTTATTCCACCTCATTCTGCGGTTCCGTAGTCATATCCTCCATCTTTGGAAGCATCTTCTTTGCCGTGGCCTCGTCCTCGTTCATCCACTTAGACCGGAACTCCCAGTCATTCATGATACCGGCGTTCAGAAGCTGCATATCCCTGGCAAAATCAGACTGCTTGTCCTCGATGATGGAGTCATCAAAGTCAATGGAAATCTCCACGTCCTCATTCAGTCCGGCATTCATGGCCGTGTTTCCCAGGCGGAGAATGATCCGGCACAGCTCGGTCAATACCTGCTCCAGAATGATTTCATGTTTCTTGATCGTACGGAACATGGTGCTGTTTTCGCTGATGACCTGCGTCGCTGTGGCCACGCTACCCTGGTCGAATCTGTAATGATTCTCTCCGAAGCCGCACTTGCTGGACAGCAAATTGAGCTGGTCCTGGATTCCTGTATTGTGCTCCTGCGTCCGAAGGGTCATATCGATGGGGGTGATGATCCCGTTATTGTCCGTATCCTCCGGGAGCACATAATATGTCAGGTCGTCTGGGTCGAAAAACGGCTCTCCATCCATGTCCTTTGTAGCTGATGGCTTTACCATGATACGCTTTTTCCCCAGGATGAACTCGTTTACATAGCTGTCATAAGCCACGTCCACGCCCTTGAGCACGTCGATGGCGTTGGCAAACACAGAGATGCCAAGAGGAATATTATCGTCGTAGTTGTTGGCGATGTTGGGCCGGTCAATGACAAACTGCCGACGGTCCGACCCAGTATGTACCACCTGTGGAACCCGCTCAAAGCCCGACACATCAGCCAGTAAAACTTCCGCATCCACATTTTTGTTCCGGTATCGGTAGAGCCGGTTCTCAATGTCGTACAGGCCGTTGACCTTGTGATGGATCTGGAGGTAGCAGTAGTCCTCTCCATTGATGGTAACGATGCTGTCAAAAGCGCACTCCGTAATGATTCCATTCCGCCATGCCAGCGGCCAAATGTGCTCTACGGTCACATAGTCCATCACAATTCCGTCGGCGCTTCCGGGGACAGGCCCTTCTTCCGTGGCCTCCATGCCCACAACCCTGGGGATAAAGGCTACTGTTCCAAGGGCAAACGCCTTTTCCTGCATCTCGTTTGCTTTGACCAGGAAATTGTTTTCGGTGAACACACGGTCAATGAAGTCCTGCTCCCGCTGGCCCTCCAGAGTGATTTCAACCCGCTCGTTCATAAGTAGGTTCGCCCAATCCTCCGGGATTTTCTTGCCCATATTGAGAGTGTACCGCTTGCACCGAACCACACTAGCCCCGTTGTGGACCTTGTACCTGTGGAATCCCTTTACGTCGCCCACATACCAGGACTTCCACTCCTGCACTTTTGTGTAAAACTCCTCCGGCACCGTGGAGTAACCAAGCTCTTTCAGTTTTTCTGTAATATTCATGCCGTTATTCCCATCCTTCGGAATACTCTCTCCAGGGCATATCTAGTAGCGTCAATCAGGTGATTGTTCTCATCAGGATAACCGCTGATAATTTCTCCGTCCTTATTTCGCTCATACTCATAATTCACAAACTCGTTGTATGCATTTGGCGTTCTTCTGCGGTCAATGACAATCTTCCGCCTCTGGAGCCACTTCATGCCGTACTCTACACTCCCAGAGCCTTTAATTGCTTCTTTGGCTGGGAGCCCCATCGCCCGGTAGTCTGCTGATGATTTAGGCTCTGCGCTGTCGCAGGTAATGTAAGCGTCCTTGTACCCTTTGGAAAGAATCAACTTCCCGCTCGCCTCGTTGGTCAGCTTATTTTGGTATATCTCGTCCATCAGATAAATCGCCTCTCTGGCCCGATCATAGTGGAGGCGGATAAAGGCAAAGGGGTCAGGAAACCATCCCCAGTCCACACCTTGATAAATCTTGTCAAAAGACGCAATCTCTTTGTCTGTGATCTCCCGCAGCTCAAGGTTTTCGAATACGTTCCCGCCAGTTCCAACAGCTTCACCTAGATATTCATGACGGTACGCCCGCTCATCTGTTGCTTTCAGGTGCTCGGCTTCCGCCAGGAACTGCGCTCCCAGCCACTCTGGCGGGGCCTCAAGGTATGTACTCTTGTGGCACAGTCTGTCCACCCGCTCCTCCAAACTGTCCTTATTGGCCCAGTTATCCCGGCTGATTGGTGGATTGTAGCTCTCAAAATTCCAGAACTCCGACCCACCTCGCATGGTAGATTGCAGTATAGTTCGGATCTCAGCCCGACCAGCGAACTGATCTTTCTCCTCAAAATGGGTGACGGCGATATAGCCAAAGGGAACCTTGATAGACTTGATTTTCATGGGATCATCCGCGCCCCGGAACATAATTTTCTGGCCGGTTGGCCTATAAATCAGTTCCATAGGCTGCACCTTTGCATCCCAGTATGCTGCCATTCCAAGCTCTCCAATGCCCCAGAGATATTGTGCGTATACACTGTCTCGAATCGTATTAGCTACCTTTCGGAGCACAAGGGCGTGAGTCCCTGGGTTGTTTATCAGCAGCAGCGGAACTAGTAAGGACACACAGGAGGATTTCAGTGAGCCTCGGCCACCGGACAGGTCGTAGTGTGTATGTCCGTGCTGAAATACATCACGGGCCAGCAAATGAAATGCGGGACCAAGTACAGTAGATAAGCGCACCTCAGACATCTATGACCACCTTGACTTCCATATCCTCACTTGTTTTTTCGATGGGCTTGTCCCTCCACCTGTCCGGCCGTCTGTTTTTCAGCCAAAAAATCTGTGCCGTGGTGTTACCATCCAATGCAGATGCCAGCAGAGCGTTTTCAACCTGGTAGTCAACGACTTCTTTTCCTTTTTTTAGGGCCTCACAAATCTCACTATGAGCATTTTTCCACTCATATAATGTTTTTGCAGTAATCCCCATATTGTGGGCGATCTGTTCATCTGTCAGCCCGTCTCGTGCCCATCCTTCAAGCAGCAAAAGCCCATCCGGCTCCAGCCACCGTTGATATTTGCCTTTCGCCACAATGGGCTCACCACCTTTCTGTCCCGCCCCCATCTCCCGCAACGAGGCACGGCATATATACCCCTTCCGCGGGCCTGTTTGAGCATTGCTGACCTCACCAGACCTCTACGTCAGCGGCTTCGGCTCAAGCGGTCTGTTCTTCCTTGATGCCTACTCTTATTCACTGCCTGCTCAATGGTGCCACCGCCCGCCTCATGCGGCGAGGAGCGGCATATAAAGCACCACCACATGGATGATGCTTTGTCCGGCATACACCGGACTTCTCTGGAGCCGAGAGGCGGTAATGAGCCGCCACGACCTCGCCGCCGTTCCCATGGCTGCGGTCCGGCCTTCTGCTACAGCACTCGGCATATTTTTGACTATCTGATACAGGTACTCATAAAAATCATAAAAGACAAGTTCCAGACCATTCCAATCAGGTCATCTTTTTCCTTCGCTTTGAAGGCTAAATAAGCATTTGCAATCATAAGAACAAGGCAGATAAATTCTGCAATGATCATAAACACATCCACAAACTTTACACCAGCCCATCATAAAATCTGCTTTCAGCTATTTTATCTCGCTTTCTTTTCAGCTTGGGGAACTGTTTGGACGCACTCCTGTTAGCCTTGCACTGATTGCAGTTGTTCTTGTTTTTACAAAACCAGCACCCGTCCTGCCCCCACCAGTACCAGTCAGGCATAGAAGGTCTTGGCTTGCGCTTCGCCTTTCCCATGTTGCCCCCAGTCACACAATTTCGGCAGAGGACGTTAAACTAGGATAACCCGTCTGCCTATAATGCCTAGTATCACATGTGCGCTCATCAGCTTAGATTGTCACACCCGTACTAATGCAGGCAGTTTTCAGCGGGTGAGCGCTTTGCGGTCCAGCCACCTAGGATGCAGCGTCGCAATGCCGCTGGGCCGGGAGCGCAGATGCTGTCTTTCCAGCGTCATCCCCGTGTACTTTGGGGCGGTCTACTTTGCAGGGGCAGCCTCGAAAGGCATCCCTGCGCTTTGCCGCTTAGAAACATCCGCCTGGTCTTATCTGCCTCCAGGTCTGTACCTCTGCGGCCCCTGGTTCGGTACCCGTGCGCTCGTAGACACTGCCGGGGTTCCTTGACCGCCAGGAGGTTTTTGTGCGCCATCACTACGACTAACTTATAGGCGCACCTTGGAATGAACGCCGCATGGAGGGCGAGGCCCTCCGGCCCGGATTCTTGGGCTGGTTCTGCCGTGCGGCGTATGTACCCCGGCAAGCGCCGGGGTTGAGGAGGAAATAGAAGAAGCGAATGGGAGCGCAGGGGCATACGCTCCCACACTCCCATTGTGGCATACATATTTCTGCTCACTCATAAAACTTTATGAATTTGCAATATTTTCTATGAGATTATGAAAGTTTAGGGCTTACTCTTCCTCCATTTTGCAGAGTTCATCGAGGCTAATGTGATAATATGCCGCAATCAGCTTTAGGGCTGTCATTTTTGGCTCCACTTCCCCTCTCTCATATTTTCGTAATGCATCAGGGCTTAACCCCATTAGCTGTGATGTAACCGTCATGCTCCTGACCGGCCTCATAGACTCCCTTAACCTTCTTAGCCGCTCTGGAAACTCGTCCATCCTATCACCATCCTTATAATCCCTGCTGTTCCAGAGGGCAGTCAAAGGATACTCTTTTTCTCCGCTTTCCTATTTCCTTGGATTCACAGTGGTCCACGTCTCCCACTCTACGGCATCCGGTATCTAATAGATGGTTGCAAAAGGGCGCATCCTTGGAATTATTGATACCTCGCCAGTAGACGCAGGTTTTCTCCTTGTTACAGATTTCGACCATATCTCTCCTCCCAGGGTTTAAACAGGTCATCTCCAACAATGGCCCTGATCTGCTCGTCAATCTTTGCTTTTGCGTAGACGAACTCGCTATCGTCCTGCTGATCCTCACAGACCATCCGTGCCATACCGTTCATAGCTTCTATGTATGCGGTGCAGAAAGCCTCAGACCTACCGGGGCCAAGCTGGAGGACCTCGTGAGCGGCAATCATGGCAGCATCTTGTCCCATCTGCATCAGCATGTCCATTTTCAAATGGAAAAGGGCGTTATACTTGGCCTCTATCTTGGATATCAAAGCATTTGGCTTCAATGTCCGCCCTCCCCGTCGTGGATGGAGCCCTCCATTTCAATCAAAAACGCCGCATTACAGGCCAAATGCCACAGGTGCGGAAGGCCGCTCTCCTGATCGCACTTCTCCCCTTTGAGATAGGCTAGCCAGTGCCGGTAGAGCGCATCCCGGTACCGTTGCGGCTCCACCTGCCGCCAGTTCTCCGGGTCGTGATACTTTTCGTTCCCGTACATGCGGACCGCTGTCACAGCATCGATTAGACTAACAGGAGTAAGCGTGGGTCGAGGCTTCCCTGCGTCAGCTTTGGCTTGCTGGTCGTCTTCATGGCCCCATGTACTGGTAATAATTACTTCGCTCATTCCGCACCTCCGATGATCTGGTCAAGGGTAACGGACTGACCTGACTTGATTTCTGGAAATAGCGAGCTTTCAATATCTGCAATCCACCCATCTTCGGCTCCAGTTATGCCTAAAACTTTACTGCCTCGCAACCGCTCAATGTGTGTTGCTTCGGGGAACAGCACGCTAATTATCTTTGCTGATTCCACCTCCTGCTGGGTGAAGCGGGGTTTGCGGATGATGCGGTCGGGGTGGTTCAGGAGATAATACAGGGCATTGGACCCGATTTTGTGGCCCACCTCTCCATCCTGTGCAAAAGGAAATTCAGCACTTGAAATAACGCGCCGGATTTTACCATCCTCACAGACCTGAACCATACCATAATCGGTTGGGTATCCATCAATGGAGAACGGTTCTCCTACCTCAACCCCCAACACCTCGCAAATTTTTGGCTTGTCCACGTTGGCCTCCTTCTCCAGTGCCTCTCTGATAGCTTTGGCCGGGTTTAATACATCCAGTGATTGCGAATAAAACATACTGTCCTCCGTTTCGTCCTCCACCACCTCGAACCCCATCAGGCGGGCGGCTTTGTGGGGGTGTTCGCAAATAAAATAATCGCAGTGGGGCGCATAACCGCCCTCTTGCATTGGCGTTCTGATTGAGCATCCTTCGCATTTTCTCCCTTTGCAAAATGACCTCCATGCTAGAAACGCAAATGGAAAGACTTCCCCCGTCTCAGGGTTCCGAAACTTCATCGTAGTCCTCACACACCTTTCCTAGAAGCAAATGCTGGTGACTTTTTGCTAATGCAATATTCCCAATTCAATTTGTTTGGGTCAACCGGAGAATAACCGCATAGTAACATTGCGTCCTTGAATTCATTGTTTGTTAAATAAATCCCAGTGTCTCTCTCTAAGATGTGCTTTATTCCATAACTGCTTCTCCCAGTCAAGTGGGTCTTTCTTGGTATTAGTTTTTCGTGTATCCATTTGAAAACCTCTTCCATTTCTTCTGGGTCCTTATCTGTTATCAAGCCTGCATCAATAAATCCATTTTCGTTTGTAAATGGACGATTATTTTTTAACATAATCTTCTTCCTTCCTTTCCCACTCCCTGCACCGCTGATCCGGCTCCGTGAAGTCGGCGCAGTACGGCGAATCCCCGTTGAAGCACACGCCCTGATAGTCCTCGTACCAGGCGCAGGTGGCACAGCACTTAGTCATAGGTGTTTTCCTCCCCCCATGTAGCAATATCAATCTGGCGGGACCGTATCCTTGATGTACGGGCAGAATATCCCGCCGGGGAAGGTTTTGAATGCTTCGCCGTGCCTGCATCGGGCGCACCTGACCACAGGCACGGCGTCGATGGTGGGAGCCTTATCAATTTCTTCCACAGGCACAGCGAACCCCCAGCACTCATCATCTTGGCCCAATCCAAAAAACATAACCTTTCTCTTATGGTAAAGCAGTTTGTCTGCATCAATTAA
>NZ_JACOPO010000013.1:0-39246 GCF_014287965.1 Flintibacter hominis | reverse complement strand
GCCTCCTCCATCTCCAGCTATGCCGTGAAGGCCATGGACTGGGCGGTAAACGCCGGTCTGCTGTCCGGCAAGGGGAACAACACCCTGGCGCCTACCGCCGGGGCCACCCGTGCCGAGGTAGCACAGATCTTTATGAACTTCTGTACGGAACTGGCGGAATGATCCTTATGGAATAAGACAATAGCGCGGCCGCCCTTCTTACAGGGCGGCCGCGCTGTCGTAAAATCAGCAGACAAAAAGGCGGCGCGACAAACAGTCACGCCGCCTATTGCGATTCATGGAAACTATGGGTTCAGGCTTTCCAAAGGCCATGGAGGTTGCAGTACTCATAAGCGGCCACCAGCTGATCGCCGTCAGCCAGCACAAAGGAGGCCTGCGGCTTCTCACCAGGTTGGAGATATTTGATTTGGCTGCCGTGTTTGGTCTCGATGGCGATGAACTGAATAAAATGCTCGGGCAGCATGGGATGCTCCACAGAGCCTACCTTGACCTGAACAGTGCTGCCCTGAACTTCCACAACAGGTACGTGCTTCTCGGCGGCGCCGTCAGTGGTGCCTGGAACCAGCTCGGTCATCTTCTGGCCACAGCACATGACAGGTACGCCGGCGGAATGAACAAAGGTGATGATATTGCCGCAGTGCTCACAGCGATAAAATTTCATAATAATAACTCCTCTCATTATTTGCTTATAATTTTATTATAGTATGCCCAGAAGAGAAAGTCAAGAAAAGAGATTGGAATACTCCAAAATAATCCAATTATTTTGGGGAAGAATTGTTCCTCAAAATATGAGAATTTTCCCTTGCAAAGTACAGACGATTATGCTATCATATATAAGCTATCAAGTTGCAGGTGTAGTTCAATGGCAGAATGTCAGCTTCCCAAGCTGAACACGAGGGTTCGATTCCCTTCACCTGCTCCAAGTTAAAAGCTACATTTTAGCCTTATTGACGAGGCTGAAATGTAGCTTTTCTTTTTGTAAAAACCTCCATATTATACTGCTCATGTGCATTATGAGTAGGAAACATGGAGGTTTTGTTATACCCAAAAATGTTATTGAGATTCCACAGCGCCAAAAATCAGGACCAATTTGGACACAGCAGCTTCGAGTAGCGGCCCACTGTCGTACCAGCACCAGCCATGAGGAACAGCAGAACAGTTTGAACAATCAAATCGAATTCTACATGGACTACATCCAAAGGAATCCCTATTGGCAGTTTGTCGCAGTTTACTATGATACCGCATCAGGTCTGCGACCAAATAAACGACCTGGGTACCAACAGATGATGCGGGATTGTAGGAAGAAGAAAATTGACCTCATCCTTCTAAAGTCTCTCAGTCGATTCGGGCGAGATACATTGGAAACCATCGAACAAATTAGGAGGCTTAGGACGATGAATATTGGTGTCTACATCGAAACAGGAGGATTGAATACCATGACAGTAAGCGACAGTATTATTGACCAGTATGCCGCTCTGGATCAGGCGGAAAGCCAGTCCCGTAGTGAGAACATCAAGTTCGGCATCCGTCACCGTATGAGGAGCGGCAAAACGCTTCTCAATCACACCCAGTTCCTTGGCTATACCAAAGGCCCTGACAGTGTGCTTCAAATCGTTCCCGAGGAGGCCGAGGTCGTCCGAAAGATTTTTGAGTTGTACATCCAAGGCAATGGGGTACGGAAGATCAAAAAATATCTGGAGAGCCATGGCATTAAGACAGTCACTGGAAAGACAGAGTGGAGTACCTCCACCATTGACAGAATGCTGAGTAATGAGAAGTATATTGGACAGGTGTTGATGCAGAAAAGCTTCACACCGGATTATCTGACTGGAAAGAAAGAAAAGAACAGTGGGCAGCTTGCCATGTACTTGGTGGAAAATGCTCATGAGCCCATCATTGACCGAGAAACTTTTGATAGGGTGCAGGAGAGGAAAGGGCATATCAAACACACAGTACAAATGGAGTGGATGTTGTGATATAAGATCTGCCCTCTATATCGTAGGACAGAATCAAGGAAGTCCTTTGTGAGAAGGTAGGACTGAGTACATTCGACGGAGATGAGATCAAAGACAAGGTTGATGTCATTTTGGTCCAGTCTGATGGAAGTTTACAGATTGAACTGCAATGTGTGGAATATTTCGAGATGCTCCCGAATTAAGTCTATCCTTGCAGCATACTGTCTGGTATAATATCCCTATAAGCACTTATGCGTGGGGAGGGGATTATGATGCCAACAACGATTGACAGCATGACGGGGATAAATATAAAATCTCCATTTTTTGACACGATTACCTTACTTGATTTGTTCCCTACTCATCAAGCACCGAAAAAGAACCGAGTCGCACTGGTGTATGGAGCTAACGGGAGTGGTAAGAGTACGATTGCGCAGGGATTTAGAGAATACGCAATGTCAACAACACCCAAAACAGTAGATTTAATTCCTGTAGTTGGAACAGATATCATTAAAATGTCGCCAGGATTGAAAGCCGAGAAATTCTTTGTTTTTGACGAAACATATGTTTCTCGAAATATAAAAGTACAGGAAAGCGGTTTGGGGACAATTGTTCTATTTGGCAAACAAGTTGAACTTGAAAAGCAGTTGGAGGAACTGGAGAAACAGATTGTTCAAGCTCAAACTGACATCGATTCCAAAAGTGAGTCTATCCAACAGTATAATTCAGCAACTAATGTGGTGGCTCCAGAATACTGGAAAAATTTAATTATTAAAAAATTACAGGCCGCTGGCGGGTGGGCTGAAATGAGTGGCCTCCGTATAAAAAAGAACCACATTAAGACACGTGTAACAGAGATAGAAGTAGATAGACTTGGTAAGTTAAGACCTCGTATGGATGAGGCAACAACGCGTGCAAAACTTGATGAATTGTTGGTTGTCTTTGATAGTACTGATGCCTCTGCATTACCTATTAGTTCACAGATTCAAACTATCGGGTCTCCAGAAAAGATAGTAGAAGCTGCAAAAATACTTTTAGCAAAAGTGCCACAAAAACCCACATTGACTTTGCGTGAACAGGAGTTGCTTCAGTCGATGGGCATTGATGTGCTTTCAACTGCAAGGGGGTTCTTATCGGTAAGATCGCACAAGATTTGCCCAACCTGTTTACAGCCAATATCTGAGGAACATCGGGTAGCATCGTTACAGCAAATTGAGAATATTTTGAACCGCGAAGTAGAGGAATACCGCAACGAGCTAAAAAAGTTAATATTGTCCGAAATCCAAGCAGATTTTTATCAGGACTATAGTGTCTTGGATTTGGAACTCTTTGGGAAATTAATCTTACAAATATCCTCTGTTAATAGTGCAATTGGAAATCACAATAAAGTTGTCCAAGCAAAAATTTCCAATCCCCTTTCTCTGGCACAGTATGATACCTTCACAGATTTAATAACCGCATATAAACAGCTGAATGATATTTTAGTGAAGTTAGAAGATAAAAGATCGTCCTATAATCAAATTATTACAAATAGGCAGACTACAGAGAAAGAACTTTTGAAATTGAATGATGAGATTGCCCATTATACAATTGACTCTGAATATCAGTCGTTGATGTCACGGAGAACAGCAAAGGAAACCACAGAGAAAGAGTTGGCCAAGGCACTTCAAGCTAAAAATGGTCTTTTAGATGAGCGTCAACTTTTGGATGCACAACGAAAGAACCTTCAAATCGCTGTTGAGCAGATTAACGAATCACTTTCTTATATCTTCTATAGTGATACCAGACTCCAATTATATCTTGGAAGCGACCAAATGTACCATTTGAAAGTAAATGGGAAAGATGTTTCTCCGAATAAGATATCATGTGGGGAACGAAATGCTTTGGCCTTAAGCTATTTCTTTACCGAAATTGCAAAAGGAACAGAATTTCAAAAGCTATACGATGATGAAATGTTCTTGGTTATTGATGATCCTGTTTCAAGTTTTGATGTTGAAAATCGAGTAGGAATTTTGTCATTTTTAAGATATAAGCTAAATCAGGTTCTTACATCATGTGCAACAACAAAAATCCTAATGATGACGCATGATGTGAGTGTGATGTTTGATTTGCAGAAAGCCCTGGCTGAAATTTCTTCGAATTGTGCTGGAATCGGGAAGCACTCTGAGTACTGCTCGTTCCAACTTCTAAATAAGGCAGTAACCCTGTTTAGGGCAGAGTCTCATAATGAATATACGCGGCTAATGCGTTGTGTATATGAATATGGTTGTAATCCTGATTTTGCGGCGGAACTAACTATTGGTAACACAACAAGACGAGTCTTGGAAGCGTTTGCAACATTCACATTTAAAGAGGGTGTCGAGAAAGTTAGCCTGAATCCACGGGTTCTCGCGCTAATTCCTGATCAGAATAAAAGAGCATATTTTCAGAATTCCATGTATCGCTTAGTCTTGAATACTGAAAGCCATACTAAGGAAAATGTACAAGGAGCACCAGAGATGAGTTTCTTCAGTCATCTTACCACAACAGAGAAACAACGCACTGCCAGAGATGTCTTGTGTTTTATGTATTGTGTTAACCCTGCACATGTACTGTCTCATTTACCAGATGCCCGGAAAGAATTGGATGATTGGATGACAAATGTGAAATAGAGCGGAACCTTTAACAAAATATCGATTTTAACCGTCCTTTGCAAAAGAAAATGCGACTTGTTTCGACAAGTCGCATTTTCTTTTGGGTTTCGCTCCCGTTGGTCGCTCCACCCTTCGGTGATTGAAATGCTCGGGCGAAGTGAATTCGCCCTGCGTCAAGGTTTTGCCTGTGGCAAAACGCTTGTACGGCGCAAAGGCGCCGCCGACCAGAAGGCCGGTTGGATGCTTCTCAAGAAAAATTGCAAACGACCTGAGAGGATTTGGATTGTTACCCCTTGCCAAAAAGCCGCAACAATTTGGATATAGTGGGCTGTAAGCTTACTGTTCCAAGGTGTTGCGGCTTTTTATTTGTAAAATTTCTGAAGGTAAAAAAGATGCCAGACAAGAATTTTTCAAACTGGATGGATTTGAACTACGGTTTTCGGAGAATTGAAAACTCAGATGGCAATCAGTGCCCTCTTCAAATCAAAAAGGGCGCTGGTCAGCAGAAAAAATGAATACGAAAAATGGAGCCCCGGTTTGTTGGTATCAGAGAATCAACAGACCGGTTTTTTCGATTTCTTGCGCAAATAAAAAAGACCTGCTAAGCCAAGGAGGGAAGGAATCACATGAACAACGCACAATACTCCTATTTTACGGAGATTGAAATCGCTCTCCAGAAAGTCGGCTACACGGTACAGCCCGAGGAGAAGGGCTCCTGCCAATTGAATGGAATGACCGCCGACTGTGCCAACTCACCGAGGGCGGCGGCATCCGCTGATACTACAGACCCTGCAGCAGAAGTGGCTCGAGGCCAGGTTACAGATATTGCCGGTGTGGTCAGGGAGTACATGACACTCATCGAGCAGGCCCCAGACCTGAAAGCAAATGGACTGGGCGAGAACTATAAGCTTCTGGCGGAGTTTAACGGCGCTGTGCTTGCCGGTCACTCCAGCAGATACGGAGTTGAGTTTGTCACATGGGAGTGGAACTGCGGTCAAACCGGGCTGTTCGTTGGCACAGAACATTATGGAGGCCCCGGCGATTTCGAACTGCGGGGCGGCGTTATAGAGTCTGTCAATCCGTCCGAACGGACCTGCTCAGTGCGCGGTGAGTTCTTCACCATGTGCGATGTACCGCTCCACGATGTACTGGGCCGGTACGATGAGACCGCGGAGGGGGAACACTATGGCTTCCCACATGTGCGGCCCCTGTTCGGGGAAAAACGTGACCTAGCTGGCCAATATCGGCGGGAGACCGAGGAGAGCTGGAACGCACAACAGACGGAGACGCAGGCGTCAGATTGCCGTCGTCCGGGATTTGCTGGAGGATATGTCCTCCTATCTGCCTTGGGCGGCGGGTAGCAACGAGCTGGATGATGTGCTGGACCGGGCGGAGCGTATACTCCCCACGTGACACCGGCGATTGCGCCGATCCGGTTCACCAGCATCCTTCTGGGCTGGGAAACGGGCCCCAGCGAAAGCTGCTGTACCTCCGGTGCGGTGACAACCCCGGAGCAGGTCATGGATACCAAACTGTACAGGGTCTCTCACAGAGTTACCTGGAGGTGGCGGACTGGCCGGCGGTCTGTGTGCTCTATCACAGAAGCGGCCGGGATATGCCCTTCGGAGTGGAAAACGCCATTGAATTCGATCTGGAGATCATGAACCGCGCTGGTGACCGCTTTCTAGACCTGCCTGGGATTCGCTGGAGGATTGGCCCTTATGAGTTTTACTGTGAGCCGGGTCTGGATCAAAACACTCCCCAAGCGATAGAGGAAGCTAAGATGCCTGGTCCACACAGGGCTATGTTAAGAGGAGGTACCAGAAATGCAGGAGACCGAGATTATCCTCTCCTTTGACGGAGAGATTGGATGCGCTGAATCGTCAGCTAAAGGATGAGACCGTGTAGGATAAGCTCGGGGACTATCTGGACCTGCTCATCAATGAGTTGGTCCCTGAGCGGGAGTACAGCTACGTCAGCCGGAAGCTCTGGCAGGGGAATCAGCAGGCCCTGCAGGAACTGGAGGCCGCAAAGCGGTTCGCCGTTTTCCACATCCGGGAGTCTGGATAGGACCCTGTCTTCAGATGGAACGGACTCTAGAGTTCCTAGATGCCGTCCGGCTCCTACGCTCCTACCTGCGGGGAGAGTGCGGGGCCTCCTCTTTTGAACAGATGCTATACCAGGCGGAGGATATCTCCGAGGTGGACAGCCTCCTGAATTTTTACCTGGAGACGTCCTTCGACGTGGATGCGGTTTTCGGGACTCAGGTCTGCACTACAAAGAACGGCGACTGTCTGAATGTCTACGCCAACTACGATATGGCATCCGGTCAGGTCTGCGATTAGAGATCGCACTCCACCGGCGGACGGCAGTGGAACGGTCCTCTCCTATCACCTCAACGCGGCTGAAAAGGAAGTCCTGCAACGGAAGATAGAGGACTACTGTCAGGAGTAGACGGGCATGGGCCTTGCGGAATACAGCGCCCAGGTCATGGCAGAGGATCTGTAGCCGCCCACCGGGCCGACCATGTGACCTGGGTGTCTACGTCAAAGCGAGGGCGCATTTCTCGTTGGATTTTTTGAATGGCTTTTCCCGCGGGGATGTGGCATTGTGTGGTCAGTTGCAAAGAGCGGTAAACTTATAAAATGGAGGAAAAGGAACTACTGGAGACTGCTGAGAGCTGAGTCCAACTGGCACAGATGATCCACTGCGGGGTGGTTGCGCCATTCCCTCTCCGTGACCGCGCCCGATCCCCCCCCCATGACTGATAATCAGGATACCAATATCATCAGAGGCGGGTAATGCATATGACGATACAGTAAGCTCCGCAGACCACAGACGGGAAGCTGAAAAGCTGTTCCTTCCAGAAAAATATTTACTGGCCAGTCTACAAAAGCTCTAGAGGAATACATCCAGGGGGAGAAAGACCATGTGTCCTACATGGACTGTCTGTGGAGAAAACTGTACGGTGCCATCACCTGCAACCAGTAGGACAACGCCATCACGATGAAGAGGGTTTCAGCCACACCTACAAAATAATATTATTATAAAACAGGCGGGGGACAAATTTTTGTCCCCTGCCTGTTACTATATCAATATCTCACAAATCCGGATACCTTTAACTGTTTCGCCTAATTTTTTTGATTCTGAGCATACTCCAGGTTTTCCTATTATGACTGTAGGATACAATAAACTAGCTAAATATCTTTTGAGAACAGTACCCTTTATCCTTATAGAGGGAAGGCACCAGTAGCTACCGCGCCAATACAGAATGCTACAAATAGCCCAAGCCCCCAGCGGACCACTATTTTCTGTACACTAATCATGTCCTGACCAGTAAGATTAAGGGCTACATAGAAGGATCCAACCAATGGGCTACACATATGGATAGCTTGCCCCATGATAGAGGCGATGGCTATATTCACACTGGTGAAGCCATAGGCATAGCCAGCCTCTGATAGAATGGGTAGCACGCCATAATAGAAGGAATCCACCGACAAAAACCAGTCGCCAGGCAGAGAGATAAGAGCTAGCAATGCCGGGAAGTGATTTCCTAGTGCCTCGGGAATTAACTCAGAGAGGTGATGAGCAATGGCATCAGAGATACCGGTTCCGCTCATAATACCCACCAGTACAGCTGCACTGGCCATCATTGCCAAGGTAGTAACGTACTCGTGCCCCTTTGTCTTGACTAATTTCATCTGCATACCTGAATCATGCCAGTTGACTACCAGAGTAATGCCACAGCCAATGGCAAAGGTAACATTGGCGCTGAGCAGACCAGCGACTAGCAATACCATCAGAGCAAGAGTAAGAATTAGGTTGAAAGCCCACAGTTTGGGACGGCGCTGTGAAAGCTCATCTTCGCTGAGTTGGCGGCGGAATTCATAGCTTCCTTGGCTGCCAGAAACGTCAATGATACCCAAACGCTTGCGTTCCTTGATACCAAAATAAGCAGCCAACGCAAGCACATAGAGAGCTCCACAAATCATACTGGGTAGCAGTGAACGGAACATAACATCGGAGGTTAGCCCGCAAGTGACCATGGCACGAACCGTAGGACCACCCCAGGGCATCATATCCATAATGCAAGCAGAAAGAATCATTAGGCAGCAGAGATACAACTTTTTGATTTTTAGCAAATCATAGATGGGGACTAAAGCAGTAGCACAGATGATATATGTGGTGCTGCCATCTCCATCCAAGGCTACCAACATAGCCATTGCGGCGGTGCCTACTAGGACCCGGAGCGGGTCACCGTGAACGACCTTGACAATTTTATCTACGATAGGATTAAATAGGCCTGCGGCAAACATAAGACCGAAGTATGTAATAGCAAAAAGTACAGTGGTAAAGGTACCGACGATACCGGCAATCCCGTCACTGATATAGGAGCCCAAGACAAATGGATTTTCGCCGTTATAGATACAAGCGATGATACCAAAGACCAGGGGAATCAAAATCAGTGCGGAAAAGGCGCTCATTTTCTTGGTAATGATTATGACCATCAGGGAAAAAATCATCAAGTAGCCAATTAGAGCTAGTCCTGACATAAAGACCCTCCTAACGTTTTTATATGCTTCCAGAGTAACGAGCAGAGATCTGAATTCAACCTGTGGTACAACGCGCCGATGTTATCTGGAGATTTACCCGTGATATACATCGTCGATGATCTCTACACCCTTCTTCTCCAGGGTGTCCGCTACCCATTGGCGATTTGCTTTGCCGGTACGAGCAGCATCTACTTTCCCTGCGTCAGCAACGGCAAATGGGATAGCGGTTTCCAAAATTTTGTCGGCATCTTTCCGAGGAATAATGATGACACCGTCAGCATCCCCTAAAACAATGTCTCCAGGATTAACCGCAATGTTACCTACGGAAATTGGAACATTGATCTCTCCTGGCCCCTCCTTATAGGGACCGCCTGGGGTGGAGCCGGTAGCGTAGAGGAACATATGCTCCATCTTGGACAGTTCGTCCACGTCACGGATTGGACCATCCAAGACGATACCCCGAATTTTACGGGTATGCTCTGCGTATACAGCCATAATCTCTCCCATTAGAGACTGAGATCTGTCCCCTTCATTGGAAACAACGACTACATCATTCTCCCCGGCTAAGTCCAGAGCCCGGTGAATGAACAAGTTATCTCCAGGGCGGGCCTTTACTGTCAGAGCGGCACCTACCATAATGGAGTCCTTGGGGCGGTTAATCAGGTGAATCTCACTGCACAGTGCGCAGGAACGTCCCATAGTGTCTGCCACATTAGCGGCTGGCAGGTTGCGAAATTGCTCCATTATTTTAGGATCTGGCAGATTACGTTGCAGAAAAATACGGTTACCGACGCTCATAATTGTTCTCCTTTCTGATAAGAGGCTGCCAGGTCAAACCCGGACTAGCCTAATTAGATTGTTTTGATTAGGGCCCCATTTATTAGTGGACAGATAGAGGTTTCCTGCTGAGTCGCCGGTAATACCGTGGATGCGGAAGAATTGGCCGGCACCAGCAGTCTGTCCGACTACCTCCAGTCGTTCCAGATCAATAAGAGTAAGACCCCCGTCCAATTCTCCTACATAGAGGAATTTAGCATCAGCCCAAATCCCGCCGGCCCGTGACATTCCGCCTTTAGTGACAGCCAGTAAATCTCCAGTGCGGGTAAATAGTTGGACTCGGCAATTCTCACGGTCGGCTACCCATACCCTGTCAAAGCGGTCTATGAGTATCGCGTGGACGATACGAAAGGCGCCAGGCTCAGTACCGGGGGATCCCCAGGAATCTAAATAATTCCCATTGGAATCAAAGCGGTGGACAGCACAGTTCCCATAGCCGTCTGCAGCGTAATACATACCATCATCTGAGAGAAGCATAGCACAAGGACGGCAGAAGGGGCCACCTCGCTTTTGGATACTGTCCAGACGGGCCATAGCTTTTGGATCGGTGCACCAAGGATGCTGCGTGGGCTGACGATTTTCTGCCTCCATGGTAATGAAATAGTCGAACTCATAGCCGCTGTTTCCCGGAACACCAGGGGTCCCGAAGGTACGCACAAGTTGGCCTTGGGGCGTAATTTCCCTAATGAAGTGGGAGTTCTTGCCTGCGTCAGCTACAATCAGGGTATCCTTAGCAGTACAAAAGACACTATGCGCTTTTTGGAATAGCCCCTGACCTATAGCCCTGACAAACTGCCCTTTTCCATCCATCACTACAATAGGTGCCTCGCTGCGGTCGGTGGCAGCATAAAGAAAACCATCGTCTCCCCAGCAAGTGTTCATGACATGGATCCCCATAAATTCATCAGGCCATTTAGCCCACTCTACATCTACCTGAAAGGACATGGATCCTAGCTGGAACAGTTCTGAGAAAGAATGTGGCCTGTCAAAAGAACAGACGATCTCCTTCATATAATTGCTCCTTTTCTGTCAATATTGTTCCCTTTTGGTTTCCTGGCCAGGAATTATTAGGGCCGTGTACTGAACAAAGTAATTCGGTGTTTTGTTCAATAACACTTGGCTTTGACATTGCAATTTTATAACATATTTTACAAAAAGAAAATCATGAATTTTATGAATGAAATAACAAGAAAAATCTTGTTATTTAAGATAAAAGCACATATAATAAAAAGTTGGAAGGAGATGAGGCATAAAATGAACCTCATGAACCTAAAATATTTCGTCGCCGTGGTAGAGTCAGGGAGTATCACACAGGCGGCTCAAAATCTGTTTACTTCTCCGCAAGCAGTCAGTGAACAGATTCGTCGTTTGGAAGGCGCCTATGATGTCAAATTATTCCAGCGCACGCCAAAACTGCAGTTAACTTATGCGGGTGAGCGTTTCCATCGTTTTGCCAGAGAAGTAATTCAAGGTGAGCGGGAGCTGGCAGTAGAGTTGGATGAGATTTGTATGCACAGGCGAGGCAAACTTACGATAGGCTTTACTGTTTTTTTACAACGAGCTATCCTACCTGAACTTCTTCCTCGGTTTCATCAGGAGAACCCGTATATTGAATTAGACATTCGCACGGGACAGTCTAAGGGGTTGCTGTCCGACCTATTAGCTGGACACTTAGATTTGACAATATGCAACTTCAGCAGTGGGCTACCCCCAGGGATACGTGCTGCTCAGAATTTTGATAATCGTTTCTGCCTTGTCATCCCCCGTGAGATTCTAGCCCGCAGAGGGATGGCATATGACCCAGAAAAACTCACTAGGACGGACCTGCGTGCATTATTAAGCGAGGAGCCATTGCTGATGAATATTGTCGGGACCCAAAGCCGGAATCTGACCGATCTATACTTAGACCATCTGGGAGTGAATGCGGCGCCTCTAATCCAACTCAATGAGATGAACAGCCTGCTTCACCTGTGTGCCAAAGGGATGGGGATAGCCTTTACTTTTGAAGTGACTGGTAGGATATGTTTAGCTGTAAAAAATCTGTACGACCAGGTGGTACTGGTCCCCCTGCGAGATTTTGATAAACAAAGTCAGGTATATGTAGCCTATAGTGCTGATCGCCACCTACCCTGGACGGCCAGGAAATTTTTAGAATTGTTGTCGCTATGTAATTTGGAGTGGACCATGTGATTAGATTTGATTTTATAGAATGAAAGAATACAAAAGATTCTTTCACTTTTTAGTTCCCAAATAGTCAAAACCACAATTTTATAAACGTTAAGACCTCGCCACTAAGTGGCGGGATCTTAATTTAACTACATTTGACGATTACGAGCAGGGAGCAAAATACCTGTATTAACTGTAGAGCCTAAGGAGGCGCAACACTCGCCCCTCAGACGGCAAGAGAAGGACCCGTAGAGACGATCCAAAACGATTGGAGCAGGGGGCGGCTGAACACAGCCACCCTCTGCTCTGGAAACTGTCAATCATAAGCGAAACCACAGCAAAAAGTTCGGTGGGTTTGCTGAATAGCTTTTCCAACCGCAAAGGAGCATCGTGTTTGACAGTAGCACACACTACCAAACACTGAATCAAAAAGGAAGGAAAACATGAATACGAAAACGATCGTCCCCGTCCATGTGTGTGATATCATCGCCCACGCAACCATCTCGCTCCTCTCAGTCCTCGATGAAGATGCGGTCACACCACCCAATGGATGCGCAACGGCCTCGCACTGTACGCCGCCGCCCGTCAGCTGGAGGAGACCGCACGCCATCTGAACTGGATTGATAACGCAGTCCGGCGTATCAGGCAGACCGCCGCTGGACGGAAGTTCGCCAGCAGATCGGGGAAGAACATCTCGTCCACACTGCTGGACTCCCCATGCAGGCCGAAGCGGTGCGGGAACTTCTCCACACCACTGCGCAGATGGAGTCTGTGGAGTATGGCGTTCCCATTCTGTGTTCTTCTCTACTTCCTCTACAGTTTCTTCTCGTTTCATATCATGCTGTACGGCGGATACACCTAATCGCAAATTGTCCCTATAATCCCCTGCTTTTAACCGCTTTTCAAAAGTCGTATTAGCAAGAAATTAGCAGGAAGGAGGATTTGCTGCCCGGCATAACGGCATCAAAACGGCCCATCCGGCGACATATCAGGAGGTAAAATCATGGAACAAAAAGAGAAAGAATTGCAGCCCCAGACCCGCGCCTATACGGTGGAAGAGATTGCAACGGTCCTCCATATCGGGCGGTCATCTACCTATACCCTGGTCAAGAAAGGGTACTTCAAAAGCGTACGCATCGGCACAGCCATCCGGATCTCCAGAAAGTCCTTCGACGAGTGGCTGGATAGTTTAGAGCTTTAAGATAAGTTTTTAGGAATTGCACCGTGTCCTATTCCTACAGGGTCAAAAGGGAAAAGAAAGATGAAACGACTTTTTAGACTTTTGGGGCCTGGATTAGCATATCACGAAGGAATGCGCGCAAAAGAATTAATAGATGCATTAGATTTTGATTTAATTATTAAAAACGCCCCCTTGGATTTTCAAAAATAGAGAAAGCTTGTTTCTTCGAAATGGAGTAACTGTAAGCAGAAATAATTGCAACTGATATAAAAATGAGATACACTTTTCATACTCAAAAAGTTTAACCTGTTTTTCTACAGCACCTTTTTTCTAAGTCAATATAAAATGAGTTTCACTAAAAGTAGTGTTGTGCATTAAAAGCAAATCATACTCTAATGATAGAACCGTTGCAGAGTTTGTCCTGCGACGGTTTGCTTTTCTCAACTATTTACATTGGAGATCAAAGTGATTGTCATAAGTCAGTTCTTCAAGACTCTGCTAACTAAATTCAGAAACCGATAATTTTCTATAACATATAGTCTATATAAGAATCTCTGTGGACAATATGAACATTTTGATAAAGGGTGATACTGTACAATAGTGTAGATAAATAAAAGAACAAAAGTGACTTATGTAGCGAGGTCATAAATTGTTCGAAGGCGTTAGGAGAGCCGCACTGCTCTGCTGGAGCTGACCAGGACCATCACAGATTTGTGCGGCATGGAGGACGCCCTGACGGTCAACGGAGACGAGACCGTCCACAGGATGGGGCAGGTATGGAAGCTCTTCTGGGAGCCGGTATCGGCGGAACACGCAGAGCGCCGGCAGACTCTGCTGGAGGAAGCGGTCATCCAGACGGATGAGTTGAGCGGATTCCTGGACCCGGAGGCAGAGGGGGAGGACGACAAGTAGCTCCTGACCTGGGAGGAACTGCGCTCTGAGCCGAAGGCTGTGGTCGGAGCACTGGAGATATTGGAGCAGGGTGCGGTCCCACGCTGATCTCCCACCCAGGGAGGCTGGAGCGAAAAAGCTCCGGACTTTCTCGTTTGTACGCAGGGCCGGAATACCCGCCCGCGTAGCCTGTGCCGCCCCATGTGCCGCTTTAGCGTGCGGAGCAGCCCCTGCCCTATATGTGGGGCAGGTCCCAGTGTTGCGACCGTATGCTGCAAGGGCCCGCCACACCCAGAGGCACAAATATGCGAATGAACCGAGGAGTCGAAAAGTGTGCGGGATAAAGCTGTGCTATCACGGCCCCACACACCGTCCCGCAACGCAGGCCAGGGATGCAGTTTTGAAAGGATTTCAACCGCTTTTCCGCATCTTTTTGGAGGACCAATGCTGTCACTTTTTGGATGGTGTCATCAAATCTGCTATTTGCTGGTCGGGAAATGCCGCAGTTCCAGCGGATCCACGGTTTCAAATGTGTTAAGGCGATGTAAAAGATAAAAAAACTCCCTTTGCTATAATAGAAGTGCGGTCTGCCAACTGCACAAAAGATAGCAAAAGGAGGACATCCAGATGGGACTGAATGACATCAATAGTTTATCCCACACCCGGTGGAATTGCAAATATCATATTGTATTTGCGCCAAAGTACCGTAGGAAGGTATTTTACTAAGAAAAGAAAGTAGCAATAGGAAAAATACTGTGGCAGTTATGTGAGTGGAAAGGGGTAAAGATCATAGAAGCGGAAGCGTGCCCAAACCACATTCATCCGTTCATAGAGATACCACCGAAAATGTCGGTATCGCATTTTATGGGGTATCTGAAAGGGAAGAGCAGTACAATGCTGTATGAGCAATTCGGCGAGTTGAAATACAAGTACCGGAACCAAGAATTTTGGTGCAGAGGGCACTATGTGGATACAGTAGGGAAAAACGAGAGCCGAATTGCAGAGTACGTGAGGAATCAGCTAAAAGAGGACGAGATGGGAGAGCAACTGAGAATCCCATCTGGCAGCCCGTTTACGGGCGGCAAGTAACAGTCCTCACGTAGCTGGCAGACCGTATTACGCGTTGTACGCGTCCGCGAGGAACAGAGGGCTATGCCCGCATAGTGACAACCACCAGCAAAGCTGGTGGTTGTGTTCATTTTTTGAAAACAGATGGGTGGGAGTGAACGCCGATACCCCATGTCATATTCAAGTGCCCCTTCCTCAAGGGCGGCTCGGAGGGCGCCGCCTCCCATCTACACAACTACGTCCGCTGCATGGCGACCCGATAGGGCGCCCAGCGTGTGGCGCCGGGGCATGAACGGCTTCCCGCCATGGCGAAGCAGCGGAGATGGTGGTGTAGCTCTTGCGAGAGTTCCCGCTGAGCCGCAGGCTGTTCGAGTACGAGGACTATCAGACAGTTCCCCGCGTAGCAACGCTTCTGAGTTCATCACCCACATGCTGGAGGACAAATACGACCAGATTGCTAAGCGGGATAACTACGTCAGCTATATCGCTAGACGCCTTGAGCATCTGGCCGGGAAGCTGAAGAACCTCTCAGGCAAAAAGCAGTTACGGCTACCTAAAAGCGCTGCTGAAGTCTGTCGTAGACGAGATTGTGAAGGAGCTAGCAAAGAACGGGCGTGTGGCGCGGGCATATGAACTGTGGTATGCGCTCCGGGAAAAATGCTTAGCACCTATAAGAAGGATCTCCCTCCTGACAATTGAACCGTTCGAATCCTGGAGCCCTGCAAAATTGAATATTTTCTGTATAAGCCCCCGTAGCTCAGTTGGATAGAGCGGTCGCCTCCTAACAATCGAACCGTTCGAATCCCGGAGCCTTGTATAATTGAATAATTTCTGTATATGCCCCCGTACCTCACCAGGATAGAGGGTCCGCCTCCTAAGCGGAATGTAGTGAGTTCGAGTCTCGCCGGGGGTGCCAAAAATGACCGCTGTAAGCCGTTTTTTGATGGTTTACAGCGGCTTTTTGTTATCGTTTCTTTTGAACGGCCTTGCCGCTCCGCCGGAACGATTTTATACATTTTCCGCTGTATCCCTGCTAATTGGCTTCGAACATTTTTTCCGGGTTTGCTAATAAAAATCGCGGATTTGCTAACACGATTTTTCCGAACTATTTTCCGGATGGGGCCGACGCCAGCAATGCGGCCAGTGTGTTGGCCAGTTCCGGCGACTTGCGGAGCTGTTCCACCAGAGCCTCCAGGTCCAGCGACACACTCTCCGGCTCCTTTGGCCCCCTGGTCTTTGCCGGAGGGCGCACCGTCCGCAGGTCGGGATTGGCGCTGGCGTAGAAGGCGTCTTCGAACTTCTGGGCGTTCACCTTGCGGTCCTCGTCCAGAATGTGGGCATAGACCTGGGTGATCATGTCAACCTGGGCGTGGCCCGTGTCGCCCTGGGTGGCCTTCAGGTCACCGTGGTTCAGTTTCAGCTTGTAGGTGGTGCTGGAATGGCGCAGGGAGTGAAAGACCACCTTGGGCAGCCCCGCGCTTTCCCGCAGCTTCTGGAACTCACCCGCAATGATGCGTTCCTCGCAGGGGCGGCCGTTGGGCATCGCCACCACCAGATCGTAGTCTTGGTACTCGTCCCCCAGCAACTCTTTCAACTCGTTCTGGGATTCCCTCCACTCGCGGAGAATATAGGCCACCGTCTTGGGCAGCCAGACCTTCCGGATACTGGAGTTGGTCTTGGGCTTTTTCAGGATGACCCTGGTGCTGGTGTTGGCGAACAGGGGCGGGAAGATGTGGTAGATGTCCCGCTTGCCAATCATCTCAATGGCCCGCTTAGAGGCCCGCACCAGTTCCTTGTCAATGTAGACATAGGCGTCGTCCGTGGCGATGTCCTCGTCCTCGATGTGGACATTGCTCCAGGTGAGTCCCAGAATCTCGCCGATCCGCATGGAGCAGGCAAAGGCCAGATTCATGGCGATGTAAAGCTTGCTCTCCGTGCAACTGTCCAATGCCTTGCGGATGATCTCGGCGGTCCAGATGTCCCGCTTTTTGTACTCCGTCTTGGGCAGCACCACATTGTCGAAGGGGTTCTTGGGCACCAGCTCCCACCGAACCGCCTGCTTGAAAGCGCAGCGGAGCAGTTTGATGATCTTCTCGATATTCTGGTTACTCATGTACTCCGACTTGGGGCGGTGGGTCTTGGTGGCCACCGGCGGCGTTTTCTGCAGGGTCTGGATGTATTTGTCCACTACACGGGGCGTGATGTCCTGCACCTTCAGGTCCCCGATGATGGGATTGATGTAGTTGGCGATCAGGGAGTTTTGACTGTCGTACATGGACACGCCCCATCGCTTTTCGCCGTAGAGGGAGACGAAGTCCAGCAGAAACTCCGAGATGCTTTGATTGCTGGGCGGGAGAAAAGACCGGGTGGTTTTCTGATTCTCTACCTCCGCCTTGCGCTTCAATGCGTCCTGATAGCTGGAGCGAGTCTCCCACTTCTGCTTGGTCTCGCCGTTCTCGTCCACATAGGTGTAGACGATGGAATAGTTTTTCTTTCTTTTGATGATGGATGCCATAACGAACCTTCCTTTCTTGTGTCACAGGTCAAGTGACTCCAGACAGTGGTCGAACGACCGCTTGGAAATCCGTATGGCGTTGCCAATTCGTACGCTTTTGAAAAGGTCCTCCCGCACAAGGCTATATGCCCGTGCTTGGCTGACACCTAAAATCACGGCAATGTCATTGACCGTATAGGTGCGGCACTCCAAAGGCCTTTTCTCCGTACCGTTCTGAATCTCTGACACAGCAGTCTCCTTTCCAGTCAGAAACGGCACGCAAAAGGGTGTTCATTCATAACTTCCACCCTCATTGTACCGCGCCGTTTCGGGTTTGTCTGCTGCTAATGGAAAGTTTACGAACTATCCGTAAACAGAAAAGCAGAAGATTTATCTGAAAATAAAAGAGGCAAAAAACGGATGGCTGCTGGCAGTACCTAAAGGTATTTCCTTCGGTCACAGCTCCACGGGAATCTCACCCCGGCCCATGCTGATGGGTGCGCCGCGCAATGCTTTGAGGGCGTTCAACGCGGGAGTCTCATTATCCTGTCTGTGCATCCTCGCCCACAGGCTGCCACACCTGTTTCGCGGCCTGGTTTTGTCGCTCACCTGTTTGGTAGGGGTCCCGTCCTGCGGACTTGCAACAGGGTCATGGCGCACCGGCCGACCGGCTCCACACAGACAGATCGTATCCGTCTGCCTTATGCTGCCCGGAGGCTTTCTTTGTCAAGGTGGGGTCCGTCCCCGGCATCAGCAAAGGAGGAAAGGGTAAGCCATTTGCTTTCTGCTAGGGCCGAAAGGATCAGGCGCGCATCACGGCCCGGATCAGGCGGATTTCCAGACAGCGCTTCATGTGGGTATCCACACACACATGAGGGGTTCCGTCTTTGTCATAGAGAGTGCGGGTACACAGGCGGCTCATATAGTCGTCGTAGTACCGCAGCACTTGCTCCATGGCCTCGCTGTCACCACCGGAGGCCGCATGGATCACCCAAACGGGCGGCAGGTCCTTTCCCTTGTGGATGGGCTCTGTCATCTCCCTCAGCCTCCTTTCGGCATCAGCGCCGACAACGCTTCGCGCAACTCCTGCAGCGCCTTCGTCCGGTGCCGCTGAACGGCGCTCCGGGACATCCCAACGAGATTGCCGATCTCACCGTCTGCCAGGTCCAGGGTGCAGTGCAAAATCATAATGCTCTGCTCTGTCTGCGGCAAAGCGGCAAAAGCCTCGGCTACAAGCTCGTTGTCAATATGTAGATCGCAGCCGTGCGACGAGAACACAATGCTGTCGCTGGGGTAACAATCCACGACGCAGAGCTTGTCCAGCTCCGCCTGGGACAAGTCGCTAAAGAAGGCTTCACGCTCTCTCTGGCGTTTCATGTTCCGCAGGTAGGCTCTGGCCTCGTTTCGCAATACCTTCTTGCAAAAAGCATCGAACCGGCATTGCTCGCCATAGTCGCGGGGGTTAGATTCCATCAGTTTCACCCCCTTTCCATGGGGGGATCAGGTGGTTCTCTCCCTTTCCGCTACTACCAATCCTGCGAGAGCGTGTTCTGCCCGCTAAACGCCTCCTTTTTGAAGAAAATTTGAGAAAAGCAATGGCCAGCCATCCCGACCGCAGGAAACTACAAAAAGCACCCGGCAGGTCACAGACCCACCGGGCGCAATAGCAAGCAATATGAAGTTTGTTTACATGGTATAGTTCATACTCATGGCCGAACATCTCCGCCGACTGGAACGAGCTTTTTTTGAGCGGCTAGCCCTTGTCAGATCAGGCGGTGACAGCATCCGGTGCAGCATGGCGGCATCCTCCTTCTATGCCGCCGTGGAAGCTGTCAGGGCAAAGAAAAACGGCGGCCTTGATTACTCAAAGCCGCCGTTGGTCGTATGGGCGCGTCAAAAGGGCTGCTGGACGACGGCTTTTTTTCTTTGCCGTCGTCCGGCAGCTATCTCAACATATTGTGTCTGAAAGAAGTCGTTACGCGTTAATGCTTCCTTTTTTCCTTATAAAAACTGTCCCTGTCAAGGCAGCTGCAAGACTGGCTACTATATGACTAATCAGTACCGCAACCCAAATCCCGTTTAGACCAAAGCCCAAATAAGATAGCAAATAGGCCAAAGGTATCCGAACCACAATGTAATAGAAAATCATCAAGAACATACTTTTTGACGGCTTTCCCATGCCGTTAAGCGCACCCAAATAGCAGTTTGTGACTGTGTTAAGAACATAGCCGATGCTGACAATCAGAAAATATGTACCGACAATAACCGCAACATCGCTGCTTCTGACGAACAGACCGGAAAGCTGTTTGGAAAATCCAACCACTAGAACAGAGAGGATTACAAGCAGGCCACGCCCATATCCCAAAGCGCATTTCAAATAGTCTTTCGCTCGATCATATCGCGCTCCACCAGCGCATTGGCCGATGATGGTGGTTAAAACCATGTTCAGAGCCATAGCCGGATAGAACAGGATGGTTTCCAGTTTTCCCGTTACCCCATAAGCCGCGATTGCCGTTACACTATATGTACTGACGAGTGCTGTAAGGGAAGTTGTGCTGATTGCTGGAATGCTTTGCTGAATTACAGAGGGAATTGCTTTTTGAATCAGCAGCAGAGCATCATTACTATTAAAAGCAGAGATTTTGAATGTAAATAACTTTTTCTTTTTCAGATAGATCAGCATAAACAGCAGGCAAATCATCTGTGAAAGCAATGTCGCAATCGCTGCACCATGAAACCCGATGAAATGAATAAAAATGGGATTGAGAATTGCGTTCAAAATGGTTGATACAAGCATTGCAACAGCCTGAAACATGGAATTACCAAAGCTGCGCAAAACCGCAGTGAAATACAAGTAGAGGTAAACTGCCAGATAGCCAAGGATATAAATTGCCAAATAGCTGTATGCCATATCATAAGTTTCGGCAGGAGTGTTTAAGGCTTTCAAAATTCCCGGAAGAAAAATTTCAAGCAAAATGGTGACAAGTAGGGAAAATGTCACTGCTACGCAGAACGATGTGGCTATCAAACTTTCGGCCTTTTTCTTATCCTTTGCACCAATGGCTTGGGAGATCAAAATAGACACACCGTTTGTTGCTCCCATTGCAACAGAAGTCAAAATTAAAATAATGGGGGTAGAATTTGTTAAAGCGGCATAGGCCGTTTTACCGAGCAGATTTCCGATCCACAGACTGTCTACAAGGTTATACATCATATTAAGGAACATGGCGGCAATCATTGGGAGCGCCATTGCCATAAGGCAGCGCTTTGTGTTGCCACCTATAAAATCAATTTTCGTTGGCATAAATCGTCTATCCTTTCCGCGGTTAATGAATGAACAACATTCATATCAAAACTCAAAATAAACGCCGCCGCTTGCGGTGCACTTAGTTGAATGAAAGTTATTCATTTATTGCTTTTTGAAAATCCCCCGTCCCAAAACGGGGGATCATCTCAAAGGTGAAGTGCAAATATGAGAAATTCACGAATCCGTTTGGATTTATCTTCTTGTGTAAGATCGTCTGCCAATAGAATACCAAGCTGCCCATATACGCAAAACATCGCAGCGGCCTGTAAATCATCAAACTGAATTTCGCCTTTTTGTTTGGCGCGTTGCAGCAGTTTTTCTACAAGCGGCACCAACTTCTCGCATACCTTGAGGGCGAGCTGATCGTGAAATTTTCTGTTCTCCGTTCCATGAAAAACAGAATAATATTTTGTGTCCTGCTTTTCCATAGTGGTAGGCATTTCTTCAATGATCTGACGCAAGGTTTTGCGGTCGTCTTTTTCGGCATCCGCGAATTGCTCTACTAACACATCGGCATATTGTGCAATCGCACAGTCAAATAAAGCCTCTTTGGACGGAAAATAGCGATAGCACAAACCTTGTGCCACGCCGATTGCTTTTGCTATATCTGCAATCGAGGTTTTTTCATAGCCGTTTTCCCCAAACAATTTGAGGGCAGTGTCTAAGATTTCCTGTTTCCGTACTTCCGGCTCTTTTGTAACTCGCATAGTTTTGAGCCTCCTTTTTTTTATCATATCACCCCCACACGAAAAAATCAATGAGTGAATATCAATCATTTTGCGCCCATAGCAATATACGCAGTATTTCCAATCTGCTCCCACGATACATTACGAAAATATTCTGAAAGCATAGAAACAATTTCTGCTTCGGAGTAAATCTTAACATCTCCCTCTTTGCTGTGACGCATATAGAAATTCATAATGATGCGCCCTACAAGTGGCTGCCAGCAATCGCCCATCAGGAATGTGCCGCCGGGTTTCAATACCCGATGTACTTCGCTTAGAACATTCCGCGGAGCAGGATAATGATGAAACGAATCATTGCAAAACACCACATCAAAAGTATTGTTCGGAAATGGGAGCGACTCACTGTCCCCCAACAACACTTTCACTTGCTCCGGTAACTTCGACTTTGCAACATGAAGCATTTTTTCCGACAAGTCAATTCCATATAATTCTTTTCCAACATCTTGTTGCAAAATAAGTTTCAACATCTCACCAGTTCCGCATCCTAAATCAAGGGCAGATTGGAATGGAATGTGCGACAGCTTTTCCAACAGGACAGGATAAAGGGAACGGGCGTGCTTGCCCTTAATATCTTTGTCATAGGTAGCAGCTTGTTGGTTAAAGGCAGCCTTTGAGTTTTCTTTTGCAGTATTCATGGCATTGACCTCCTTTCCATCTATCAGTATAACACCATTTTTTGAAATGTCAATGAATAATGTTCATTCAGTTATATGAATTATAAAATTTAATCTACCTGCATATAGCAACATTCCGTCGACATACTATGAACTATACAATGTAAATGGGTGATGTTATATGGCGAGAGTTGAAGATTGCCCCGGCTTTGAAACTTTCGGTGCGGATGTGAAAGCTGCGCGGAAAGCAAAACATCTGACGCGCAAGGCGCTGGCCGAAATGGTAGGAATTGAATGGCGCTATCTTGCCAATATTGAAAATAAGGGCACGATCCCCAGCTTGCCGGTTATCATACAGCTTATCAAAGTGTGCGGACTTCCCGTGGAACGATACTTTAATCCAGAGGTCATGCGGGAGGAAAGCGCACAGAGACAGCGTATCAGCCACAAACTAAAACTTTGTCCAGAGCAGTATTTGACCGTCATCGAAGGTGCGCTTGACGGGGCGCTGAAAACTGAAAAATCAGCAGATGAAACGGAGGGTGTGTGAGCATCCTCTGTTTTCGTTTCTCCAGGGCGGCTCTGCCGCCCTTTTCTTTTTTGAAAAATCGGGGATTTTGTGGGCAGATGAAGATGTTCCCGGCATTGTATTTACGGGGGAAGGAGCGTAGAGCAAGCACAGCAAGCGAGTACCCGCTTGCGATTTTTGGCTTTAGGGAACCCTCCTCCTAAACCCTAAAAATGCTTGTTGGGAACATCCCAAACCCTGATACGAAAAGAGGCGAGATACCACGATGGCAAACAGGAAACGGAATATTCAGGTAAAGTTCTATGTCACCGCCGAGGAAAAGGAACTGATGGAGCAGAAGATGGCCCAGCTCCAGACAAAGCGGATTGGCGCCTACCTTCGGAAGATGGCGATTGACGGATATATCATCTATGTGGACACCAGGGACATCAAGGAGATGAACAAGCTCCTGTCCGCCATTGGCCGGAACATAAATCAGATCGCCAAGCGGGTCAACGCCGGAGGCCCTACTTATCAGGCCGACATGGAGGAGATCCGGGAGAGATTGGAGCAGATATGGCAGTTACAAAGACACATCCTATTAAGTCAACGCTGAAAGCGGCGATTGACTATATCTGCAATCCCGACAAGACGGATGGAAAGTTGCTGGTGTCCTCCTTCGGCTGCACAGCGGAGACCGCCGACATTGAATTTGAATGGACCCGCCGCCACGCCATCGACAAGGGAACGAACCTGGGCCGGCACCTCATCCAGGCGTTTGAGCCTGGGGAGGTCACACCGGAGGAAGCCCACCGGATCGGCATGGAACTGGCGCGGGAGGTCCTGGGCGGCAAATATGAATTTGTCCTCACCACTCACATTGACAGGAATCACGTCCATAATCACCTGATCTTCAATGCGGTCAGTTTCCAGGACCACCGGCACTACCATTCCAACAAGAGAAGCTACCATGAAATCCGCCGCACCAGTGACCGGATCTGCAAAGAGCATGGCCTGTCCGTCATCGTCCCCGGCCGGGATAAGGGCAAGAGCTACATCGAGCATCAGGCGGAACAGAACGGCACCAGCTATAAGGCGAAACTGCGCTCCGCCATCGACCGGCTCCTGCCCGGCTGCACCGACCTGGAGGACCTGCTCCGCCGCCTCCAGCGGGAAGGGTACGAGCTGAAACGGGGGAAGTACATATCTGCCAGGGCTCCAGGTCAGGAGCGGTTTACCCGGTTGAAAACCCTGGGTGCGGACTATGCGAAGGAAGCTCTGACCGCCCGGATCGCCGGCAGGCCAGGTCCTTCCCGCCAGCCGAAACAGCTCACCGGGAGACCCAGTTTACTCATCGACATCCAGAACAACATCAAAGCCCAGCAGAGTGCCGGCTACAAACATTGGGCAACCATCGAGAACCTGAAGCGGGCAGCGGAAACGCTGAACTTCCTGACGGAGCACGGCATTGGAAGTTTAGAGGAATTGTCCGAGCGGTGTGATGGAGTGGCAGCCGCCACCGCCAGGGTAAAGGCGGATCTCCGGGCAACCGAAAAGGAAATGGAGCGGCTGACCATCACCATGAAGCACGCTGCCACCTATCGTCAGCTTCGCCCCTTGTATGACCAATACCGCCAGTCCAGGGACAAGGAGAAATTCCTCCGGGGGCATGAGAGTGAGATCATCCTGTTCGAGGCAGCGGCAAGGGAACTGAAACGGTTGAACGCCGTACCCCTGCCCGCCGCCCAGCGGCTCCGGGCCGAAATAGATGAACTCACCGTCAGAAGGGCCGCCCTGCAATCGGAATACAGGAAGGCTCAACAGAAAGAACGGGAGTACGACACCCTCAACCAAAACGTCCGTATCTTACTGGAACGGTCAGAGGATGTTGTACTCCCGAAGGAAAAATCGAATGAACTCGAATAAATGAAATAATTAGCCCAGTTGCCAACGGGCGCTCTCACTCTGGAGTTCCACCATACGGCGGTAGAGGCCTCCGCGTTCCATCAGTTCCGCAGGCGTACCCTGCTCGGCCACATGGCCGTTTTCCAGCACAACGATGTGGTCGGCTCCTGCCACGGTGCGCATCCGGTGAGCAATGACCAGCACCGTCTTGCCTGCCAGCAGGCGGGAGAGCGCACCCTGCACCTTTGTCTCATTTTCCACATCCAGGCTGGCAGTAGCCTCGTCCAGCAGGACGATGGGGGCGTTCTTCAAAAGAGCCCGGGCGATGGAGATGCGCTGCCGCTCTCCTCCGGAGAGTTTTGCGCCGTTTTCCCCGATGGGGGTATCATATCCCTGGGGCAGGCGGCGGATGAACTCCCCGCAGTTGGCGGCCTCAGCCGCGGCCCGCACCTCCTCGTCGGTGGCGCCTCGCTTGCCCAGACGGATGTTCTCCATCACCGTGTCGTCAAATAGCACCACATCCTGAAACACCATGGAGTAATCGGTCAGCAATGCCTCCGGGTCCACCGTGGAGATGTCCACGCCGCCTACCTTGATGCTTCCCTCTGTTACATCCCACAGCCGGGCAGCCAGTCGGGCGCAGGTACTCTTACCGGACCCGGAAGGACCCACCAGGGCAGTCACTTCGCCCTCCCGGGCGGTAAAGCTCACACCGTCCAGCACTTTTTTCTTGTCATAGGCAAACCCCACATGGTCGAACTCAATATCGTGTCCCTTGGGCTGAAACACCTCTGCACCCTCAGCCGTGGGGGTGTCGTAAATCTCGTTCATGCGGTCGGCGGATACTTGGGACACAAACATCTCAGCGATGAGAGCCAGGCTCTGGTCAAAAGGCGCATACACGCGGGTGATGACCAGCAGGAACAAAAACAGCAGCATGAAGTCGATTTGCCCGGAAAGAATCAAGCCGGCTCCCACCAGAATGGTGGTAGCTACCCCCAGACGCATGATAACGCTGGCCGCATTGACGAAGATGCCGGTCCCCAGCTCGCCCTGGATGGTGACCTTCTCATGGTCATCGATCTTCTGATTGAGCTCGGCCAAATAGCGCTCCTCCTGATTGGTGGCGCGGATCTCCCGGACATTTTCCAGAGCTTCCTGAATGCCGTCGGAGACGCGGATCGCGGCTTTTTTCGTCCGCTCGGAGGTCTGGGCGGAAATTCTCCGGGTGCCGAACAGCAGGCCAAAGGCCACCGGCACACCCCACAGGCAGGCGATGGCCAGCCGCCAATCATACACCAGCAGGCACACCGCGATAATCGCCGTGGAGAGATAGGCACCGTACAGATAGCCCAGTACATGGGACCAGACATGCTCCATGCGGTTCACATCGCCCATAATGGTCTCGGTCAGATCCGCCAGATCCCGCTTGCCGAAGTAGCCCAAAGGCAGTTTGCGCAGCCGCTCCGCCAGACTGAGACGGGTGGATTTCACCTCGTTATAGACCAGTCCGTAGGTGGCGTAGTACTGCTGCAGATGAGTCACAAAGGAAAGAATCAGAAACACAACCACCAGCCCAAGCAGGAGGGCCGCGTTGGGCAGCGGCTGGTCGTCTGTAAAGGTTTCCACCAGGCCGTACATCAGCAGATACAGGATGCTCATGCCGCCCATGACGATAAGGTTGACGATGACCGTCCAGAAGGCTCCTTTTTTGACATTTTTTACGCCATGGTCGGTGAGGGCGTATTTCCGCTGAAAGTTTTTGCTGAACATATTCTTCACCCCTCTCTCACTGTTCGCTGGTGATTTTCCACTGGACCGCCTGGTTGTAATCCGCCCACATCCGAGCATAGAGGCCACCGGCGGCAGTTAGTTCCTGGTGGGAGCCCTGCTCCACGATGCGTCCCTCCTCCAGCACCAGAATCTTGTCCGCACCGACCACAGTAGACAGGCGGTGGGCAATCATGATAACGGTGCGGCCACGGGTCAACTCGGTAAACGCCTTTTGGATCAACGCCTCGTTCTCAGGGTCAGCAAAGGCGGTGGCTTCATCGAGAACCACGATGGGTGCATCCTTCAGGATGGCCCGGGCCAGGGCGATGCGCTGCTGCTCGCCGCCGGAGAGATAAGTCCCCTCGGAGCCAATCAGGGTGTCCATGCCCTGGGGCAGTTTCTCCAGAATGTCCCCACACTGAGCGGCCATCAACGCCGAGAGCACCTGCTCCCGGGTGGCGTTGGGACGGGCGGCCCGGACATTCTCCAAAATGGAGGCTTTGAACAGGCGGCTGTTCTGGAACACAAAGGCAATCTGATCCATGAGCACATGGGGATCGATCTGCCGCACATCCACGCCGCCCACCTTCACCACGCCAGAGGTGGCGTCCCAGAAGCGGGGGATCAGGCTGGCAGCGGTGGTCTTGCCGCCGCCGGAAGGGCCTACCAGGGCTACGGTCTGTCCCGGCTCCGCTGTGAAGGACACATGGGAGAGGGCGGAGGTCTGGGCTCCGTCGTAAGTAAAACTCACATCTTCAAATTCTACACGGCTGCTTCCGGGGGATTGGGGGTGTTCAGGAACTTTCAGTTCAGGGGCGCACATGACCTGGCCAATGCGCCCCAGCGCAGTACTGGCCAGCATCATACCAGATGCGGCAAACATGATTTTGGCAAGCGCGGTGGAAATGATGGCGGAGAACACTGCGTAAAAGGCGAAGTTTGTAATAAATCCCGCAAAGTCACCGCCGGCCAGAGCTCCGGGAGCCAGGAAAAGAGCCACAGGCACCAAGAACACAAAAGCGCCCTCGGTAAAGGTCAGATTGATGGACTGGGGCACACGGCACACATCGCCCTGATAGTGCTCCGCTTTGGAACTGTAATCCTCAATGGCCTCCTGAAAGGCTTTGAAGGAATAAACGGTCTGCTGGAAAATCTTGACCACCGGAATGCCCCGGACATACTCGGTGCCTGCCTTGGTCATGCGGTCCTGGGCTGCCTGATACTCTGCCATCAGTTTGGCGTTTTTGCCGCCCATCATGGAGAACATGGCAATCATGGAAATCACCGCCGCCAGCAGGCAGGATGCGCCCATCCGCCAGTCAAAGACGAACATCAGCACCAGCATGGACACAAACAGGGTGATGGTGCCTACGATGTCCGCCAGATTGTGGGCAAGCAGGGTCTCGGTATCGGCCGCCGCCGCATCCAGCCGTCCCCGGATGAGACCAGAGGCGTTGGAGTCGAAGAAGCCCAGAGGGGCTTTCATCACATGGGCGACGCCCTGCTTGCGGATGTTGGCCGCTGTGCGGAAGGCCGCCAGATGGGTACACATCAATCCTGCAAAGTACAAGACGATGCCGGCCACCGCAAAGGCAAACGCCAGCCAGCCGTATTGTGCGATGTCCTGCGCCCGGGTCCAGTCCGGCGCTACGGCGATCAGATCCCGGGCCACCAGCCAGATACAAATGTAGGGTGCCATGCTCAACAGCATGGACACCGCCGACAGGGTCAGCCCCAGGAAGGTCAGCCCTTTGTGACTGCCTGCGTAGTCCAGCAGGACCGCAACGTCACTCTTTTTCTTCTGCTTCATGGAAAAACCTCCTTCTTCAAGTTAGCAATAACTAACTAATATTCAAAAAAGATAGGGGTCATCCCCCCATCAATTTCAGCCATCCACCCGTGTAGAAAGTTCGGAACTGTTCTACATCCCGCAGGGCCTGCTCTTTCGGCATATCATGTACGACGATCTCAAAAAGGCCGTTGAACATTCCGCTGGCGATGATGTGGCAAAGAGACTGGCTCAGTTCCGGGACCTCCCGGCCCAGGCGGCGGAGAACATCCATGTAACGGAGCGTGTACTCCACCTCCACCTCTACCATGTTGTGGACAAAGTGCTCGTAGCTGGTGCCCTCGGCCTTGCACAGCAGCAGCTTCACCGGCTCCCGGTGGTCGTAGATATAGTCCACCATCCAATTCACGCACTGGCTGGACTCCAGCCCCATGTGCTCCGGCTGTTCCTGCTCAGGCAGTTCGGAAAAGGAAGTCTGCGCCTCCATGAACCGCCCCATCAAAGCAGCCGCGTGCGGCTCCACGATGGAGGCAAAGAGCGCCTCCTTGCTGGAGAAATAGCCGTAGAACGCACCAGTGGTTACCCCGGCATTTTTCACGATCTGCCGCAGAGAAGCCCCTTGAAATCCCTTGTCCAGAAATTCGGCCATGGCCGCCTCATGGATTTTTTTCAGTGTGGCGTTAGACTTTTCTTCCATAGACTCTCTCCTTATAACAGCGTTATATAACACTGTTATAATACGACTGGAGCGGCAGTTTGTCAAGTGGAATACGAAAAAAGCCCGGCGCATACGCGCCGGACTCTGTCAGGAAACTTTATTTTGCTTTTTCTGGGGCAGGGCGGTCATGCTGTGGAGGCTTACGCCAAGGGTAGACAGGTTGTGGAGCATGGCGGAGGTGGTTGGAGGCAGGATGCCTGCCACGCCAAGACCGATCAGCGCCCCGTTGAACCCGATGACAAAGCGGTAGTTATTCTGGATGCGGTACATTAAGCCCATGGCCAGCTGCCGCAGGCGCACCAGCTCCCACAGACTGTCGGCAGCAATGGTGATGTCGGCGATCTCCCTGGCAATGGCCGCCCCGTCACTGATGGCGATACCGGCGTCCGCCTCAGAGAGGGCCGGAGAGTCGTTGATGCCATCCCCCACCATCAGTACGGTGTGCCCCTCCCGCCGCATGGCGGCCACATACTCTGCCTTATCCGCCGGGAGAACCCCGGCCCGGAAGTCATCTACCCCCAGTTGCTCCGTAATGGAAGCGGCGGTACGGGGGCTGTCCCCGGTCAGCATCACCAGGTTTTTTACGCCCAGATTCCTCAGGGCAGAGAGGACCGCCCGTGCCTCCTCTCGCAGAGGATCGGAGATGCAGATCACGGCGGAGAGTACCCCGTCGATGGCAAGATAGAGTTGGGAGAACTCAGGGGGTAGCGCGTCGAACTTGGCCCGCTCCTCAGCAGGAACTACGCACTTTTCATCCTCAAAGATGAAGTGGGCGCTGCCGATGCGCACCTGCTCCCCATCCACTGAACTGGCGATGCCGTGGGCCACCAGGTACTCCACCTTGGCGTGGCGCTCCTCGTGGCGCAAGTCCCGGCGCTTGGCCTCCTCCACTACGGCGTTGGCCATGGAGTGAGGGAAATGTTCCTCCAAACAGGCGGCAAGGCGCAGCATCTCCGCCTCGTCCTTCCCATTGAAGGGGATGACGCGGGCCACCCTGGGGCAGGCATGGGTGAGGGTACCGGTCTTATCAAAGACAATGGTATCCGCGCTGGCCACAGCCTCCAGGAACTTGCCTCCCTTGACCGTGATGTGCTCCCGCCCCGCCTCACGCATGGCAGAGAGCACCGCTAAGGGCATGGCCAGTTTCAGGGCACAGGAGAAGTCTACCATGAGCACCGACAAGGCCCGGGTCAAGTTCCTGGTGAGCGCAAGGCTCACCAGGCTGCCGACAAAGGTATAGGGTACCAGTTTGTCTGCCAAGTTGGACGCTTTGGCTTCGGCGGCGGACTTCATCTGCTCTGAACGCTGGATCATCTCCACAATCTGGTCATAGCGGCTCTGGCCGGAGGCCTGCTTAACCTCCAGCACGGACTCGCCCTCCTCCACCACAGTGCCGGCATAAACCGCGCCGCCGGGACGCTTGGCCACGGGGACGGATTCGCCGGTGAGGGATGCCTGGTTGACGGTGATCTCCCCCTCCGCCACCACGCTGTCCAGGGGGATGACGCTTCCGGCTCGAACCACGACCCGGTCGCCGGGTCTGATCTGGCCGATAGGGGTGAGCACTTCACCAGCCTCGGTTTTCAGCCACACCCGATCCACATGGAGAGACAGGCTCTCTGCCAGGTCGGCCACTGATTTCTTTCGTGTCCAATCCTCCAGCAGTTCACCAATCTCCAACAAAAACATGACAGTGCCGGCAGTACCGAAGTCCCTGCGGCAGACGGAGATCCCGATGGACAACGCATCCAGCATCTCCACCTTGATCTGACGATGTCCCAGACAGCGCAGACCTCTGTGCAGAAAGGGGATCATGTGCCAAACAATCCGGGCGATCCGTAGCGGGGCGGGCAAAAACAGGGCAGCGGTTGCTTTCACCGCCACCTTGCCTACCAGCTTCTCTTGGAACTCTCGGTTCAGAGTCCGGGTGCTGTGGCCGGGCAGAGTGACAGACGACTCCGCCCCGGCCCAGGTGAACGCACCGAGGGCGGAGAGGACGGCTTCCCGGTCTCCCGTATAGGTCACGATGACGCAGCAGGTGCGCTCATGGACCACGGCCTCCCGGGTCCAGGGCTGTCCCTTCAGCCAGGTTTCCAGCAGATCCGCCTGGCGGATCGTCATGTTTTTTTGTCGGAGCCGCAGGCGCATCCGGCCCCGGCTCTCATGTACGATGGTCGCTCTCATGCGAGCCTCCTTCCACAAAAAAAGGAGCCGTTTTCCGGCTCCCTTCCGCAGTTTTTAGGCTTCCTGGCCCTCCATCTGGGCCTCGGCTTCCTTGGCGTCCCGGGCCTCGTTGATGTCCTTGGCAGCGGCCAAAATGTCGGCAGCGTTCTCCTGAACAGAGGTAACGGTCTCCATTACGCTGTCTTTCATCCGCAGACCTGCGGCAGTGATATGAGTATAAGCCTTCTTGGCATCTTTGCTGGTGAGCAACTTGATACCGGCAGAGCCAAACAGGGCTCCGCCCACGAAGCAGGCCAGTCTGACATAGTGTTTCATCATGGGAACCTTTCCTTTCAGCTATATGCTTATTTGTGTTTGTAGCCCGTAATCATCACCATGACCATGCAGATCACAGCGCCCCAGGCCCAGAAGCGATGTTGTTTCATTGAGATCTCCTCCTGTTCGGAAACAAACACGTCCCGCTGTGTGTTGAAACATTATAGCAGATGGGATGCCCCGTGTATCACCGAATCGGACGATGTTATGCCGGTTCAGACATTTTTCGATACACGGTTGGTGACATGCCATACTGCCGCCGGAAGGCGGCGGAGAACTGGCTGGCACTGCTGTATCCCACTGATTGGGCTACCCCCAGCACACTAAGGGAGGAGTCCCGCAGCAACTCCGCCGCACGCTCCATCCTCCGCTGCTGCAGCCAGGTGTGAACCGGCAGTCCATACAGGCGACGAAACCCCTCCTTAAATGTCGTTGCGGAGAGACAGGCGCGGCGACTTAAGGTTGAGATGGCGAGAGGCTCGTCCAGATGCGCCTCCATGTATCGGCGGGTTTCTGCCAGGGTCCGGGTCATCTCCGGATCCAACATCGGGGCCATTTCCGCCGCTAGTTCCCCCGGGGCAGAGAGCAGATACAGCAGTTCTACCGACTTCCATACGCACCAGCGCGCCCGCTCGCTCTGGGGTAAACGATCCAGGTCGGCAAAGGCCGCCTGGCTCCAGTGAGAGGGACCCTCCACGGCGCAGCCGCCCCGGCTGACCATCCACCGCCGCACTTGATCCGTGTTCAAGGCCAAACCGCCCAGCAGGTTGCAAATAGTTTTTAGACTCTCCCGGGCGCCCCGGGCGTCCACCGCCACCAGAACACCTTTTAAGCCGGTCTCCACTTTGGCATCGGTCAGATCAGAAATGTCGGTGAGGAGAAGCACCTGCCGGGTACCGAGCCGCAGAACCGTACCATCCCGCCGGGTCAGAGTGATTCCTCCAGCGAGGCAGAACAATACCTCAAAGTGCAGAGGCTCCAGCCGAAGGGGCAAAGGGAATGTCCTCTCGCTCAGGGAGAACAGGCAAGCTCGCGCGCCAGGCATCACTTGTGTCCATTCTCCCTGTTCTGACAAAAATTCTGCCAGCATCCGCTTGCCTCCTCTCCATTGATCTGCGTCTCAGATACTTATCGGCCAAACAGCCCTTTCTTCTGCCAAGACTCCTTCCAAATCTCCCCCACATCATAGCCAGTGGCGGAAATAGCCGCCCGTAAAGTCTCTTGATCCAGTTCAGCTTCCGTGATTACCACAGTCTCTTTTTTACTCCGAGATGAGGTGACCTTCTTCACCGGAAAGGCTTTCCGCACCGCATCGTTCACATGGCTCTCGCACATACCGCACATCATGCCGTCTACTTGGATTGTGTATTTCCACATCTTCTGTTCCTCCATTCTTCTTAAAGTCCGTTTCGCTGGTTCCAGCATATACGGTACACTTCATCAGAAACATTCCAATGGTTGAATCGTAAGTCAAATGCTGTACTCAGCCGCACCATTTTCCTCTTTTTATGAGATACCACCCAGTTCTTCATTTTCTAAAAGGCTGCTGTTTTCCCGCATCGCCAGCACGCAGAGCCAATGCTTTTTTGCATTCCGATTTACGATGACCTCAGAAAAACCTGCCTCGGTGAGAAAACGGGCAAGTTGGTCTCCATCGAAGATCCTCATCCCATCAATGACAGAAAGCCACTTGCTGGCGTGGGGATCTTCTCCGTCCGACTCATTGACGATCAGAAAGGCACCACCCGGCCGTAAGGCGCGATACACCTCTCGGAAACTCTCCGTGGGACCAGGCCAGAAATATACCGTTTCAAATGCGGTCACCAAATCAAATGCGCCATCCTCAAAGGGAAGGCAAGACACATCCCCCTGTATGATACGGCAGCGGCCGGCTTGCAGCCCCTTTCGGTTCACACATCTGGCCTTTTCCACAGATATTTCTGAATAGTCCAAGGCGGTGACAGTCGCAGCAGGGTATTTTCGCAAAAGGGCTCGGATATTCCGCCCACCACCGCAGCCCAGCTCCGCAATCTCGGTTGGGCCAGTTTCAGGCAAATAGCTAAGGCCCCAATCCGCAAGGGCAGCATGGGCACGATTCATGCTGCCCACCATGCACCTGCCCAGCAATCCTTTCGGCTTGCGGGTATTGTTGAAAAAAGCCTTTAGTATTCCCATAACTGCCTCCATAAGTCGGAATTGTGGTTAGTAATAACTAACTACAATTTATTATAAATCCTTTCTTGCGGAAAAGCAATATACAAGTGTGTTATCACGCTGCTTTACACTATGGAAATGTGGAAAACGGCCGCTACACCGATGGAAAACAGATATTCACGGCCCGATGGAAAAGCTGCCAGCTTTCCCACAGCCCGCAAACATCGTTTCCCACAGCTCCGCCTTATTAACCGTTGACACACATTCCCACAGCGCCTACTACTGCGAATATCCTTCATGTCTGATCCTGATTGAAAGAGAAAAAAAGAAGCGGGAGCGTCACTCTCGGCCAAAACCGAAGGAGACGCTCCCGCTTTCACTTTTAATGTATAGAACTGTGTGATATAATGACTGTTATCAGAATATTGGGGGGGACTCATTTGCTAAAAAGTTATGCAGATATTATGAATGATATTTCTCCTGATGAACTATACAAAAGATTGCTTGCATATGGGCTTTTTACAGAAAAACTTCCACCCATTTTAAGCTCTGAGGCATTCTACAATTATTGCATAACCCTCAATACCCCTTTCGCTGATGGGTGGAGACAATATATTTATCATGAAAGCATGAGGAATATAAATGTCCCACGTCCGTTGGGTATTCCAAATCCGATGGCTTATCAGAAATTGTGTCGGTGCCTTGCAGATAACTGGGACAAGCTCCAAACTCATTTTTCAAATCAAACTTCAAATCAAAATTATAAAATCAGTCGTATTCATATTCGGAAACTTGGTAAAAGCAAAACCCTTTTTTCAATGAGTTATTCTAATTGGAAAACAGACGGAACCCCCGAGCCAGACTTGCTGATAGGAAACAGGTATATTGTCAGAGCAGATATTTCAACCTGTTTTCCAAGCATTTATACTCATGCAATTCCTTGGGCGTTGGTTGGAAAAACATATGCAAAAGAACACAGCAGAAAGAGTGACCAGTCAGAGTGGTATAATCAGATTGACCATTTAACACAGAATTGTAAGAACGGGGAAACGCATGGTTTGCTAATTGGCCCTCATGCTTCAAATCTTTTATCTGAGTTGATTTTAACTGTTATTGACAAGCGCCTTTATGATGCTGGTTGGCGATACATCAGAAATATTGATGATTACACTTGCTATGTGGACACATATGAATCAGGGCAAAAGTTTTTAATCGCATTGGGAGAAGAACTGCGCAATTTTGATCTTTCCTTAAACTTCAAGAAAACAGAAATTGAGGAACTTCCCGTCGCATCTGTTGAACAATGGGTACGCAAGATAAATTCCATATCAATTATGCAACGGAATGGGAAACTGGACTTTATTGGTGCCAGGGCATATTTGGATTCAGCTATTGAACTGATGCAAACAAACAAAATGAACTCCGCCATTCTGAATTATGCTATCAAAGTATTAGCCGGGCAAGAATTAACCCCCAATGCTAAAGAGTATTGCATTAAAACCATATTTCACCTTTGCCTTATCTATCCTTATCTAGTCCCTTTGCTTGAAAAAAGTGTCTTTGAAAAATTTTCTGTTTCAGGTGTAGAAATTGAAAAGCTATCCCAAAAATTATTTGAGAAAGGATTGGATGAAAAGAATTATGAGCTAATATGCTATGCACTATATTTCTCAATTAAATATGGCTTTGAAATTGTTAAAGTCGATCCAGATGACGCTATAGCCAGTAACTCATGCCTATTCAAACTTTTTGCCTTTTTGTATTTTAAGAAGAATAACAATGACACCGCCAACAAGAAGATGAAGAGTCATGCCCGAAATCTGGCCTCAAATGAGGATGATTTTAACAGGAATTGGTTATTTGTCTATGAAATCCTCCCACAAAGTGATTTGAAAGGTGAATGGAAACCTCTAAAAAGAGCTGGAATATCCTTTGTAAAATATCCATAAAAAAACGGGAGCGCCAACCTCGGATAACTACATCCGATGTTGACGCTCCCATTTTGCTTGACAAAAGGTGAAAATCCGGCGTTTTTCCTATGCAGAAACGCCCTGTCGAATCATACTGCCTCTACACAGAAAATCCGCCACAGGCTGTTTCTTCGCCCATTTTGAACCCTAATTCCCGCACTTTTTGGAACGGCTGGAAAGATAGTGCGGACAGGACAACACCACCGCCCGGAAACTCTGTTTACAGGGATGGACACAGCCCTTGCAGAGCTTGTTATACTGGCGTCTGCCGTTCTCACCCAGGAAGAACGCCCATTCCAGACGCCATTTCTTGCTCCGGCTCATAAGTCATGCTCCGGGGGCTTCTTCTGCGGGGCGGGCTTGTCCGGGCTTTTCCGTTCCGCGCACTCCCGTTTCGCGTCCTTCAGCCGCTCCCGGATGGAGGGCTTTTTCTCCGGCGTGGTCCTGCGCGCCTCGGTCTGGGCTTTCTCCAATTCCTCACCACGGCGGCCGTTGTTGATGATCCCGTCGATCATGCCATAGTCATCCTCCAGGGTCATTTCCGCCGTGCGCAGCGGGTTTTCCGGCTCCACGGGGACAGACACGATCTGCCCGTTGATGCTGGCGAACAGCTCCGGCCGCTTGAATTGCTCGGTGTACTTCTGGATCATGTCCGGGGGCAGGGACGCGAAGCTCTCCGGTCCCAGGCCCACCACCAGGAAGGTGCCTGCTACAATGTCGTAAATCTCCCCATGCTCGTCCCGGAGGGAACGGTTCAGATCCAGACCAATGAGCTTGCCTTCATCGTTCAGCACCAGCCCCACCGGATCATCAAAGGGATAGGAGGCGGCAATATCACCGCCCACCTCCGCTTGCAGCGCATGGAGGCCAGGGTCGATCTCTTTCACATAGGGCTCCTTCATGGGCTCCACCACCAGGACGGTCAGCTTCTGCGGCGTGGTATGTTCGGGGGCGGCTCCGCTGGGGATGGCAAAGGCGCGGCTGCCGTTGGCCATGATGAGATACTTTCCGTCCTCGGACTCGTGGTGGAAACCGTATCCGGCTGCCTCCATCTGTTCCCGGCTCATATCCGTCACATGGAAGGTACCCCTGGGTGTCCGCACCGTCTCGCCGGTCTCCCGGTCATCCGGGGTGGGTGCCGCTTGCTGCCCGTACAACTCCGCTTCATACTCCCGGTTTGCCTGTTCCGCAAAGGACAGCATCTCGTCCACATGGGATTGATCCGGGTTTTCGATGGCCTCCCGGATCGCCTGCGGGTCCACATCCAGAAATTCCTCATAGCCAGTGGCGTCCTTGAACTTCTCGATCTCCGAAGGCAGATAGTCCTCCTGGGTCTGCCCCAGGGCGGCCAGTTTCTCGTCCAGGGCGGAGATGCGCCCGGCCATCAGGTTCTCGTAGATTTCTTCCTTTGCCGCGTGTTCCTCCAGATGCTCGGCGGCATACTGCGGATCGTTCTGCCGGAAAAACTCGTCCATATCGTAGGCAAGGTCCATGGCCCATTCCGAAATTTCTTCTTTGGGGACGTCGTCCTGAAAGGTCATCACCCGGTATTCCTCCGGGATGCTGCCGCGCTCGCCATCGTAATACTCATGGAAGCTGTCCCCGGTATCCCGCACATAGCCCAGGTCGGTGAACTGGCCGCTTTCCTCCAGGGCAATGTCCCGTCCGTATGCCTCATAGTCGATGTAGTTGCGCAGATGCTCCGGCACCTGCATGGCGTCCAGTTCCTCGATGTAATACCGGCCCAGATCATCGTGGTCGTGGATGTCGGGGTAAATATCGTAGCAGTCCAGGTTCTCCGTCAGGTTGATAAGTTCCTGGATGCTGCCCGTGTGATCGCCGATCTCCATGGCCGCCTGGAAACGCTCATATTCATCCTGGCTCATATCATCCAGTTTGGAGGCCAGGTAGTTCAGTTCGTCCAGGTTGGCATACTCGCCCAGCAGGTCATAGAGGCCGTCCACATAGCAGTCGTAGTCCGTGATGAACCATTCCTCATAGGGCTGCCCGAAGTCGTCCTTCGCACCGATCCCGATGCGCTCAAAGACCTTTTTCAGTTCATCCGCCGTGGTGGGGAACTTCACCCATTCGCCCACAAGGGCGCCCTCATTGTATTTGCCCAGGTTGGTGATGAAGGCGGCAAAGGGATAATCTTTGTCATAGTCATAATGGGGCATAACGACACCTCCTTACAGTTCCGGCGCAGACTTTTCCCGATGGGGCTGCGCCTTGCTCTGATTGGCACACTCTTTCCGGCTCTGCTCCAGCCGCTCCTTGATGGAGGGCTTTTTCTCTGTCTGTCTCTCCCTGGGGCGCTCATGTTCCCACTCGTCGCCGGAGAGGGTGAGATACCCTTTACTGGTGAAGCACCCCTGTTCCTCATGCATGGCATGGTTGCCAAAAGGAACGGGATCAATGGCGTCCAGCAACTCCGGGGGCAGAAGGACGTCCAAATGCTGCGCCAGATAGCGCCAGCCCACATCCTCCACCTTGCTGATGTTGGGCTCCAGGACAAAATACTCGGTGTTGGCGGGAAACTCCCGGAACTGTTCCAGGGTGGTCAGTCGGAAGGGAGACTCCTGGACAGCGGCCAGGAGGTCACGGTCCTCCGGGGAAAGTCCGGCAAGCGCCTGGGCCACCGCCTCCAGCTCGCTTGCGTCACCGACTGCGGGGAGCGGCGGTTTCAAATGCTCCATGAAGTTGACCTCGGTTTTACTTTTTGCCATTCACACCATCCTTTCGTTTGGGAAACTCCAGCTTGAAATTGACATACTTGCCGCCGGTATCGTCCAGAATCACCACTGCGTCATAGGTGGAACCTTTCTTCTCCGACCACATCCCCTTGACGGAGGTACGGCCTTTTTTCAGAAGGTCGGCCGCCATTTTCCGGGTCATTTCCTTGCGGCGGCTGGTCCAGAAACGGTCATTCTTCCACATGACGAACTGACAGGCACGGTCCGAACAGGCGAAGTTCTTCTTGCCCTCATAGTCCGGCTTGCCGCAGCGGGGGCAGAGGCCCACCGTCTCCTTCTCCGGCTGGAACAGCTTTTGCCCGTCCTCGGAAATGTGGGAGTAGTTCCGCACCAGCTCCGCCGCTATTGCCTCGATCCCGTCCATGAAGTCCTCCGGCGACGCCTGACCCTTGGCCACCTCGTTCAACCGCTGCTCCCACTCCGCCGTGAGCTTGGGAGAGGTCAGCAGTTCCGGCAGCACCGTGACCAGGTTGACACCCGCCTTTGTGGGGATCAAGTTCTTGCCCTTGCGCTCCACGAATCCGCCGGACACCAGCTTTTCAATGATGGACGCCCTGGTCGCCGGGGTGCCCAGGCCCTTGCGCCCTGCGTCGTCCGGCATATCTTCCTTGCCTGCGTTCTCCATGGCCGACAGAAGGGTGTCCTCTGGTACGCTTTGTCAAGGGTGTTTAAGAAATTTTCTCGCAGTCATTCAAAATAAGCCGCTTGATTTTGTCGCTCATGGTTTCTTTGCTCG
>NZ_JACOPO010000012.1:0-49723 GCF_014287965.1 Flintibacter hominis | reverse complement strand
TGGATCAGAGTATGCAGCTGCTTCTCAGCGGCAGCGATCACCTTGGGGTGGCAGTGGCCGAGGGCGTTCGTGGCAATACCGGATGCCATATCCAGAATCTTCCGGCCATCCTCCGTATATAGATAACAGCCTTCTCCCCTTACAACACAGGGCGTTGTCTCCGCGTGCATCGCCATTGGAGGCAGGAGTACCTTGCTTCTCTCATGCTGAGTCATAAACGTCAATCCTTTCTATTCATTATTGTTTGGGTCTTAAGAAATTTCTTTAAACATGCTTCATTAACTTGGCCACATTGTATCATCTGAGGAAAAAGAAAGATTGTAAAAAGTGGACATATCATCCAGTCCCTAGACGACCAAGCCAACCTTGCTGCGGCATACCTGATTCAAAAAAGAACTTGGGGTCATAGAAGTATATTGTTTGAAGTCATGGATAAAGTGAGGCTGGTCGTAGTAGCCAAGATCAACAATGACATCCATTATATCGGTATACTCTAAATAAGTGATGGCAGTTTGGGCTCGAATGATATCAGAGTATTTTTTGAGCGAGAGGCCAAAATGGCATTTAAAAATGTTGCTGATATAACGTTGACTATATCCCAAGGTACTTGTCATGTCTGATACCTTCAAGGTGCCAGGGGAATTAACAATCAATTTGGCTACGCAGTTGGCGATTATATGGATTGGAACGGTCTGCTGTCTGTAGAAGAACCGGCGTGTAGCCTCAACCATACTGAGGAAGTCAGGCATCTCCCCCAATTCCTGCTCAAAGGAACCGGTATCAAGAAATTCAGAGAGCGGGATGCGATTGCCCACCAGAGAGGCAACATCCTGTTTCAAAAACTTAAAATGGATACCCGGCTGCAACTTCAGGCCAAAACAACGGCAGCAGGAACTGATGAGGGATTTTTTTCCCTGGAGAAAGCTCCCACATACATATCCACGGCAGACATTGCTCTCCCATGTGAATTGCAAATCGACACAGCCGTCAGGAATGGCAATAATATCAATTTTTTTAGGATTTTCCAGCAGATATGCCTTTTCAAAGACCGGATCATCCAGCAGGACTTCCTGATAGCCAATCTGATGGCGGTTGATATAAAATGTCTTGAAATTCACATATGTACCCCCCAGGTGATGTTCAGGCTACATAAACGCCCATAAAGGGTATAGGTTAATCTTCTAAAAGAGGAATCACTTCGCCGCCTTCTCCAATTATAAGGAGGAAAGGATCTTCAAATCTTTCTAGCGCCTGTTGCAGGGCCTGCTGTAAATTGGCTGGAGAACAATGGGACATTTGCCCACGCCGGCAATCTTCTGGCAGCAGGCCGTCAGTCACCAGCGTGACGTTTGAATGTCGAACTACTCGGCCCATACTCACACCTACCGCCATAGTAAGCAGATCCTCTCCAGTATTTTGGGAAGCAATGCGGTGGGAGAGAACCTCTGTTCCGTTTTCCAATGCCATATAATCCAGTATCTGGGGATGGGGTCCTACTCCTTCGGTACAGGCGGCCAAAAGAAGGAACTCGCCCCCCTTTGCGATCACACGAGTAGGACCATAGGCCGCTTTTCCACACTGCCAGAAATCGATGTCGATGGGGTAAGCAGAGGCCAGCACCACATCAGGCCGTTGCTTCAAAGATACACCGCACACAGCCTGGGCATAGGATACCGCCTTCCGGTGGGCATGGATATAATGCCCTGCTACTGCGCGATACAGATTCATATTCTCGTCCAACACGGTGTTGATAATGTAGTGTAAGCCTATATTTTTGGTCCACTCCTCCACTGCCAGACGAACAGGACATTCCACCATGCCTAGAAGCACTTCATCCCGAAGTCCCTGCATGACATGGAACTCAGAGACAATATCGGCAGAAGTAATACCAGGATAGAGGATCTTCGCGCCGCCTGACCAGCCCATACAGCCGTGCGGCACCACATTTCCAATGCCGATACGTATATCTGCCTCCATAGCTGGCTTATATACCCGGATCGGCGTGCCTAATTCGCTAGTGCCAACCTGGGTGAGCATATCGGGATTCTCAAATTCGCTGTTGAGAATTTGGTAGCGGTCCACAATATCCTGTCCGAATTTGGCTGCAATTTCCTCTTGTGTCATGGGCCGGTGGCTGCCCAGCGCAATGACAATAAAAATATCACGTCGAAGGATCCCAGCCCCTTCAATGCGGGGCAGGAGTTCCTGGAGTATGGTTCGGACAGGTGTCACGCGGGTATTGTCATCACTGATGATACAAACCCTTTGGCCAGGTCGAAGCAGGTTTTCGATCCGAGGCGCGCCGATAGGGTGGTCCAGCGCATCCCGAATCAGTCCGCCGTAATCAGTTACTTTTTCTGTCTGATTTAGTCGGGCATATTGAAATCGAATACCGTCCGGGATGCGGACAGTATAGCTCTTGTTTCCGCAGCGCAACGCAATACATCTGTCATCGTTCATAAGAAGCGTCCCCAATAACGGTAAAATTCAAATATGAACTGTGAAAGCTGTCGACCAAAGGTTCAGGAATACTTGTCAACAGTTCGCTGGTCTCTTTTTTTGCTTGCCCCTGGCCTCCGCAATATCAACGCGCCAGACAGAGGTGGCGGCGAGGGTAGACTGTATGGCGTGGCTGAAGCCAGACATATGCTCAGGCATTAACTTTTCACACAGCAAACGCAGAGCTTCAATCATTTCCTCTTGGTCCGTGACCTCAACGGCGGTGCCAGTAACGATGGCAGACTGAAAATAGGTGGTATATGTGTTGGGCGCGACAAATTCCGGCTCGTCCCCCCCTACGAAAGTAATGCACACATTGGGGTTGGCGTGCAGCAGGTCCAGCTTTCTCCCTCCCGCCTTGGCGCAGTGGAAGTAGAGGCAGTTGCCATTTCGAACAAAGGAGAGGGGCAGACAATAGGGAAATGCCTCGCTGGTATGAATAGACATTACGCCATGAGAGCAGTGGTCAATCAAGGACAGGGCAAATTCTTCCCCCTGTTCCCGATCGCTTCTACGCATTGGATACATAACAGCTCCTCCTCAAAACAGAAATATGTCACAGTGTCACAAAACCGCGTGGAATATCTTTTGCCCAGATTGGATGGAAACAAAGCCGGAGGAAAGCGCAGGGCAATCCAACAGCTTTGTTTCCACCAATCATACATGCGCAGGAGCACACATCAAACAGGTTTTAGGATAGCAGCCAGACTAGAGCCATCGAGATGGGTTCGATGTAGGCAATGAGCAGCAGGCAGACAAACATGGCGGCCAAGAATGGGATAGCGGCCTTAGAGACCTCCTCTATCTTCAGCTTTGCAACAGCGGAGGCCACAAACAGATTCACACCGTAGGGAGGTGTTACAAAACCGATGGCCAGCGCTACAGTCATCATAATGCCGAAGTGGACAGGGTCCATTCCCACCGCCTTAACCATGGGCAGGAACACAGGGGTCAGGATCAGGCAGGAGGAAATATTGTCTACAAAACATCCCACCACCAGCAGAATGACGATGATCAGAGCAATAATGGCGATCTTGGAGGAGACCGCGCTGAGGACCACATTGGCTACCTTGGCCGGGATCTGTTCCATGGTCAAATAGGCCGCGAAGGACATGGAGAACCCTAGCGCCAACCCTGTGAAGCCGTTCATATCGGCGGTGCTGCGGTAAGATTCGTATACAATCTTCCAAGTCAGCTCATGGTAAACAAATTTCCCTACGAACAGAGAATAAACAGTGGCAACCACCGCGGCCTCTGTCGGGGTAAAAATACCACCATAGATGCCTCCCAGAATAATGACGGGGGCCATCAGTGCGGGCAGGGAGTCCAAAAAGACCTTCAGGAAACTCTCATCGTTCTTGGTACGCTCAATTCCCTTATAACCGCGCTTTTTAGAAATAACCCAACAGACAATCATCAGGCCAATGCCAATCAGAATGCCTGGAATAAAGCCCGCCTTGAACATATCACCCACAGAGGTGCCGGAAGCAACGCCGTAGATCACAAAGGGGATAGACGGGGGGATGATGACGCCAATCGTACCAGCTGTGGCAGTCAAACCAGTGGAAAAAGCCCGGTCATAGCCCCGCTTTTCCATCTCTGGCAGCATGATGGAGCCCATGGCGGTCACAGTAGCAGGGCCGGAGCCAGAGATGGCCGCAAAAAACATACAGCCGATGACGGTAGCCATGCCCAAGCCACCGGTAAACTTACCCACCGCGGCGTCGGCAAGATTGACGATACGTCTGGCGATACCGCCCAGAGCCATCAAATTGCCCGCCAACATGAAGAAGGGAATGGCGATCAGCGTAAAGGAGTCCAGACCAGTAAACGCTTTCTGGGCCACCATCACAGGGCCAATGTTGCTGGTCAGGCAGATGGTCAGCGATGTGGCCACGCCCAGAGCGACGCCGATTGGCACACTCAGCATGATCAGCACAAAAAACACGCCAAACAGAAGCAGAATGTTCATTCAGCGGCCCCTCCTTCCACAGTTTTTTTGCCGATAAGACTCTTAATTGTTGTTTCGATCAGACGTATGCTCATGAGCACCATTCCGACAGGAATGGAGGCGTAACAAATCTGCATGGGAATACGCAGGGCAGTAGATTTCTGCCCAAAAGCGGCAATCGTCTGGACTGCGGCCATGCCTTGAATAAAGACAAAGACAGCGAAGCCGATCCAGATGGCAGTAACAAACAATTCAAGGATTTTCTGTCCTTTAGGGGAGAGGCGATCCTTTATCATGGTGATGCGGAGATGAGTGCCGTTGCGGGCAGCATAACTCACACCCAGCCAAGTCTGCCACACATAGAGATAGCGCACAGCCTCTTCAGACCAGGATGGCGCGTCTTTAAATAGGAAACGCATCACAACCTGATAGAAAATCAGGGCGGTGCTAAGCATCAAAGAAGGGACCAAAATATATTCCTCTAAATGATCCCAAATTTTAACCAAGGTTTTCATGTATTGAGCCCCCATAATAACGTCGTAGACAAGGAAATGCCTTTACCGAGTTCTGTTAATTGGCAAAGTGGGCGGGGATGCCTGCCGGCATCCCCGCCCGCAACAGGAGACATTACTCAAGTAATTTGCGATAATATATTTCTTTAATTATCTCGAATCTGAACCGCCATCTCGTAGATCTCAGGATCAATCATATTCTTGATGTCCTCTAGTTCCCAAACAGACTTGGTCGCCTCACGCATCTCTTCAACCATTGCGGCGTCGGGATGGATAAATTCCACCCCAGCCTCGGCCATAGTGGCTTCCAGTTCCTCTTCCATCTCCGTGTTCAAACGGCGCTGATTCTCCATCGCGTACTTTGACCCATCCTCTACGACCTTCTGCAAGTCAGCGGGCAGGCTCTGCCAAAACGCCTCGGAGAAAACCATAGCGTTGGCAGCATAGATGTGGCCGGTGTATGTATAGTAGGGCTGAACCTCATACAGTTTAGCAGTGTAGGTCAGCACTACGCCGTTGTCCTGCCCTTCAACAACGCCCTGGGACAGACCGGTGTACAACTCGGAGAAAGCCATGGGAGTAGGAGAAACTCCTAGTGCGTCGTAAGTAGCAATATTAACAGGGGACTCCATAACACGAATCTTCATATTCTTCATATCCGCCAGGGAAGTTATGGGGCGGACTTTATTGGAGATGTTGCGGAAAGCGTTTTCGCCGTAGGCCAGCAAACGCATACCGACATTGGGGAGGTTCTCGGCCAGTTTGGCGCCAAACTCACCGTCTAACTGCTCATAGGCATCTTCCTTGCTGCTGAAAAGGAAGGGCAAGTCACACACAGCATAGTTGGGCTCAAAGTTGGCTAAAGTAGACATGGGTCCAAAAGAGCATTGCACTGTATTCAGCTGCAGGGCTTCAAACAGCTCACGGTCGCCACCCAAAACCGAATTGTTCTGTACATCTACCCGGATACGGCCGTTGGAGTTCTCCTCAACATAAGGCTTAAAATACTCTATCAGGGCGATACCGGAGGCAGAGTCGTCCTGAATGGTAGAACCGACAATCAAAGTAAATTCAGGATCAGAAGTGGTGCCGCTCGTTCCGCCAGCGTTGGAAGCGCTGGATGTGCTGGGTTTTTGGGTGTTGCCGCATGCAGCCAGACTCAGCATCATGGCACAGGCTAGAAGCATGGAAATGGTCTTTCTCTTCATTTTTGTTCATCCTCCTCATTACATTTAGATCGGTTTTGGTTGATATACACTCTGGGGAAGCTTCCGGCCCATAAACCCAAGGAAGGAGCAGATTTGGACGGCCTGTTTACATTGGACTGGATTCTCCCACAGAAAGTACGATGACAGGAAACATATCAGAATTGGTCTGACTATGCCACAATTCTGCGGCTTCATGAGGATGCCAAGGTATTAGAAAATATACTCTTTTCAAAAGGTAATTATGTAGTGTTCTGTAATATAGTGTTCTGTATACAAACATGTAGAATATAGCCAAAAATATCAGGGAAGTTCAAAAAGACAATAGCACAAACGACATTTATCTGTCAAGAGATAAAAAGATATCAAAAAATATTTTACTATTTCTGAAAAAATTATCCAAGATTTTTGTTTATAGTGTACAGCGATTAATGGCAACAGACTGGCAAAAATCATTTGTATTATATCAACAAAAAGATATTCGTATTTTCTTGCTATTTATCATAATCGTGATATTTGGGTTGACATTCAACTTTCTTTCAACTATAATATTTATGTTCTGTATACAAAGTACAAATGGCCAACTCTCAAACAAAGACATCAGGGTAATGTTTCTATTATATTCGTCCCATCTTTCTGGGACAAAGGAGGCATACCCGCCATGCAAAATTATCCTTTCTATGATGAGGCACTGGCCCTCACAAAAAAGCTGGTTTCCATTCCCAGCATGAATAACTCCGATGGTGGGGAGCGTGCGGTGGCTGATTATATGGCCGCCTGGATTCGTGAGCTCCCCTACTTTAAGGCACATCCGGATCAAGTCATCACCCAGCCCCTAAAGGACGACCCTTATGACCGCATCAACGTGGTCGCCATCGCTTTTGGTTCCCGTAGTAACAGCAACGAGACTATCATCCTCCACGGCCACCACGATACTGTGGGTATCGATGACTACGGCTCCATCAAGGAGTACGCCTTTGACTGCGACGCTCTGCCAGAGAAGATCAAGTCCATTACTAGCGACCCAGAGGTCCTGGCGGATATTGAGTCTGGAGAATGGATGTTTGGTCGCGGTTCTTCTGATATGAAATCGGGCGATGCGGTCAATATGGTGCTGATGCGGTATTTTACAGAACACCTGAATCAGTTTGATGGAAATTTGATCTTCATGACCAATCCTGTGGAAGAAAACCAGCATACCGGAATTATTGAGTCTCTAAATGTGCTGGAGGAGCTGAAGGCCAAGTATGGCTTAACCTACAAGATGGCCATGAACACCGACTTCATCTCCCCCGCCTTCCCCGGCGATACCGCCCACTACTTCCATGCCGGAGCGGTGGGAAAAATTCTGCCTTGCTTCTACATCATTGGTAAGCCCACCCATTCCGGTCAGGGCTTTGAGGGGTTTAGCGCCTCTATGGTAGCCGCTGAGATCACCCGGAACATAGATATGCGTGCCGAGTTCAGCGACGTTTACAACGGCGAGTTCGCTATGCCCCCCACGGTGCTGAAGATGAGGGACCTGAAGCCTTCCTACGACGTGCAGACCGCCTTCTCCGCTTTTGTGTACTTCAACTACTTCATCCATAATATGGAGATGGATGAGATTTTTGCCCGCCTGCGCAAGGTGGCCGAGGATGCCCTGAACACTGTGGATACCTACACAGATGAGCAGAATAAGGTCTACTGCAAGATGACCGGTGCCGACTACTACAAGCGTGAGTACCAACTGAAGGTCATGGAATACAGTGAGCTGTATGAGAAGGCCAAGGCCCTCAAGCCTGATGTGGACGAGGATATCCGTGCAATCACCAAACAATCGCTTGAGGAAAACCTGGACCGCCGCGAGCTGTGTCTGAAGATTGTAGAATATCTGGCAAATAATATTTTGAGTATTAATACACCCACAGTCATTTTGTTCCTGGCACCGCCCTACTGCCCCCGAAATACACTGAAGCGCGAAATTCCGGAGGAAGGCGCGTTGTTAGACAGCGTAGTCGATCTGCTGAATCAGTTGGGCCAGGAGATGGGCGAGGAGCTGAAGATGATGCAGTTCTTCCCAGTGCTCACTGACAGCAGCTATCTGAAGCTGGATGACACCGACACCTCTATCAAGACTCTGGTGGACAACTTCCCTGACATGAAGGGCCACTATGACGTGCCCCTGGACCAAATTAAGCGGCTGAATATCCCCGCCTTCAACTTCGGCTGTCACGGCAAGGACGCCCATAAGTGGACAGAGCGAGTCCATAAGGAGTATTCCTTCGGCAAATTACCCATTATTATGCTGCGCGTCTTGGAGAAATATCTTAACGAAAAATGATACCACCGCCTTGTCGGTAATATTCTGATCCCCAGTGCGTTTTTGGATACTAAGTTTAAGGAGCGAGTATTTCATGCTGGAACCCCTGAAGAAAAATATGAAACTGTCAGACAAGGCATATCATGTACTGAGAAACGCCATTGTCTACAATGAGCTGGCTCCTGATGATGTATTGACAGAGGAAAAACTTTGCGCGGAACTGTCAATCAGCCGCACTACCGTTCGGGTTGCACTTCACCGACTGGTAGACGACGGATTGGCTGAAGTGCGCGGAAAAAGTGTGACAGTCTCCCGTCTAACGGAGGAGGACGCGGCAAGCATTAATGTTATTCGCCGGCCAATGGAGCTTCTGACTATAAACGAGCTGAGGGGACGAGTCACCCCCATGCTGATTCGCAAATTGCGCAATAGTATTGAGGAACAGCAAAATTGCAAGATGGCCGATGCCGATGACTATATGTACTATATTCAGCAGGACTATGTCTTCCATACCGCGCTGGCAGAGGCGACCGGAAATCGCTTCCTTTGCGATGTGGTGGAACGGCTTAACACACACAGCACCCGCTGTCTGATACTCAGTACCACACTGCTTTCCTCCTATAAACCGGCTGTAGTTGAGCACACCGCCATTGTGGACGCCCTGGAACGAAAAGAATATGATCACGCCTATCAGGCAATGGATAACCATTTGCGGCAAATTGAGAAGAGGTACATCGACCGGACGGAGCGAAAGAAGTTAGAATAAATATTATTCAATTAAGAGGTAAGCTTTAAGATATCGTTCCGGAATATGAAACGAGAGCAGCAATCCATATCAGATTGCTGCTCTCGTTCTCTTATAACACTTCAAATTCATATTCTTCAGACTGAAAGAAAATTGCGTGATATGATTCAGAGCCTCCACAAAGGCGTTTGTCACAGGTCCATTGAAGTAATTCAATGCTCTGTTATGTACTGCCGATGCAGGTTATTTGCGCTGCCTGATATTCCAAATCACAGGCAGCTCTTTCTCCAAATTATTTGAGGCAATCATGCCTTATACTCAGCTTCACTTGTTTTTTTCCAGATAATCGTTTAGCTCTGTGTTGAGGATATCGGTAATAAACATATGCCCAGGGGCATGTGTAATGACAACGGGTGGCTTCGCGTTCTCTACTGCAGCTTGAGGAGTGACTCCGCAGGGCCAAAATACCGGTATTTCTCCCTCCCGAATTTCGACAGGATCGCCGTAGTCTGGCTTCATCACATCCTTAACGCCTACCTTCTCAGGATCACCGATCTGGACCGGAGCACCGTGAACATTCGGCATTTTTACTGTAATGTCGTAGGCTACTTTGGCCTGTTCCGGGGTCATAGGGCGCATGGAGCACACCATGGGTCCTTCAAACGGTCCCGCCTTTACAGTCTGAATATTGGTCTTGTACATAGGCACATTGCAGCCCTGCTCAATATGACGCACGGGGAGGCCTGCGGCCATGAGCGCCTCCTCAAAGGAAAAGGAGCACCCGATTAGGAAGCCCACATACCCAGCCTTCCAGTATGCAGAGGCATCAGTCAGCTCCTTGGTAAACACCCCGTTCTCATACACTCGGTAACGGGGGATGTCGGTGACAATGTTTCCGCCCTGTCCCATGGCGTGGGTCTCTGGGGTGCCTCGAATGATTTCCAGCACCGGGCAGGGAAATGGGTTTTTCCGCGTGTACTCCTCAAAGTCGTCGGCGTACTCCGGAGGTAGGATCACCAAGTTAGCCTGGGCGTAGCCCCGGCACATACCGGCGGTAGGAAAGTCAATGACACCCTGACGAATTAACTGGCGGACTTCAGAGGGTTTCTTGTCTATATAAGGGGTAATGTCAAAGGCCATAATTATCATCCTTTCTGTCCTGTGGCCCCACCCGACAGAGGCAGGGCCACATTGATCACATATCCAGGGACCGGCGCAGGGTGCGCAGGGCAGCGCGTTGGTTGAGGAGAGCCTCCTGCGCGGTCTGAATGGACACTCTCTCAAACTTCACCTTGTCCCCCGCCTTTATCTGGCTCAGGAGGCGGAAGTCGGCGGAGATCACGTTCGCGATCTTGGTATAGCCACCAGTGGTCTGACGGTCAGCCATCATGATGATGGGTTTCCCCTCCGTGGGCACCTGAATGGCTCCAAAGGCGATGCCATCAGAAATAATGTTGCCATCGGTAACATGCTGGATGGGCATTCCGTCCAAGCGGCAGCCCATACGGTCAAACTCATTGGTCACCGAGTAGGTTTCCCTCAGAAATGTGGCAATACCTGAGTCAGTAAACGCATCGTCCTGAGGTCCCATAACTACCCGCAGGGTGTACACGGGGTGTGGGATGAACTCTGGGTAGATATACCGCTCGGACAGGTTCTTAGGGATGCCGGGGGCCCGGAAGCCTATTACATCGTCCTTTTGAAGCTTTCTCCCCCCTAGGCCTCCGATCTTGGCCTTCAAGTAGGTGGAGCGACTGCCCATGACCTCGGGAATGTCCAAACCTCCGGCAAAAGCGATGTAGGCCCGGCAACCTGTCTTAGGGGCCTGAAAACGGAGTGTCTGACCTGCCTGGACAGTTACCGCTCGATAGGTTGGTACCACCTGTCCATCTAGAGCGGCCATCAGGTCCCCGCCAGTGATGGCGATGGTGTTGGCCGCGTCAAAGCGCAGCTGTGGGCCCAGCATAGTGCACTCCAGCACCGCTTCATCCTCCGGGTTTCCCACCAAAATATTAGCGACGGCCGCCGCTCGGGGGTCCATGACTCCGGAAACGGGCACGCCGAACTGCTGATAGCCAACGCGCCCCATGTCCTGCACCGTAGTTAACAAGCCGGGGTTCAATACCATGATGCTCATTGTCCCCCCTCCTTTCTGGGGTGGCGCTTGCACACATAGGTGCCCGCCGCCTCTTGGGCGGCGATGGCGTCAAACTCCGCCTGGGTAATGGAATAGAATTTGATGTACTCACCAGCCTTGGGGAGGATGGGCTCCGCCCGGTCCGGTTGGTACATACGCACCGGGGTCTTACCGATGAGCTGCCAGCCGCCTGGGGAGTCGATGGGGTACACGCCGGTCTGAGAACCCGCGATCCCCACTGACCCAGCGGGGATCTTCACCCGTGGTTGCTTCAGGCGGGGGGCAGCGATCTCCTCGCTCATGCCGCCCAGGTAGGTAAAGCCTGGGGTGAAGCCCAGCATATAGATGAGGTATTCGGTGGAGGTATGAATTTTGATGACCTCCTCCGGGGTTTTTTTGTTATGCTCTGCGACAAACTCCAGATCAGGCCCAGCTTCCCCGCCATAGAGGACAGGAATCTCCAGCACGTCGCTGGGGGGAATCTGAATGTTGGAAAGCTGGCCCATCAGCCCCTTGAGTTCCTTCACCAGGTCATCATAGAGAATGATGCCAGGATCGTAATGGACCATGAGGGAGCGGTAGGTGGGAACCGTCTCGGTAATGCCAGGAATCCTGCTCTCCTCCAGGGCAATGTTAAAGGCGCGGATCTGAGCGTTAATAGCCGGGCTAATCTCATTGCCGAACTCCACCGTCACAGAGGTATCCCCGGAGAGGAGAAATTTCACTTCAGCCATATACGGCTCCTTTCTGTTCCAGTCCGGCAAGCCCGCATAACGCAGGTTTTCCGGATATCTGTTATCCTCTTAGCCAAATAGCTGCAAAATATTGGGAACAGTCTGTATACCAGAGTACAAGGAGACAGCCACCACTACTACGCCCAGCACGATCAGCGGCATGGGGTGTTTGTACTCCTCACCCACAATACGCTTGCTGCGGCTGGCGATAAGCATGACACCCAAAGTAATAGGCAGAATCAGGCCATTAAAGGCGCCGGCGACAATCAAAAGCCCAGCGGCATTGCCCACAATCACCATCATCAGGGTGGAGAAGGCAATAAAGCCCACCACAAATTGCCGCTCATATTTAGCGATGAAGGGGTGCAGGGTTTTCAGGAACGAGACTGAGGTATATGCCGCGCCCACCACAGAGGACACGCCGGCGGAGAATAGGCACAGACCAAATAAGCGGTAACCAAAGTCACCGGCGGCCAGGCGAAATGCCTCGGCAGCGGGATTGCCGCCACTGGCAGCGTCAGTAATAATTTTAGCGTTTTCCGCCAGCCACTGGGAACCCTCCATGCAGGTGCCTAATACCGCCAGGAACAGCAGAATCCTCACGATGCCAGAGGTGCCACAGCCTTGGATCACACTTTTACGTACATGGCCCACGTTCTCCGGGCCAGAGATACCAGCGTCCAGCAGGCGGTGCGCGCCTGAGAACGCGATGTAACCGCCACAGGATCCGCCCAATAGAGTGGTCAGCGCAGTAAACATCTTGTTATCCGGATTAAACAAATAGTCCACACGTGTCAGCCCATGGGCAACCTGGTCCATGGGGGGCTGAGAGATGATGGCCACCACCAGAACAGTGACAAGGATAACAGCAGCTAGAATCGTGGCTACCTTATCCATGATAGTTTTGGCATTTTTATTGATAAAAATGATGATCCCCAAACAGCCCGCAACAACGGCCCCTACCTTCTGGTCCAAACCGATCATGGCGTTGAATCCCAAGGCCACACCGCCTACGTTGCCTACGTTGAAAGCCAAACCGCCGATGGCCACCAAAATGGCGATGACCACGCCCAAACCAGGCAGCAGCTTGTTAGCTACATCCTGGGCGCGCATTTGGGAGACAGAAACCACAGACCAAATGTTCATCTGGGCGGTGATATCCATGACAATAGCCAGCACAATGACTAGGGCTAAAGCCGCTCCGTGCTGGGCGGTAAAGGTGGACGTCTGGGTTAGGAAGCCGGGGCCAATGGCCGAGGTGGCCATCAGGAAGGCGGCACCGAAGAGCACCGATCGGCTGGGTTTTGCCGAGGACTGATTCAGGATGTTAGGCTCCTTACTCATAATGTACCTCCCATGATATGAAATTTAGGGATTTCTCTCCTCATACACTCGGTCACACAATCTCAGCAATGGGGGCAATCTCCACCCCCTGGGCGCTGAGGGAGGCCCGGATGTTCTTGACAAATTCCACCGCAGAGGGGTTGTCACCGTGGACGCAGATAGAGTGGGCGTCAATGGATACCTCCTCGCCGGTGATGGCGGTGACCTTGCCCTCGGTAACCATGCGGATGGTGCGGGCAATGGCCTCGTCCTTGTCATGGATCACCGCGCCAGGCTGTTTCCGGGGTACTAGGGAGCCGTCCGCCTGATAGGCTCGGTCGGCGAAAACCTCACTGGCTACCCGTAGGCCCATCTGCCTTCCAGCCTCCAGCATCTTGCTTCCCGCCAGCCCCATGAGAATGATATTTTTGTCCACCTCAACGATGGCCTCAGCAATGGCCAAGGACAGATCCATATCCTTGGCAGCCATATTGTACAAGGAGCCATGAGGCTTGCAGTGCTGCAACTTTACTCCGTGGGCCGCAGTGAACGCCATCAGCGCGCCCAACTGATACTGGATGTACGCTTTGACCTCTTTGGGAGAACACACCATGTTCCGGCGGCCAAAGCCCATAAGATCGGGGTAGCCGGGATGCGCGCCTACCGCCACGCCAGCAGATTTGGCGGCGGCCACCGTCTTGTCCATCACTAGAGGATCGCCGGCGTGATAGCCACAGGCCACATTAGCAGAGGATACATACTGGATAACCTCGCTGTCCAGGCCAATGGTATAGGCACCGAAACTCTCGCCCAAGTCGCTGTTCAGATCTACTTTGCACATAAACATACCTCCTTTTTTCTTAATATATATAAATTTAGCACAAAGCCAGCATATAAGCAAGAGCTAAAAATGATGAATTTAAACTAATCTCGTTTTATTGTCCAAGGGCACAATTTAGGCAGGGCGTCTGTCTCGATCAGTGTTTCATCATCCGCTCTTTTCTTTTAACTTTTTCTTAAATTCTTTACCCAATTATATTAGAAAAATAGTGAATTCACTTAAAAACGAATCGTAGTCAAGATATGGACACCATTCAAAAAATTGTATCATCTTCATCTTAACATATGCAGTCATGGGGGCCCATAGCTGGCCAATAAAGTTATGGTAAGGCATACTACTTTTTAACAGACGCAAAGAAGCCCTGGCACCATTTTATGGTTCCAGGGCTTCTTGTTGGTGGACGATACAGGACTTGAACCTGTGACCTCCCGCACGTCAAGCGGATGCTCTACCAGCTGAGCTAATCGTCCAGACAGCGAAGATTATTATAACTGCTGTTCCCCTCCTTGTCAACCTATTTCCAAAGAATTTCCACAAATCTTTTTTTGGTATCCCGGTACCGGGAAAATTCTCTGTAAAAAGGAGACGAGCTGTGGTATAATTTGTTTTGTAGGATCTCATTTTCTCACAGGAGGAATACGATATGTTGAAATTGGACCTATCCAAGGTATCCCCCTTCCTGCCACAGGACTATGTGACCAGTCGGCAGGCCAAGCTTGAAAAAGCTGCCTCCATGTTGTCCAGCCACAGCGGACCTGGCGGCGAATTTACCGGCTGGGTGGACCTGCCCCGGGACTATGATAAAGAGGAATTTGCCCGCATCAAGGCCGCCGCGCGGAAGATCCAGCAACAGTCCCAGGTACTGGTGGTCATCGGGATCGGTGGTTCCTATCTGGGCGCCCGGGCCGTCATTGAGCTATTGGCCTCTCCCAACTATAATCTGAAGAAAAAGGACACGCCCGATATTTACTTTGCTGGCAATGGACTGTCTACTGACAGCTTGCTGGAGCTCATCGCCCTCATCGGTGACCGGGACTTTTCTGTCAACGTCATCTCTAAGTCTGGTACTACCACGGAACCAGCTGTGGCCTTCCGTATCTTCAAAGCCATGCTGGAGGAGAAATACGGCAAAGAGGGAGCCCGTGGGCGTATCTATGCCACTACAGATGCCCGCCGCGGCGCCCTGAAGGGGCTGGCCGACGCGGAAGGATATGAGGAGTTCGTTGTACCCGACGCGGTGGGAGGCCGGTATTCTGTCCTTACCGCCGTGGGTCTGCTGCCCATCGCCGCCGCCGGTATCGACATCGACGCCCTGATGGGCGGCGCCCGTCTGGCTATGGAGGAGCTCTCCGCGGGTGGGCCAGAAAACCCCGCCTGGCAGTACGCCGCCGCCCGGCACGGCCTGTATCAGGCCGGAAAGAAGGTAGAGCTACTAGCCTGCTACGAGCCTCCCTTCCGCTTCTTTGCCGAGTGGTGGAAGCAGCTGTACGGAGAGAGTGAGGGCAAGGAGGGCAAAGGCCTCTTCCCTGCCAGCGTAGAATTTACTGCCGACCTCCACTCCATGGGCCAATATATCCAGGAGGGAGAGCGGCTCATGTTTGAAACTGTAGTTAAGTTTGCCCCCAAGGGGCAATTCATCATCCCCAACGATCCGGACAACGTGGACGGCCTCAATTTCCTGTCTGGAAAGCCCCTCTCCTTTGTGGCGGAGCAGGCTATGCGAGGCACTATCCTGGCCCATGTAGACGGCGGCGTCCCCAATGTGCTGATCGAACTGCCCGCCATTGGTGAGGCCTCGGTGGGATATCTCATCTATTTCTTCGAGTATGTGTGCGGCCTGTCCGGTCATCTGCTAGAGGTCAACCCCTTTGACCAGCCCGGTGTGGAGGCATATAAAAAGAATATGTTTGCTCTTTTAGGCAAGCCCGGTTATGAGGACTTGAAAGCCCAGTTGGAGATGCGGCTCTAAGCTTGTCACAAAAAATTCACGATAATCCGGTTGAAAAACTGGGCGTGATATGGTAAAGTGTTATACAAGAACGGGGAGGTTCCCCACGTCAATTCGTTTAAGGAGTGATACACATGATTCGAGTTATCATGGGCAAGAAGGGCTCCGGCAAGACCAAGCAGATGATCGAGATGATCAATGCCGCCGCTCAGACCGAGCATGGCAATGTGATCTGCATCGAGAAAGGCAACAAGCTGACCCTGGATATCCATTACCACATTCGTCTGGTGGAAGCCAGCGACTATGATATCGGCAGCTATACTGCTTTGAAGGGCTTTATCAGCGGTATGTACGCCAGCAACTATGACATCACCCATATCTTTATCGACAGTCTGACCAAGATCGCAGGCGGCGAGTGCGACAATGAGACCGAGAATTTCCTGGATTGGCTGAATAAGTTTGGTGAGCAGCATAATATCAAATTCACCATCACCATCAGCGATGATGCTGATTTGGCTCCTGACGGCGTCAAAAAATATTTCTGAGTTCGGACAGGCAGCGCCCCGCGGGTTTTCCCCGCGGGGCGCTTTTATTTTCGAAGGTCCCTTTTTCCGGCCTTTTCCACACAAAAATATGGGAGGAAATAGTTGACACCAGAAGAAAAAAGGAGTATCCTATGTCAGAAATAGAACATATGTTCTATTTCGGATTGCTCTTATCAAGCTGGAAAGGACGGTCGGGCGCCATATTTTATACACAAAAGGCCGCCCATGGGGCGGCCAGCAAAATCGAGTCCCAACGAAGCGGGTCCGTTTTGGAAAGGAGGAGCAGCAAAATGAACGCGCTCTGACTTTTTATAAAAAAGTCGGAGCAAACGATATGACCGTTTGCTCCGGCTTGGTGGAGGAGGGTGGATTCGAACCACCGAAGCTAACGCAACAGATTTACAGTCTGCCCCCTTTGGCCACTCGGGAACTCCTCCATATGAAATTGGAGCTGGTGGACGGATTCGAACCCCCGACCTGCTGATTACAAATCAGCTGCTCTACCAGCTGAGCTACACCAGCATCTCAGGTTTCTGTCCAGCAGCAAGTGGTATTTTACCAAAGGAACCGTCACTTGTCAAGCAGATTTCAAAAAAACTTTTCCAGGGCGGCCGTTTCTTTGCTCCAAAGACTACCGGACCTGGATATGAGGAGGAGAGGGCCACGACATATTCCCCAAACCGGCGGCTGCGTCCCCCGCTGGAGGACCGCCAGCAGGAGAGGGCACGCTGCCTGTGCGCTCTGTGCGGCGGGGAGCAATACCATTGGGACAGAGTCTGGCAGTGGCGCGGCAGATGGATCTGCCGCCTTTGCTGGGCCAGGCTGGAAAAAGAGGAGGAGATCACATGACGCTGATGGAACTGTCTGTCGAATACCGGGCCCATGCTCGGTCCCTGGACCTAAGGATCTGCCAACTGGAGTGCTGGCTGGAACGGACGGAGGACCCGGACGCCCGCAACCAGCTTCAGGAGCGGATCAAGCTGCTGGCCACCATGCTTCGGGAGGCCAGAGAGCTGGCCGTCCTTACCGAACGCTACTATGACAGGGGGTACCGCCGGAATGCCAAATACACGATATAGGAGGGGCAAGGTATACGCCGCTGACATGGCGGTGTATACCCGGCAGATGGCGGCGGACAACAGCCAGGAGGTCAGCCGCCTCAAGCGCAATCTGATCCGTGCCCTGAAAGAGGACGTGACCGCCAAGCAGCGGCAGGTCCTCCTGCTGTATTACGCCGAGGGGCTGAATATGCGGGAGATCGGTGAGCGGCTGGGGGTGGACAAATCCACTATTTCCCGGACCATCAAGCGGGGAGAGCGGCGGCTCCAACGCTGCCTGCGCTATGGGGCGGAGGCCTATTTGAAAAGCATGGACCAGGAGTAAGGGCCGCCCTCTTGTGGCTCCGCGGCCGCCTGTGTTATAATTGTGATCTCCTGTCTGGGGCCTCATGCCTCTAGGGGACAGGCTGACTAAATGGGAAAGAAGGGTAACAATGGTGCCGTATCAAGCCATATTTTTTGATTTTGACTACACTCTGGGAGATGCTACCCCCTCTATTCTGGCAGGCTTTGCCTACGGCCTGGACCAGCTCGGCTGGCCCGCCCCCGACGCGGATGAGATCCGTCGGACTGTTGGCTATCCTCTGGAGGAGTCCTATACCAAGCTCACCGGGGATCGTGACCCGATTCACCGCGAGCAGTTCCGCGCCTATTTCACCCAGGCAGCTCAGGCCCGCCAGAGGGAAGAAGCTGTCCTGCTGCCCGGCGCCACAGAACTGCTCCGCTGGCTGGGTCAGAAGGGCGTCAAGAGAGCCGTCGTCAGCACCAAGCGGGCGGACACTCTGCGGGGCATTCTGGAGCACAGGGGTGTGGCAAACCAGTTTGAGGTGGTACTCGGCGGCGACGATGTCTCCAACAGTAAGCCGGACCCCGAGGGGCTTCTGCTTGCTATGGAGCAATTGGAAGTCTCGGCCTCCCAGGTGCTATACTGTGGGGACACCGTTCTGGACGCGGAGGCGGCCCAGCGGGCCGGATGCCATTTTTCGGCAGTCCTCAACGGGACCACCCCAAGGCAGGATTTTTTCCCCTTTCCCCATGTCCATATCGCTCCGGACTTGTCAGAGCTACTGGATTGGCTTAGAAAACAGGCCAGATGATCCTGTGGGGACGGCGGCATGGGCAGGACACTCCCGCCCCTTTTGTTTATAGACAGGGTTGACAGCACCGCTGAAAAAACAGTATGATAAGCACAGCGATATATACAAAAACGCAAGGGGGACCAGCTATGACTGTGAAACGTATGGGCGCGCTCCTGCTGGCGGCCGCGTTGTCCGCCGCTCTGACATCCTGTGGAAAGACGGCAGAGGACCCAGGCAGCGGTTCTGGAGGAGAGATATCCTCCCAGGAGCCTTCTGTCTCCGTCATCGCCCCGATAAATCCAGAACCGGAACCCGTCTATCCCTATCATAATCCCCTCACCGGAGAGGGGCTGGAGGAGGATATCAGCGGGCAGCGGCCCTTCGCGGTCATGCTCAACAATTTGTCAAAGGCTCTGCCACAACTCGGCGTATCCCAGGCCGACGTGATCTATGAGATTGTAGCTGAGGGCGGTATCACTCGGATGCTGGCCGTGTTCCAGGATATAGAGGGGGTGGGCGACCTGGGCAGCGTCCGTTCAGCCCGGGACTATTACGTCAGTCTGGCCTGCGGGCACGACGCTATCTACGTCCATGCCGGCGGCAGTCCCCAGGCCTATGACGCCCTTCAGGGCTGGGGGATGTCCTACATTGACTTTGTCAACGGGCCCTATGGCGATATGTGCTGGCGGGACCCAGGCCGGCGAAAGACTACCGGCCTGGAGCACTCCCTGCTCACCTCCAGCGAGAAAATGCTGGATCAGCTGCCCAAGCGCATCGAGCGGGAACACGACCAGGACTTCCAGGTGGGCTGGAGTTTCTCCAAGGAGGCCCCCGCCGGCGATCAGCAGCATGCGACTTGGCTGACCGTTCCCTTCTCCCATTATAAGACGGGCCACTTCACCTACAATTCTGACAGCGGCCTGTATATGGTGGAGCAGCATATCAACGGCAAGGATATACCATATGTCGATGGCAGCACCGGCCAGGAGGTTGGCTTCCAAAACGTGCTTGTGCTGTACACTGACGTAGCCCAGATCAATGGCGACTCCGCGGGCCGGATGAAGGTACGCACCACCGGCAATGGGGAAGGTCTCCTCCTCCGGGACGGTATGCTCTATGAGATTACCTGGCAGCGGGACAGCCGAAATGACTGCTTGTCTTTCTTAGACCAGTCCGGGGCCCCGGTAAGCCTGGGCGTCGGGACCAGCTATATCAATCTGGTAGACACATCGGCCGAGGTCAGTTGGGGCTGACCTCTCTGTTCGGTTTTGGAGTGGCACCAAAAGAGGGGGGCTCCCATGCCGGCAGCCATGATAGGTCTGCAATCCAGGGCCGTCCGGCGGCGATCTGTCGGACGGCCCTTTTATGGAATAGATAATTTCCTGTTTTCCGGTATCTTCAAAGGAAAATTCCCTGGCGACCGCTTGCAAAGGATGTGCGTACAATGGTATAATGAAACAAAAATGGCGGTCATGTTTGACTGATGTCGTTTGATCCTCTCCCAAATGGTATTGGGAGGGAGTTTTTGTGCGGAAAGGAAGTGGGATCCAGCGTGGACGGTCGAAGTCGCCATCAGGACACAGAGATATGCTGCCACAGACAGCAGGCGGCGGGCTTGGCCGGGTTGATCCGGATGCTGGTCCGCCGCCGGAACAATGTTTAGCCAGGCCTTACGGTTCTGGCTTTGGTCTGTCCGTGCGCAGCCACAGGCGCTGAGATCATTTTGAAGATGATAAAGGGGCTTCTCCCCTATCTGTCAGTTTCAAAATGACCTCTGGCCTGTGGTTTTTTGTGCCCCACTTTCACATAAATTCGGAAAGGGGAGAGCCATATGCACGAAAACTATGACTTGGAGCTGCTGATGGAACTGGTCCGCCAAAAAAAGTTTCGCCAGTTGAAAGAAGCCCTGGGCCAGATGAATGAGGTAGACATCGCCGAGTTTTTGGATGAACTGGATGTAGAACAGGAGATCCTGGTCTTTCGCCTTCTGCCCAAAGACTTAGCCGCGGAGGTCTTCACCTATCTGGAGAATACCGAAGACCAAGAGAAACTGATTGGCGCCCTCAGCGATAAGGAGCTTCGGGAGGTGCTGGACGAGCTGTTTCTGGACGACACGGTAGATATCATTGAGGATATGCCCGCTAATGTGGTGTCCCGTATTCTGCGGAATACCGACACCTCTACCCGCAGCCAGATCAATCAGCTTCTCAATTATCCCAAGGACTCCGCCGGTTCCATTATGACCACAGAGTTCGTATACCTCCATCCAGACGCCACAGTGGAGCAGTCCTTTGCCCGCATCCGCCGTGTCGGACTGGACAAGGAGACTGTGTATACCTGCTATGTTACCCAGAACCGTGTCCTGCTCGGCGTAGTCACCGTCAAGACTATGCTCTTGTCCGCCTATGAAACCCGTATTGGCGATATTATGGAAACCAATGTCCTCTCCGTGACCACCCATGAGGATAAAGAGGACGTCGCCCAGATGTTCTCCAAATATGGTCTGACCGCCCTGCCCGTGGTGGATGGCGAAGACCGCCTGGTGGGCATCATCACCGTTGACGACGCCATGGACGTCATTGAGGAGGAGACCACTGAGGACTTCGAAAAGATGGCGGCCATTCTGCCCTCTGACAAGCCCTATCTTCGTACCGGCGTCTTTGAGACCTGGAAATCCCGCATTCCATGGCTTATGCTGTTGATGCTGTCCGCCACCTTCACTGGCATCATCATCACCAGCTTTGAATCAGCCTTGAACGCCTGCGTGATCCTCACTTCTTTTATCCCCATGCTGTCTGGCACCGGGGGCAACTCCGGCTCTCAGTCCTCGGTGGCGGTAATCCGTGCCCTGTCCCTGGACGAGGTGGAGTTTTCCGATGTGCTCGCCGTTTTGTGGAAAGAGATCCGGGTGGCCGTGCTGTGCGGCGTCTGTCTGGGGGGCGCCAATTTCATTAAAATGATGGTGGTGGACCGCTGGCTTATGCACAATCCAGAGGTCACCCCTCTGGTGGCTCTGGTAGTCTGTCTGACTCTGATGTTGACCGTGGTTTGCGCCAAAATAGTAGGCTGTACTCTGCCTATGGCCGCCGAGAAAGTCGGCATCGACCCAGCAGTCATGGCTGCGCCTTTTATAACCACCATCGTGGACGCTCTATCCCTGCTCATCTATTTTGCTATCGCTACTCATGTGCTGGGCATATAAAGCGCAGTAAGGCAGCCGCAGGCCAGTCTGGCTTGCGGCTGCCTTTTTATTGTCCTGACTTTGAGATAGATAACGGCGCAAAATCATCTTTATCTTTCCCTTCATGGTTTGTGTCTTCAACCGCGATTATGGAATGCTTTGGACCGCCCGCTTTCTATACGAACTGTATTATTTATCCGCTTATTTTCTTTTTGTTATAAATTGGAAAGGACATTTTTTACAGGACTCCTATCGGAAAATATATTTTGTCCGCAGGATCTCTCTCCTCACACGGATATGGTATTGAAGAAAATTTTGGATGTGATACAATATATAGGAAATTACTCCAAAAAAAGGAACCCTTTTTCAGCAGGACAGTCCGCTTTTCGTCCATGTCTATGGATTTCGCCGCTTTCAGTTAGGAGATTCCATAGGTACCCGCTTCCCACAGTATCAGTAATGTTGTCATATTGTTAGATAGAGAGATTGATATGAAGCGAGAATACCTGGATCGGTCCGTCTACGACGCTGTTCAGGACCGGTTTGATTATCTGTTTCAGGAATTTGAGAACATCTATGTTTCCTTCAGCGGTGGCAAGGACAGCGGCCTGCTGCTAAATCTGCTGATGGACTATAAACGCGCTCATTATCCGCACCGGGTCATTGGCCTGTTCCACCAGGATTTTGAAGCCCAGTATACCGTAACGACCGAGTATGTCACACGGACCTTCGAGCGGCTGCTGCCGGAAGTAGCCCCCTACTGGGTCTGTCTTCCTATGGCCACCCGTACCGCCCTTTCTAGCTACGAGATGTTCTGGTATCCTTGGGATGATAGGCACCCTGAGCTTTGGGTGCGGCCTATGCCAAACTACCCCTATGTAATCAACATGGAGCGGCCCTTTAACCACTACCGCTATCGGATGCATCAGGAAGACCTGGCTAAACAGTTTGGCCGCTTTTACAAAGAGCAGCAAGGGGGTGGAAAAACGGTCTGCCTGTTGGGAATGCGAGCCAGCGAATCCCTGCAGCGGTATAGTGCCTTCCTCAATAAAAAATACGGATATAAGGGCGAGTGCTGGATATCCAAGCAGTTCAAGGATGTATGGTGCGCTTCCCCGCTTTACGACTGGACCAATAGCGATGTATGGGTGGCCAACGCTCGTTTCGGCTACGACTATAATCGACTTTACGACCTTTATTATCAGGCGGGGCTGAAAATCGACCAGATGCGTGTAGCTTCTCCTTTCAACGACTACTCCAAGGATGCGCTGAACCTGTACCGGGTAATTGATCCAGAGATCTGGACTAAGTTGGTAGGTCGGGTTAGAGGTGCCAATTTTGGCGCTATCTACAGCCGCACCAAGGCCATGGGTTACCGCAATATCTCTCTTCCTGAGGGCCATACATGGAAGTCCTATACTCTATTTTTATTGGATACCCTGCCAAGTCGGCTTCGGAACAACTATGTCAAAAAATTTAAGACCTCTATCCGATTCTGGCGTGAAACAGGGGGTGGCCTATCTGAAGAAACCATCCGGGAGCTTGAGGAACACGGGTATCAGATTCAAAGAAATGGCGTGTCCAACTATACATTGGACAAGAAGTCCCGTGTTATCTTTGCCGGGCCCATTCCGGACCATACAGATGATATTAAAAGCACCAAGGATATACCCAGTTGGAAGAGGATGTGTTACTGCATCCTAAAAAATGACCATACCTGTCGCTTTATGGGCTTCGGGCTGACCCGCCAGGAGCAGAAACGTATCGACCTGATCAAACGAAAATATGGGGGGATCATGGATGATAATTGATGGATTTTCTAGCCCAGCATACCATATTATCGCTGTGCCCTTTGAAAAGATTGTCCCCAATACATACAATCCCAACAGCGTCGCTCCGCCGGAAATGAAACTTCTCTACCTTAGTATTTTGGAGGATGGCTATACCCAGCCTATCGTCTGCTATTATTCCAAAAAACAGGACTTGTACGCTATCGTGGATGGGTTCCATCGCTGGCGTATTATGAAGGAGCACCGGGACATTTATGAGCGGGAACACGGGATGTTGCCCGTAGCCGTGATTGATAAGCCGCTGTCTAATCGAATGGCCAGCACGATACGTCACAACCGAGCCAGAGGTTCTCATAACGTGGACCTGATGAGCAATATTATCAAAGAGCTACACGAGTTGGGGCGGTCAGATGCCTGGATCGCCCGCCACTTAGGTATGGATCGGGACGAGATCCTGCGGCTCAAGCAAATCACAGGTCTTGCCGCTCTGTTCCGAGACGTACACTTCGGTCAGGCGTGGCGACCTGTGGACGAAGATGAGGAGTCATTGTCTCCAGAGAATAGACCAACTGTACCCGCCCTGTCAGAGAACAACGAAAAGCAGCCAGTGTGAAACTTTTTTCCTTCACACGGAACGCACCAACGTAATGGTCCTATTTTTACGCACCGGTATTCAAGTTGTCTTGTGTGCCTTCTGCTTCTGGGTATAGCCCGCAGTATATTGATTGGTATTCCAAGCATCCATCTTCCCTCTTGCGGATCTTGCCCCCACCACTGCTTTCTTGTTTTCCATGGCAGCTTCCCGCGCTTGTAGATGTATGCAATACCATAACATCTAAAAATAGGATAAGTTTCTAAAATTATTACTTCTGTTTTATGGAGTCTTTCATAAGATTAATTTTGAACCGTCGGCCATCTTCCAAAGTATCTATTAATAGTAGGGGCCCAGGGACGTATCTCGTCCCTGGGCCCCCACTGTTCTCTGCTTTATTTTGATTGCTTCGCCACTTCCTGACAGAACATCATAAAGATTTGTGCTACCTCGGCACGGGTGGCCCCGGCGGTAGGCACCAGGGTGTTGTTCCCCTTGCCGGACAGCAGACCGGCGTTCACCGCCCAGTCCAGACCTTCCAGCGCCCAGCCGGAGATGGAGGTGTAGTCGCTAAACTCCCGGATGGACATACCGCCCTGGGTGGTGTCATACTCTTTCATCTGGGCATAGCCGTATAGGATCAGGGCCAGTTGTTCCCGTGTAATGGGATCGTTGGGACCGAAGGTGTCGCCATAGCCGGACACGATGCCCTCACCAGCCGCCCAGGAAATGGCGTCAGCGTACCAGGCGCCCTCCGCCACGTCAGCGAAGTCAGCCCTGCCGGCCGCGGGCTTGCCCTCCAGGCTGTACAGCATCTGGGCCACCATGGCACGGGTCAGGGTGGCGTTTGGCGCAAAGGTGTCTGTGCTAGTACCGGACATAATACCCTCGGTCAGCGCATAATCCACAGCCTTGTAATACCAGTCTCCCTCAACGATATCGTTGAATGCATTGATAGGTCGGTCCAGAGTGACCCGGGTGAAGTTATAGTTATCATCCCGCTTAAACAGGCTGGCAGTCGTGGCGCCATCTACGATATAATAATATCCACCACCGATGGAGGCGATACCGTAGGTAGCGGTTTCAGGCAGTGCTCCGCCACAGACCATAGCGGTGATGCCGGTGTCGCCGCAGACAGTAGGTTGACAATCGTTGCCGCAGATACACTTAAGCACTCCATGCTTACCGATGGGATATTTGCCGTCCACCTTATACTCCTCGGCCTTGGCCACAGCGGCGTCATGGGCATCCTGGTCAGAGTTTGTGTTGCTCTGTCCCACCTCGATCTCCCGCTCCACGGGGACCTTGCTGCCGTCGATCACATAGAGGGTGTGGCCCTTGCTCCATTCCTGCTGGGGCGCATAGGTATAAAGGACAATATCGCCTGTGTCTTTATCGTACTCCATATTCTGGGCACCGTAGCTAGTAGTTCCAGTCCAGGCATAAAGGGTATCGGTGGCTGTGAGCACTTCGCTCTCCTCATAATCAGTACTCAGTCCCCGCTCATAGGTAAAGCGGCGGAGTACAGAGTCTCCGGTTCCCTTTGACTCGTTATATGGCTGGTCAAAATCTTCGGGGTCATAGACTTGGAGAACATTGTAATTGTTATCATAACGGCCCTTCCAGTAGTCATTGTTGCCATATACGCCATAAGCTACAAAGAGGTACATCTTGTCGTCATCGCTGCCGGGCATGGGGGCGAAGGTAACGCCGTCGATGCCGGAGCAGCCAAATTTATGCCCCGCCTTCTCCTCATTAACCGCAAAGCCGTTCGCGCCGCTGACGACATCGTTCAGAGGATCACGGAAGTCAGAGGTTGGCTCCTCCAGTAGGATGCCGTACACGCCGGTATCCATCTCCTTCATATCCATGCCTACTTCAGTAATGGCATCCTCGTCAAAGACGGCAATAAAGAATTTTGCTCCTGGCTCTTTATATTCTAAAGAACCGTAAATCTTACCGTCATAGTAGGCCAGACAGCCCAAGTGGGCGCCGCCAGGGGTACCGAAGCTTCCCTCGCCGAAGCCACCTACGGAACCGACCACCTTGCCAGTCTTCATGTCTACCTTGGCCAGCGCACTGGTATAGGAGAAATACATGTATTCCATCTTGTCATCCACACAAATTCCCTGCATATGGGAGTTGCCACCGCACAGGTCGATGGTATCATAGTGGGTATAGCCATTTTCCAGGGCGATTTCCCACATCTCTTTGATCTCGTCTTCTGGCAGTTCAACGGCCGACGCTGATTGGGCCATCCCTGCCGGAAACAGGCCAACTACCAGTGCCAATGCCATGACGCGAGCCATGACGCGCCTCCACAAGTTTTGGGTATGATACTTCTTTTTCACGTTTGTCCCTCCATCATTCAAAAATTTCTTATATAACCGTCTGTCAGTCCGACATCGTCGTTTTTCCTTCAGCGGTTGGGTAACTGCCGGCTTCTTTTTTACTTTGGGTCGCCCCCGCCATTTTGGCGGAGACGCTTTCCGCACCTCCTCTCTCACCCTGTTTCACAATACAACAACTACCCAGCTGAAGAAAGTTCCGTTGTGTTAAATCTAGGGCAAATTATTTGTGTGCCCTTCTATTCCCTGCTCACCCGATCTCTTCGATCACCTGATCAGAGATAGAGTCCAACAGGTCCAGATCCCACATCATCTGAAGAATCGTATATCTAGCCCTTATTTCTTTGCAGTAGAGGAATGTATCCTTCAACAGCTTCCGGTCGATGCCAATTCCCTCCGGCCGGCAGGGCGCCCCCAAGCCGGACAGCAGGTCCGCCACATAGTCGGAAGTGGGTAAGGTCCGAAGCAGGGCCGAGATCTCGCTCCAGCGGCGCTCCATGGTATCGATGCGCGCTAGCCGGCCGGCGGAGGCATTCTTACCCGCCTCTTCTTCCATCTCAATCACTCCAGGGGCGGCAGGGCCGTAGGCTCTCTGGATCTCCTCGCGCCACTTGACCGGGTCATATGCCTCCGCCGCCCTGCGGGCGGCATCAAAATCCACCTTCCGCTCCAGCAGCAGTTCCACCGCTTTCAGGACCAGAACAGTACCTACGCCTACCTGAGCTCCATGGGGAGCTGGCCGCTGGCCCCGCTGCTCCAGGATGGTTTCCCAATAATGAGACATATGGTGCTCACAGCCGGAGGCAGGTCTGGAATTGCCGTACAAGCTCATAGCCACACCGGTTAAGACAAGCCCCTCCATGATATCTCCCAACACCTTTGGGTCCCGTTCCTTAGCCCGACCAGCCACCGGAAGCAGGTCCTGGACGCACTTCTCCACCAGCTCCATGATCCGCTCACACTGATGCTCCCCCGTAATGATATGGGACAGCCGCCAGTCACACAGGCAGGTACATTTTCCAAGCAGATCACCCAGTCCGGCCGCTATCATTGGATAGGGGGCATTTTTCAAAATCTCTGTGTCCCCAATGACCGCAAGCGGGGTCTGTGCCTGGAAGGTGGTCTTTAGATGGTTCACATGGATGGCCGCTATGCTGGACGCGAATCCATCCATAGGGGCCGCTGTGGCAACAGTAAAGAAGGGCCTCCCTAGCTTAAAGCTGAAATACCGGGTCATATCGTTAATGGTTCCGGTGCCTACGGCCACCACCAGATCACAGTCCTGGGGCATATGAATGACCAACTCCCCCAGGGTAGCCTCGTCAAACTCCAAATGGGTCAGTTGGATGATCTCAGCCCGGATACCCGCCCGAGCCAGGATATCCATGCATTTTTGGCCAGCGATCCCATAGGTGATGTGGTCACTGACCAGATAAAGACTGTGGAACCCCAATTCCTTTACAAATTTCGGCAGGTCCGAAAGGGCATCCTTCCTCACACTTACATACTTTAAGGGAGCGCTGTGGGTCTTTCCACAGGGACAGGTAAATGTCCGATTCAAATAGTCGTTCAGCCCATGAGGAGTATGATATAATTCCATTTCTCGATTCTCCTTTTTCGCCTTTATCTCAAAAATTCATTGAGCACCGTCCCCAGCTGGCGGTAGTCGTCGATAGTATAAAATGTAAAGTCAGAGCGGTATATGCTCTCGTCATTGCCACCAGGGCCGTAGTCATCCCCCACATAGACCACTTGGTCATGAGACAGCCCCCGCTCCTCACAGTAGCGGTCTAAGGCATAATATTTACTGTATGGCCGGGGAGCCAAGTCAAAGGAGGAGGATCCACCCACATACACTGTATAGTCCAAGAACAGTTCCTTCACATAGGGGTAGATGGCTCGGCGGCGGCTCCGGTCCGGGTCAAAGGACAGCTTTTCCCTGCTGTCCGCTTCAGTTCCAAGCAGTGGGAGGGTGACACATCCAGAAGGATGGTACTCCACCGATTCCCCCGCATAGTTCATGTAACCAAACTGTCGACGCAGCTGGTCCATTCGCCGGTCAACCGACTCCCGGTCACAGCGCACCGATATGTTCCGGACTACCTCCATCTCTCCTCGTTCCTGACAGTATTCCCATTCCTGCATCCCGTAATTGGCCAGGATATCAATGGGATAGCCGCCCATCTGTCGAAAAATCCTGGAGCCTGAACCGGCCCCCACAATTAGCAGCCGATAGAGCTTGGCTAGACGATCCAGCACTTTTTTATTCTCCTCCCCTAAAGGGCATTTGTGCTGCGTTATCGTACCGTCCATATCAAAGGCGATCATCTGGATCCTTTTCCCCACTTTTTCTCCTCCCATCCGCTTGCATTTTTCTGTTATTTCATTTATACTGAAACTATACACTATTGTGCATTTTTGTCAATGACCGGCGCAAAAAAGCAAAAACAATCACAAATGTTCAAGAGGAAATGATTATGTCGAGAAAGGACCGGCTGCTAAACATCCTGGATTTCTTAAATGACCACAGCTTTGTCACCGTAGATACCCTGAGCCGCCACTTCTTTATCAGTCCCCCCACGGTCTATCGAGACTTAAGGGAGCTGGAAGAACAGATGTTGATTATCCGTGGCAATGGCGGGGCAATGCGCATCTCCGCTGACAGGACCAGTATGCCGCTGGATATCCGCCGGACCATCCACGCCAAGGCCAAAGCCGCCATCGCCCACCGGGCCATGGAGCTAGTCCGCCCACATACCTTTCTCTTTTTGGACGCCTCCTCCACCACTGGCTATCTCATTGACTGCTTCAGTCCCAGTTTGGATCTGACTGTACTCACAAACGGGGTTTCCGCCGCGGTACAACTTACACAGAGGGGGATCCGAACCTATTATACTGGCGGCCGCTTTTTTGGCAGTTCTACTGCGGCCGGGGGCAAGATATCCTATGACTCTTTGGACCGCTTTCATATTGATATGCTTTTTTTCTCCTGTTATGGTGTAGAGCCCAAAGGGGCCATTGTTGATCCCTCTGAGGAGGAAACGCTTCTGCGCCGCCACCTTCTTCGCCGGCCGATCACAAGCGTCTTTTTGTGTGATGGGAGCAAATTTGGCAAGGGATCCATTTTTCGGGTCGCTTCTTTAGATCAGGTGGACTATATGGTCACCGATTCCCCGCTCCCCCCCGCCTACCCATTGCCCCGTCGGGGCATCCTGGTCGCCTCTCAGGACGGAACATAAACAGGCGGCGGAGCGGATCACCCGGACAGGTGTTCCAGCTCCACCGCCTTTTTTGTCTCAAAACGCGCTTGATCCGCCCTTCTGCCTGTTCACTTCTCCTCAACTAAGATTATTTCCTTTTTGGGGGAAGGATAAGATTCTGGCACCGGGCTGTCGGTAATCATATAGTCTATCTCTGATAGAGACGCGATATTATATACCGCTGAGTGGCCAAATTTACTCCCATCGCATAGAAACACGCTGACCGCCGCGTTTTTCAGCAGGAAAGCCCTCAACTCCGTTTCTTTCTCTGAGGTATCCACGATCATTCCCTTCTCATTTACTCCTGATGCTGAGAAGAACATTACGTCGATATTAAAGTTCGCGGCTGTTTCAATGGCCATGGCCCCCCCCACAGAGGAGGAGCTTCCGATTACCTCGCCCCCAAGGCAGTAGGTTCGCAGGCCCAGGCTTTTCAAATGGGCGCCAGTCGTCAAGCTGTTGGTAATGACAATGATATCAGGACGCCCTTTTAAATAGTCGCACAGATAAGAAGCAGTGGTGGAACCGTCGAGAAAGACCACCATATTGTTAAGAGCAAATTTTACGGCCTCCCGGGCCAAAAGATTCTTTTTCTTGTAGTTGACGCTCTTTCGGAAGTCCACCGGAGCTATCACATTCTCCGTCGGAATGTGCATAGCTCCGCCGTGATTGCGAATGATCAGCTTTCGGCGGGCCAGCTCAGTCAGATCACGCCGGATAGTAGGCATACTAACCAAAAGGCTTTTGCTCAGTTCCTCTACCGTGGCAAATTCCTTCTCTGCCAGGACCTTTAGTAGTTTTTGATGTCGTTCTTCTTTCAGCATAGTCCCCTTCTCCATGAGCGAAAATGATTTTTTATTGTTCTATATTAACACTGTTGACAGAAATGCTCACTTCAGTTATTATAGTGGCTATAAAATATGTACAAATCACGAGCCATTTTCCTCCCTTTTGTTTATATATTAACAAAAGGAAATGTTGAAGTCAATGCGCTTGTCTTGTTTCCCTTTCGTTTCTGTTCGAATACCCAGGAGGTCCTGAAATGTGAAAATAGACGCCAACCATTTGAGCGGACCCTGCTCTTGCGGCGGGGAACACCTCCTTGCGACCCAGATATGTGTCATTCAGGAAGGGGCTCTTTTCCATCTGGAGGAAATTCTTTCCAGCATTCCCGTTGTTGGAAAGCGTTGTGCGGTCTACGATGAAAATACTTACCGCGCCATCCCAAATTCCATACACCCTAGAGCGGAGCAGGAAATCATCCTATCCCCCTCTGGGCTCCATGCCGATGAGAACTCTACCGCCAGCGTGTTAGCTCGTCTGGAACCAGATATTCAAGTGATGCTGGCCATTGGCGGGGGTACTGTCCACGATATCACCCGCTATTGCTCGACGGAGCGGGGTATTCCATTCATTTCTATCCCTACCGCCGCCAGTTGCGATGGTTTCTGCTCCAATGTGGCGGCCATGACTTGGCATGGATATAAAAAAACGATACCCTGTCAGGCACCGCTCCTTGTCGTGGCCGATCTTGATGTGATCTCCGCCGCCCCCTGGTGGCTCACCGCAAGCGGGATTGGCGATATGCTGGGCAAATTCATTGCTTTGACTGATTGGCGCATCTCCCATCTCCTCACTGGAGAAAAGCTTTGCCCAGTCATCTATCAAATTATGGAGGATGCTGTTGACAGCATTTGGACCAGATGCCGCGACCTGCGCAGCGGCGGCTCCGCCGCTTACGAGGCGGTAGTCTACGGGCTTTTGATGAGCGGACTTGCCATGCAGATGATTGGCACCTCCCGCCCTGCCTCTGGAGCGGAACACCATGTATCCCATTTCATCGAGGTGGAGCCAGCGGCCCTGCGCACTCATAGCAGCGCTCTCCACGGAGAGAAGGTTGGCGTCGGCACGCTTCTCATCGCTCAGGAATATCAGCGCCTATCCCAGATAGAGAACATCGCCTCACTGGCGCTGCCCTATGCCCCTGTGTCAGATGAGCGGCTGATGGAAGTGTTTGGCCCCAGGCTTTTCTCCGCCTGCCGGGAGGAAAACCTCCATGACTGTCTGGCCCAGGTAACGCCGGAGCGGCTGATACAGCAGTGGCCTCAGATACGGCAAATCATTGCGAAAATCCCTCCCGCCGCTCAGATCCATCAGTTTTTAACGGACCTGAAGGCAAGTGCCTCCCTGTCTGACCTGGGCGTCCCTGAAGCGGCTCTGGAACTGATTTTGGAGGCCTCCCCTCTGATCCGGAACCGGCTCACTTTTATGCGCGTCCGGCGGATAATCCGCCATTAAAAGATAAAAAAGCAGATACAGACAAAAAGCAGACCGCCTGCCGGCCATGTGTGTATTTGAGAGGAGAATGTACTGTGAGTGTGACCATTTCGATCAAGCACGCCTTAAAGAAGTACGGGGAGAATGTGATAATCCCTGACCTGAACCTAGATATCAAGGAGGGAGAATTCTTCACTCTGCTGGGGCCCTCTGGCTGTGGTAAAACCACCCTGCTTCGGATGATCGCCGGTTTTAACTCCATCGAGGGAGGAGACTTCTATTTCAGCGATCGACGCATCAATGACCTGGATCCCGCTAAACGCAACATTGGCATGGTGTTTCAAAACTACGCCATCTTCCCCCACATGACTGTGCGTAAAAATGTGGAGTTCGGTCTGAAGAACAAAAAGCTCCCAAAAGCTGAAATTGCCTCCAAAACCGACGAGTTCATGAAGCTGATGCAGATTGACCAGTATGCCGACCGCCTGCCGGAACGTCTGTCTGGCGGACAGCAGCAGCGTGTTGCTCTAGCTCGTGCCCTGTGTATCCAGCCCGACGTTCTGCTTTTTGATGAACCGCTCTCCAATCTGGACGCCAAGCTCCGGGTGGAGATGCGGACCGTCATCAAGAACATCCAGCACAGCGTCAATATCACTACTGTTTACGTCACCCATGACCAGGAGGAGGCCATGGCCGTTTCCGACCGGATCGCTGTCATGAAGGATGGCGTTATCCAGCATGTCGGAACGCCCAAGAATATCTACCAGCGGCCTGCCAACTTGTTCGTATCTACCTTTATTGGCCGCTCCAATGTGATGAACGCCAAGCTGGTAGTCGAGGGCGGCAGAACCTATCTGCTTACGCAGAAGGGGCATCGGGCCGAGATCCAGAACGTGATGGACCAATACCGCCAGAACCAGGACGTGATCATGTCCGTCCGGCCGGAGGAATTCCTGCTCACCCAGGATGCCACTGTGGATGGCATTGACGGAGTGGTGGATGACTGTGTGTTCCTCGGCCTGAACACACACTATTTTGTCCATTTGGATTCCGGCGAGGAAGTGGAGATCATCCAGGAGTCCTCTATCGACAGCATCATCCGCCCTGGCACTCACATTAAGCTGCAGCTAAACACAGAAAAAGTCAATGTGTTCACCGCCGATGGCTCCGCCAATATCCTCACCGGCGTGTGCAACGACTGCGCTGCATCCTGACAGAGGAGGGCGCATAGTATGACAGTAAAAAAGAAAAAGTTTGAGCTATGGACGGTGGTCTCTCTGGTCCTGCTGGCCACCTTCCTGCTCTTCCTGGTCTACCCCATGTTTGGTCTGCTGAAGCAGTCAGTCATCACACCCGAGGGCCAGTTCTCCCTGGCGGAGTTCACCAAATTTTTCAGCAAGTCCTACTACACAGACACCATGGTCAACAGTATGCTGGTGACCGTCTCCGTCACCGCAGTCTCCCTGATCCTGGGCATCCCTATCGCCTATTTTTACTCCTTTTATAAGATCAAGGGCGCCAAAGCCCTGTTTGTCATCTCCATCTTGTGCTCCATGTCCGCCCCCTTCATCGGGGCCTACTCCTGGATCATGTTGTTGGGCCGTTCCGGCGTCATTACCCAGTTCCTGCTTGGTCTAGGCATTGACATTGGAAGCATCTATGGCTTTAAAGGTATCTTGTTGGTCCAGTCGCTCAAGTTCTTCCCCCTGGTGTTCATCTATATGAACGGCGCATTCAAGAATATCGACAACACCTTGATGGAGGCCTCCGCCAACATGGGCTGCACTGGTGTCAGCCGTCTGTTCCGCATCGTGCTGGCTCTGTCCATGCCCACCATCCTAGCCGCCGGCCTGATGGTGTTCATGCAGGCCTTTGCCGACTTCGGCACCCCTATGCTCATGGGCGAGGGCTTCCAGACCTTCCCCGTGCTGATCTACAACCAGTACCTGGGTGAGGGCGGCCAGAACTTCAACTTCGCCGCAGCCCTTGCTATGATTGCGGTCATTATCACCGCTGTGGTCTTCGGCATTCAGAAGTTCGCCACCAGCCGCTTCAAGTTTTCCATGAACGCCCTGCACCCCGTGGAAAAGAAGGACGCCAAGGGCCTGTCCGGTTTCCTGATGCATCTGTACTGCTATGTGCTGGTGGCTGTGGCCTTCCTGCCCCAGCTGTACATTATCTACCTGTCCTTCCGCAACTGCTCTGGCGCTGTCTTCAAGCCCGGCTTCTCTCTGGGCAACTACGAGGCCGCCACCAAGAAGCTGCTGGGCCGCTCTATTAAAAACACCACCGTTATGGGTATCCTGGCACTGGTCATCATCATCGTGATCGCGGTGCTCATCGCCTATCTGGTGGTCCGCCGCTCCAGCGCCCTGAACAACACCATCGATACTCTGTCTATGCTGCCCTACATTATGCCAGGCGCTGTCATTGGCTTGGCCCTGCTGATTGCTTTTGGCAAGAAGCCCTTTGCCCTCACCGGTACCATGACCATCATGATCATCGCCCTGGTCATCCGCCGTCTGCCCTACACCATCCGTTCAGCAACGGCCACGCTGATGCAGATCTCCATGAGTATCGAGGAAGCAGCCATCAGCCTAGGCGCCTCCAAGGCCAAGACCTTCGTAAAGATCACCGTCCCCATGATGGCAAACGGCATCTTCTCCGGCGCCATCCTCAGCTGGGTAGCCATTGTGACGGAGCTGTCCTCCTCCATCATCCTATATAACCAGAAGAGCATTACCCTGACTATGTCCACCTATGTGGCCATCAGCCGAGGCAACTACGGTCTGGCCGCCGCCTTCGCCGCCATCCTGACGCTGATCACCACCATCTCCCTGCTCATCTATCTGGCTGTGACCAAGTCGGAAGACGTCCGTCTCTAACCCCCTTCCCGGCTTATCTGCGGCCCTGCCGCATGTAAGTATACACCTTATTCTGAGAAGAATGAAAAGGAGAATGAACCATGAAAAAGTTACTTGCCCTTGCCCTGGCCTCTGCCATGGCCCTGTCTCTGGTTGCCTGTGGCTCCAGCGATGACAACAAGAGCGGCGGAACCTCCACCCCCAGCACCGGATCCAGCACCAGCACTGGTGCCGGCTCCAGCGCCGAGGAGCCCGTTGAGCTGTCCGGCGACCTGGTCCTCTACTCCTCCATGACCGACCCCGACCTGGATGCTCTGATCACCTGCTTCAATGAGAAATACCCCGATATTGAGGTGGAGGTCGTCAACGGCTCCGCCGGCGAGCTGACCACCCGTCTGACTGGCGAGGCATCCAACCCCGTGGGCGACCTGGTCTGGGGCGGCATGGCCGACTCCGACGGCGACCGCTACGCTGACATCTTCGAGTCCTGGGTCTCCGTGCATGATGCCGAGAATATGCCCGGCTACACCTCCCCCAACGGCCTGTACTCCATGGACCATCTGTCCACTGTCGTCTTCTGCATCAACAAGGATCTGGAGGCCGAACTGGGCCTGGAGATCAACTCCTACGAGGACCTGCTGGATCCCAAGCTGAAGGGTCAGATTGTCACCGCCGATCCCAACAGCTCCTCCTCCGCCTGGAACAACCTGTCCAACATCATGGCCGTCTACGGCATGGACTCCGACGAGGCCTGGGCCTACATCGAGAAGCTGATGCCCAACCTGGTCATCGCCGGCTCCTCCTCCGCTGGCTTCAAGAGCGTCCAGCAGGGCGAGTACGCCGTGGGTCTGACCTACGAGGACGGCGCTGTTACCCTGATCAAGGATGGCGCTGACAACATCCGTCTGCAGTACCCCGAGGAGGGCACCTCCGCCACCGCTTTCGGCGTGGCTCTGGTCAAGAACGGCCCCAACCCCGAGAACGCCAAGGCTATGATCGACTTCATCTGCTCCGCCGAGGGTCAGACCGCTCTGGCCGCCTATCAGGAGGGCACCCTGCGCTACACCAACGCTAACTATGAGGCTCCCGAGAATGCCTGGCTGGCCCCCTCCTCCGACATCAAGTGGGTGGACCGCGATGTGTCTTACCTGACTGAAAATAAGGACGCCATTCTGGAGCACTGGAATGAGCTGTGGGCTGAGGTCATGGGCTAATCCCTTTTGGGGGAAACACCTAGCTAACCTCTTCGTTTTACCTTGTAAGGATCGGGGTGGTCAGTGTTCTGACCACCCCGGTCTTTCTTGATACATCAGGGAGGATCTATTTATGCTGGAAACACTGAAACGGGAGGTCTGCGACGCCAATCTGAAGCTGGTAGAGTATGGCCTTGTTATTCTTACCTGGGGGAATGTTTCTGCTCTGTCTGAGGACGGCAAATTCGTCGTCATTAAGCCCAGCGGGGTGGATTATTCCTCCATGTGTCCAGAACAGATGGTCGTCACCGATCTGTCCGGAACCGTGGTGGAGGGCGAGCTTCGCCCCTCCTCCGACCTATTGACCCACCTAGAATTGTACCGTAGCTTTGCTGGCGTAGGCGCCGTGGTTCACACCCACTCTCCTTATGCTACGGCGCGGGCTCAGGCAGAACTGGATCTGCCGTGCTATGGAACTACTCATGCCGACTCCTTTTACGGTGCCATCCCCTGCACACGCCACCTGACCAAGCAGGAGGTGGACCAAGCGTATGAGGCCAATACCGGCCTTGTCATCGCAGAGACCTTTCGCCATCGGAAATTGGACCCCATGGCCATCCCAGGAGTGTTAGTATGCAAGCATGGTCCCTTCTCCTGGGGCATCAACTGCAAAAAAGCTGTGGAAAATGCCCTTATCCTGGAGGAAACAGCCCGCATGGCATTGATTACGACCCAGTTCTCCCCCCAGGCCGAGCCAGCTCCCCAGTATCTTTTGGATAAGCACTATTTCCGGAAACATGGGGCCAACGCCTACTACGGGCAAAATTAACCTTTGAGCTGTTCTTGAAAGGGCGGTGAGCCTATGATCGAAGCATTGGACTATTTCCGAGAGCTGAATACAGTATCTGTTTTGCTGAGGCTGACGCTCGCCATGCTACTCGGTGGTATGATAGGTCTGAACCGGGGTCGTAAACGGCGGCCGGCTGGCTTTCGCACCTATATGCTGGTATGCCTTGGCGCCGCCCTGACCATGATCCTGGGGCAGTACGAGCACTATATCCTCAGCACCCTCTGGGAAGGACGCTATGGCCTGCGCACCGATATTTCCCGCATCGGCGCCCAGGTTATCAACGGCATCGGCTTTTTAGGTGCCGGGACCGTTCTGGTCACTGGAAAGCAGGAGGCAAAGGGCCTGACCACTGCCGCCGGTCTGTGGGCTTCGGCCTCCATGGGGTTGACCATTGGAGCTGGCTTCTACGAGTGTGTGGCTCTGGCATTTCTGCTGATCTTTCTTGCAGTCTGGCTGCTCCCCCGTCTGGAAGTTTTTATCATAGAGCGCTCCCGAAACATCAATATCTACGTGGAGTTCACCTCACTAGATGATATTGGTCAAATCATTGCCTGCATCAAAGCCCATAACTCCCATATTTATGATGTTGACATCAACCGTGACAAGGAGAGGGCTCGCCCCAGTGCCATTCTCTCCATCCGGCTGGAGGAGCGGATGCCCCACACCAAGCTTCTGGCTGATATCTCGGCGCTGGACTGCATTTATTCCATTGAAGAAACATGAGGGGGGAAGCCGCCGTGTTATCCATATTTCATGAATTGCGTGATGTCACCCTGCTCTCTGTCGCTCTGCGTATGCTGCTGGCTTCTCTCTGTGGTGGAGTCATCGGCATCGAGCGAGAGTATAAACGCCGTCCAGCCGGCTTCCGCACCCATATTCTGATCTGCCTGGGTGCCGCCATCACTACTCTGACAAGCCAGTATCTCTATATGTACATGGGCTATGATACAGATATTTCCCGCTTGGGGGCCCAGGTAGTGGCCGGAATCGGCTTTATCGGAGCTGGCACAATTATTGTCACCCGTCGTCAGCGGGTCAAGGGGCTCACCACCGCCGCCGGCCTCTGGACCACTGCCATTGTTGGTCTGGCTATCGGCAGCGGGTTTTATGAAGGGGGGCTTTTCGCCACCATTCTTGTCATGATCGCCGAGTTGGTTTTCTCCAAGTTAGAATACCGCATCCTAAACCATGCCCCCGAAATCAACCTGTACATGGAATACACAGATTCCCAATGTCTGGACCAGGTATTAGTCCTGTTCCGGGATCTGGCCGTGAAGGTGCGAAACATGGAAATCACCCGTTCAACCGGCAGCGAGCGCCATAATGCCTGCGCCATCTTTACTCTGGCGCTCAATAAAAAGCACACTGTAGAAAGTGTGCTCAACTCAGTGCTCATGGTAGAGGGAGTTATTTCCGTGGAAGAGCTGTGACCCTGAAAGCCCATCTCTGCTTCCGGCCATATGGACAGTAAGTCTTACATCGTGGGAGAGGTAACGCAAAAGAGTTACCTCTCCCACAATCTTTTAAGGTCACAGGGACCTCGCTATGCTGTCGTAGCAGATGTGAGGCGTGGGTTTTGCCTGTTAGCGCCGGATCAAATACCTTTTCCCGCACAATAATGAAAGAAGCAGTGGAGCCAGGACAGGGATAACGTCAACTTTCTTTGTTGCGCTTAAGCATATTCCAAACAGTAGACCGGCACACGTCTAACCGCTTTGCGGCCCGGCAACGGTTGCCCGCTTCTTCCTCTAATACGAGACGCACGATGTCGTAATTGATAGCCTCCAAACTCTGATTTAGATTGACGGCGGCGAAGCCTCGAGGCAGCAACTGACTGCGTTGAGGAAGTTCCTCATGAATTAACTTGCGGACTTCTTCTGCCTGGATATAGGGACCGGGGGTAGTAAGCATCAAGGTGCGCATCATGCGACTAAGTTGGGCCAAATTTCCATCAAATCCAAATTGCTGGAGCAGAGCCATGGCCTCGGAGGCAAATCCAATAATTCCTTTTCCCAGCTCCATATTCAGCTGATTAATATACAACGCGGTGATACCCGGTATATCCTGACGGCGCTGACGCAAGGCAGGCAGACGCAGTACAACAGTAGAAAAATGATTTTTCAGATATGTAAGCACATATTCATCTTCTATATCAGGGCGGTCCAGCACACCAGAAAACAATAGACGGTTACGTTGGCACAGATTGCTTTGCTCCATAAAACGGAACAGCTCCTCCGCAGTTTCATTTTCCAGCCGATCCACTGAGCGTAGATAAATAGTAATTCCTGTGCGAAAGAACGGCGAACTGTCCCGGCTGAGAAGCGCCTTCCATCGCCGGGGAGTTAGTACCTGGCAGTCCACTGTCACCATCATCCGCTCATGAAAGGGCCCATTCCGGTATAGGATAGAGGCCACCGTGTCTTTTCCCGTTCCAGTCTCTCCGAGGATCAGAACGGGCCAGATACTCTGGTAATAGGCGGGTATCCTTCGGCCGATCTCCCCTACCAGCACCGCACACCCCACTCGAGATACATCGTTAAATAAGGGTTCGTTTCGGTGCGTGATGGTTACTCCCTTTCCCGTCTCCACAGGCATAGTCTGTGCCTGCCGCACCTGAATACACAGACATCGTTGTCCACAATGCTCCAATCCAAATGCCGACAGAAACAGCAGCTCTCCCTTCCATTCTAATTCTCGCTGCACGGGCTCATTTCCCACAGTCAGACAGGGAAGCATCATTTGTATCTGCTCCACCAGGCCCACCCAACCCGGTTGCTGCTCCAGGTTGGAGAAAATTAGTCTTCCGCCAGGTGTAAACAGAGATGTACCGGGTGCCAACACCCCTAGTAACTTTTGCAGCGCAGCGTTCTGCTTCTGAAAGTGTCCATATTTTGCGCACACATGGACGGCCTCATCAAAAGCGGCCGCAATGCTGGCCTCATCAGACGAGAGAAACATGGCGTTCATACCTAGTTCTTCAGCGTTGACCATACTCACCCGATCACACAGGATCAGTTCTACTCCCTGGTCCCGTAATCTCTGCAGCTCCCCCTTGATGTCGCTCTCAGCAGTGATGGTACATACCGTAAAATCATACTGCATCATAGCCGAAAGCTGCACCGCGCACTCCGTGATGCCGGAAAAGCCTACTACCGCAAACTTTTCTAAGTAATGCTGCGCTGACTTCAGACAGCGCAGCACATCATATACTGATACATCAATCTCCACTACCGGGATAGACGCGGCTGTACGCAACAATTCCGCTGTGCCCCCTCTGGAAACGATAGCATCATAGCGGTAATCAGGCTCCTCCCGTAATACCTCAAGGCAAGTCTTATAGTTACCCAGCTTTACAGTCAATTCAATATCATTGCGATTCTGTCCTACTTGTTTCATAACAGATGCCATACCCCAATAAGGCGCAATGGCCAAAATCTTGATCTTGTCCATCTCCGTCCCCTCCATCCGTCTAAATTTCAAACATTTTTTGATATTTTAACATATAGAATCACTTTTGAAAAGAAAAAACAATTCATTTTGTTTAAAAAATAGTCATTTTTTCTCATTTTCCATGTTGTTACTTTCTTTTCTAAGCTACTATACTCTATACAGTGGTAGTCCATAACGACGGATATACCAAAGAGTGTATCTCTGCGCATGAGATTCGATGTTGTCTGATTACTTTTCAAGGGAGGAACGATATTTTGAACTACCAAATTGATTTGCTAACCAAAGTATTTCCTGGCAAGTCCAGTGCCGGTGCGCTGGGACTGAGTACCTGCGCACTACTTCGTGCCCCGGGACACACCCTCCTGTTTGACACAGCGGCTCATGGGGTTATTAAGACCATCCAAAATTCTCTGGCAAGATTGGAGGTCGCACCAGAGACTGTGGACACTATTTTTCTCAGCCATATGCACTATGACCATCTGAACAATGCAGCCTATTATCCAAACGCCCAAATCATTGTGGGGCGCAGTGAATGGGAATACGCTACCACCTCCAAGGACGAGTGGACCCCATTAGAGAGCGTGCTGTACTTACAACATTGCCGTCAAGTGCGTCTGGTAGATGATGGTGAGGAAATCCTACCTGGAATCCGAGCAATCTGGACTCCGGGCCACACGCCAGGACACATGAGTCTGGCCGTTGACACTCCGAAGGGTGTAGTAGTCCTGGCTGGCGACGCAGTGAAAAACCGCAGTGAACTGGAATTGGAGTATTCCGACCAGTATGTAGATCAGCAAGCCAGCACCGCCAGCATCAAAAAGATTAAGTCGATGGCTTATAAGGTTTTGCCTGGCCACGACGGCTATTTGCTGGTTCAGGACGGAAAAGTCGTTCCTGAGCAAGAATTGGTTTTGGACATTATGCTTCCGCGCGGATGTATGGACGGCGACAACGGCGTATACCATCTGTCAGTAAAGTAATTGAGAAAGGAGCGTGTATCTTCTATGGACAATACTCCGGTTATGATTTTCGGTATTATTTTCGCCTTTGTCCTTTTGGCCTATATGTGTATGAAGGGCTGGAGCGTCTTTATTTCTGCCCCCATTTGTGCTATCATTGTTTCTATCACCTCCGGGATGAACCCCCTAACCTCTATTACCGATACCTTTTTGTCCGGTACTGGAAATTATCTGGCCCAGTGGTTTGGGCTATTTATGCTAGGCGCTCTATTTGGTAAGATTATGGAGGCTTCGGGAGCGGCCGCCTCCATTGCCCGCTCTGTGACCGAACTGATTGGCCCTCAAAATGCTGTACTGGCTGTAATCCTGGCAACTTCTGTAATGACCTATGGCGGCATCAGCCTATTTGTAGTGGTATTTGTGGTCTATCCTTTTGCAGTGGATTTGTTTAAAGAAGCTGACTTACCCAAACGTCTGCTTCCCGGCTGTATTGCCACTGGTGCTTTCAGCTATACCGCCATGGCTATTCCCGGGTCTCCCCAAAATCAGAACATCATTCCTACCAATTATTTCGGAACTGACCCTACCGCCGCCCCCGTCCTGGGCTGCATTGTCGCTATCTACATTTTAGTTGTCAGCGTTTTGTATATGAATCACCGCGCCAATCAGGCCCGGAAAAATCAGGAGCACTTTGTAGCCAGTGAAAAGGATCTGGCTATTATGGAGTCCACCAAAAATATGTCCTTACCCAATGCGTGGTTGTCCATCCTCCCTTTGCTGGTAGTGGTATGTACTATCATCTTCGTGAAGTGGAATACCATGGTCTGCCTATTGCTGGGCGTACTTTTGGCCACTCTGCTGTTCTTCCCTCGGTTGAAGGGATGTATGCGTGAAACATTCAATCAAGGCGCTGCTAACTCCATGACCGCTATCATGAACACCTCCCTTACAGTTGGTATGGGCAATGTGATCCAAGCCTCTGCGGCCTTTACTATTATTTGTAACGCCATTGATACTCTTTCCAGCGGAAATGGGCTGATCTACGAGTTTATTTCTGTCAACATCCTGGCTGGAGTTACTGGTTCTGCTTCCGGCGGTTTGAGCATTGCCCTGGAAACCTTATCCGAGCGCCTGCTGGCCACCGGTCTCAACCCAGAAATTCTTCACCGTGTAGCCTCCATCTCCGCTAATGGCTTAGACTCCATGCCCTGGTGTGGAGCGGTCATGACCATGTTTGCCGTATGCGGCGTCACTCACAAAGACTCCTATCGTGATGTGGCAGTAGTTAATATTGCTATTACCGCCAGTGGTGCTATTCTGGCTATCATTTTGGGATCCATGGGTGTTTGCTGATGTCCTGCTTTGGCCAAGCTATACGGCCTTTACAAGTATTTTTTTAGAAGGGATGCTGTTATGCTTCGAAAAAGTCTTATTATCAATCCCACTGATACTGTGGCCATGGTTCTAGAGGATGCCCTCAAGGGGGACACTATCCAGACTCCTCAGGGACAAACTGTCACTTTGTTGTCTGATGTGGAGTTTGCTCACAAGGTCAGCATTTTGGATCAGAAAAAGGGTAATCCCGTCATAAAATACGGGGAGGAGATCGGCTATCTATTGGAAGATACTCCGGCTGGTAGTTGGATTCATACCCATAATATGGACTGCGACCGTGGCACAAAATAAGGAGGGCCCTTCACTATGGAAACAACATTTATGGGATACCGTCGTCCTGACCACACAGTGGGCGTAAGAAACTATTTGGCAATCATTCCATCTGTTTTCTGCGCCAATACTACAGTGGAAAAAATTGCTTCTCAGATTCCCGGTTCCGTTCCAATGCCTCATGTAGTAGGCTGTGCTCAGGTGGGCTTTGACTTGGAGCTGACTGCCAGGACTTTGAAATCTATGGCCTGTCATCCTAACGTAGGCGCTGTATTAATTATTGGCCTAGGTTGCGAACGATTTAATCCCCAGGAGTTGCTGGATGCTGTTCGGGAAACACAAAAGCCTGTGGCTATGTTTATTATCCAAAACGAGGGAGGTACCAGCGCTACTATCCGCCGGGCCGTTGAAGCCGGGAAGGAAATGAAAGCAACGCTGGATCAGATGAAGCGAGAGCCCTGCCCCTTGTCCGCCTTGATGGTAGCCACCAAATGTGGAGGTACCGATGCTACCAGCGGCTTGGCTGCCAACCCAGCCGTGGGATGTGCGATGGACCGTCTGGTTGCAGCTGGAGGCAGTGCTATCCTTTCAGAGTGTAACGAGCTGCTTGGTACCGAGGACTATTTGGCCCGGCGGGCGGTTAGCCCAGAAGTGGCAAGAAAGGTCTATGATGCCATCTACGGAATTGAAGATGTACTGCGCAGCGGCCTGGATCCGACTTTGCCTGCCAACAGAAATTTCCTTATTTCCCGTGGCAACTTCGATGGGGGAGTGAGCAGCATCGTGGAAAAGGCCCTAGGCGGTGTACACAAGTCTGGTACCTCGCCTATCGTGGACGTCATCGAATATGCTACCCGCCCCGAATTAGATAAACATGGTTTATTCCTAATGGATTACGAGAGTCATGATGGAGAAGTAGTCACCGGTATGATTGGCTGCGGTGCCCAGCTTGTGGCATTTACCACCGGCCGGGGAAATCCTACCGGCCACCCAATCGCCCCAGTAATCAAGATCACGGGCAACTCCAGAACCTTCCACAGCATGGAAGAAAACTTTGACTTTGACGCCAGTTCGATCATCTCTGAAGGTCGGCCTGTGGATGAAGTAGGCCATCAACTGCTGGATTTGATTGTCCGGGTAGCAAGTGGTGAGTTAACCAGCGCTGAACGGTTTGGTGGCACAGAATTATTCTGTGTAGGTCGTCGTCATGGCTACCGCAGAAAGACCCGCGAAGAGCTCTGGGCAGGCCATAGTTGTCCTTTGTAATATGGAGAAATTGTTTTGCGGCCTTTTATAGCTCCATAGGCGCTACGGGATAAGATCAGTGAGGAGAGCCTCAACCGCTACAAGGGAGACGTGCTTTTCTGCGGCACCCGCAATATACATAGCACCATCAATACTACGCGGGGTGTTCACCGCGGGCAAGCACATCTCTTGTCCGGAATATTACACAGCCAAAGATTTTTAAAACCACCGGCACAGCCGGTGGTTTTTTGTTGTATTAAAAGGTTGGAGAGGCAGTTGTATGCCTCTCCCGTCTTAGCAACTGGGTTCCATCTCTATTTTCTCACATATATCCTGGGTAATAGCAGGATCAAAGAGTCCTTACCTGAACGGTTCAGGTAAGCTGAAGGGGGTGATTATTTTGGAAAAGATCCAAGTAGTAGTTACGAACTAGGTCCATGGCATCCTGAATCAAGGGAGTGAGATAACCGTTTTTCTTGTAGATCAGAGAGAGCGGAATCATCAAATCTTGGGACCGCAGGTCAAAAGCCACCAATTCCGGTCGAGACATAGCATCCTTCAGCCCAGTCTCCACCATAAAGCAGAACCCCAACCCCTTAGCCACCAGCCCCAAAGCTGTACTGTTGTTGGTAGTATAAAGCCGGTCAGGAAAAAGGAGTCGGTTTCGCTCTAGAAAATTGTTCACTTGCCGGCCCACAGTCAGGCTGCGGCTGAGAGAGATCAAACGTTGTCTACTGAGAGGCTGCAGATCGAGATGCCTACCCGCCGACCACTGATCGAGAAAGTTCTGTGTTGCCTCGTTGTAACGGTTCATCACCAGCAAAATGCGCTCATGGGCAATGACCTCCTGAACCAGGGTGTCTGGGATCCCAATCACAGCAGTGTTCATGATGGAAAAATCGACTTGCTCGTTGATCGTAAGGGTCGCCAGCTCGCTCACTGGAAATTCAAAGAGTGTCACCTGAGCCTGGGGATGCTGTGCCAAAAAATCGGGGAGAATTTCGGGAAGGAGGAGTGATCCCCGCCAAGTACCCAAGCCAATATTGAGCTCCTGACTGCGATTGCTGTTTAGACTACACAGGTCGGACTGGAGTTTCTGATACAAATGGTCGTTGCTCTCCAAATAACTCTGGTAAATACGTCCCGCTTCAGTAAGCTGAATGGGGTTCCGGGATCGGTCAAAGAGTTTGACTTCCAGGGCGTCCTCCAGCTTCGCAATGTACTGGCTGAGAGAGGACTGAGAAATATACAGCTTCTCCGCCGCTCTGGATATGCTTTTTTCTCTGGCGATGGTTAAAAAATATTCCGGATTTCGATTGATAACCATAAAATAAATCTCCTTCCCAGAGCAAAGCGGATACCTTAGGGCACTAAAAAAATTAACTTATATGTCTATGACTTTAACCATTGTATCACGATGTTGATTGACTGACAAGGAGGCACTTATCTGCTGCGCATTTGTTCTCATGAGCCATTTTTCATGCCAAATATCTTCTTATGTGTCCAAAATTAAATTTTTTATGGACCCTCACCCTGTACAGAGCAGAAAAGGATAGCAGGATGAAAACACGCTCCGGCATATCATGCCGGAGCGCTGCTAATTGATTTCAATTTAATCGTTCGTTTTCTTATTGGGGCGCAAATAACTGAGGAGAACCACTGCAACCACCATCACCGCGGCCACAACGCCAGCTTTTGGCATGATAAAATCATAGATCCATACAGAGGCAGGACCGTTCATGATGAACAGGCAGACAACCTGCACTAACAGCATGGCGATTAAGCTCAACACAAAGACAGTCAGGCAAACAGTATATATCACATCGAGCAGCTTACAAAATCCCTTCATATCTTACCCTCCCTTAAGCGTTTGCAATAGGCAGGACTCCCAGAGCAATCAGTCCGCCCAGGATTGTAATCGGAATAACGTAATGGAACACGAGTGGGAAGAAGGTTTTACCTACATCTTTCACATCGGCTAGGCTGCAGGCGACAAAGATTGGCGGAGAACTGGGAGGAGACGCGCCCTCAGTGGACATCCAAATGAGGAAGGCGGCCAGCGCGGCCACAGGGCTGCAGCCCACACCCACCAGAGCGGTAAAAGCCACAAGGCCCGTAGCCATGGTGGTGGCTACACCGCCCAGAGGGCCTCCAACCAACGCTACCAGAGCACCCACAATGAACACCATAACCACCTTGGGCAGATCCAAAGCGGCCAGCAGAGCACTCAGATCGTCGCCAAAGCCGATGCTGGACAAAGCGCTGCTGCCGGCGATGGCGAACAAGAACACACCGCCCACTCCAAGGAAGTTGCTCTGTGTTTCTTTCAGCAGCCCGATCCAGCCGCTGACGCTGTGAGGCAGACGCTTCCAGCCCTCAATGATGGCAATAATGCTCATAAGAATGGGGACCCAGACGACAATGCTGATAGAACCAACGCCATCTTCACCAAAGGATGGAATAGATTCCAGTACGCCAGCCAAGGGGCTCAAAGTGAGAACCAGGGGGACAATAATGCTGACAAACATCATCAGCGCGGGCCAATTTTTCTTCAGGGACTCGCCCAGAGGAAGAATTTGATCCTGTGGGGTGGCCTGGATATGGTTGCGTCCGACATAAAAGCGAACCACAAGCAGACGGTAGGCCACACACCAAAGGCCTGCAGTAAGCATGGCTACATAGAAAGTATCAATGGTGACCAGAGCAGCCACCTCGGCCATACCCAGCATCAGGAACATAGCCGAACTTGCGGGGAAAGACTGACCAGAGCCGGCGTTTCCAGCAGTCAGAGTAGCGGCAAGCTCTCTGGGCCAGCCGGTCTTAACCAGCCAGGGGATAGTAATGGTACCCACAGTCGCGGCGTTGGCGGTAGAGTTGCCTGACACCAGACCCAGCATTCCACTGGCCAGTACAGCCACATAGCCTGGGCCACCGCGCAGACGACCGACAAGGGAATTAAGAATCTCAATCAATTCACCGATAATCCCTGTTTTTGTCATGATGGCCGACATAAAGACGAACATCATAGTGGCCACGAAAATTTCGTCAGTAGCTGCCGCACAGAATGCCTCTACAACCGTTGTAATGTAATTGTCGATTCCTCCAAATGCGGCCGCAACGAGAAAGCCCAGCAACATGGCCTCTGTGATAGACCGTTTGATTACTGCGTTCCACACAATAACGACAGCCAGATACACCACAAATGCCCATACGCCAATTCCAATTTCCAAAAGAACCCCTCCTTGTTATCATACTGGTACATTCAGGTTAAGGAAGCAATACACTTCCTACTCTTCTACGGTTTCACTTTTACGCGGATAGGCAATCCCCCTTTTTCTATCTACCAATCGCCTTTTGTGTCCCCTTGCCGACCATAGTTTTGTATCGTCAGCATCCCGGTTTCAGCTGGAAGCACAAAGTCGATAGTGGCTGTCATCATAACGTGTAGTCCAACATACCCCCGGCAGGCGCAGCCTGACCGGCTCTCCGTCCCTGTGCCTCAGTATTCCATAGGGTGGTCGTTGGCTTGAATATCTGCAATATTTACAGATTGACATATAAATTTTATAACATCTTTACACGTACTAAGACGGAGCAAGTTTTCCTCTCTACCCGTATGCTGCAGGGTAACAGGAGGCTATATAATGGATATTATGCACAAACTTGTCCGCTTTTAATTGTGCATTTTCATGCTTTATGGTAGCAGTAACGAGAGATAAAGTCAATTTTAAAGTTGCCAATGGCGATATTAGTAAACTCTTATAATGCCACGGCAAGCCCGCACACTATAAGTTCTCGCTTATAGAAACATGTGCATTAAAGTATTGGAAAAGACGGTATCTATCAGGTATGCTGAAAAGCAGAACGAGGATGTTCACAGGCTGCCCGTGGCAATGCCAGACTGGGACTCAAAATCAATCAAATCTGGAAAGGAAGCAATCAGCATGGGAAAAATCTTAATTACAGAATCCGTTCACGCTGTAGGGCCTGACATTCTATCGAAAGCAGGACATCAGGTGGTCTATGCCGATCGGGATATGGATGTGATCCGCCGTGAAATCGTTGACGCGGACGCTGTCTTTGTTCGCATCATCGAGTTGCCCCAATCATTGCTGGAGACTGGGAAAAACCTGAAAATAGTCAGCAAGCACGGCGTGGGTGTGGATAACATCGACCTGGAATACTGCAAGAAGGCAGGGATCGCGGTCACCATTACCCCGGATGCCAACGGCCTGTCAGTCGCTGAACACGCCTTTGCTCTGATGATGTCCCTGTCTAAAAAAATCATTCCTGTCTCTAAGGCTTACAAGGAGATTGGATTTGCCGCTAAGAACACCTCCCCCTGCATGGAGATCTCCGGCAAGACTGTAGGCGTGGTAGGGCTTGGGAAAATCGGCACACGCTTTGCCAAAATGTGTCTCTACGGATTCGGCATGGAAGTGCTGGCTTATGACCCCTTTGTCACGGAGGCTCCTGAGGGAATTACACTGGTTTCCGACCTAAACGATCTGCTTTGCCGGTCTGATGTTGTCTCTCTCCACTGCTCCCTGGTAGATGGCACTCGTAAGATCATCAATCAAGAGCGGCTGTCCGTCATGAAGCCCTCCGCCCTACTTATCAACTGCGCACGGGGACCTCTGGTTGATGAAGCGGCATTGATCAGCGCGCTTCAGAGCGGCAAGCTAGCTGGCGCCGGCCTGGACGTCACCGATCCGGAGCCCGCCTCCCCAGACAGCCCTCTGTTCCAAATGGACAATGTCATCGTCACTCCTCACTATGCCCCCACCACCTTGGAGGCAGCCATGCGAGTATCCACGATCGCCGCAGAAAACATTGTGTCTTATCTTTCTGGCCGTGAGCCTGTGGGACGACTCATATAAGAGTTCTAAAACGTGAACAAACTCAATTATTTTTAACAGGTATACGAAGGAGGAAATAATTATGAGACTGGCAACTATCAAGTGGAACGATACGGAGATGGCCGGCATCGTAGCCAAGAACGGCATTCTTCCCATCCGCGCCCTGAACGCGGCTAAGGGCACCGCGTGGAGGACCGATATGCTGTCCCTGATCCAGGAGCAGCAGATCCCCGGCCTGACCGCCTGGTATAACGCCGGCGGTAAGGAGGAGCTGGAGTCCATCCCCGGCCTTGTCCCCGCTGACCAGGTGG
>NZ_JACOPO010000011.1:0-57310 GCF_014287965.1 Flintibacter hominis | reverse complement strand
CCGGAAGCCGGCGGCGGGGCAGGTATCCTGGTGGTCGATCTCCACGAAGGAGGCCTCAATGGTCACCTTGGACCGGGGCATCTTGAAGGTATACTTGCCGTCGCCCTTGTCGGTCAGCTCGATCTCGTCCCCGTTCTTGTCGGTAACGGTCAGCTCGTCCAGCTCATAGCCCTCGTCGGCCTTGACAGTGATGGTCACCGTCCGGCCGCTGGAGGCGCTCTTGGGGGACACGGTCACGCTGCCGTTTTCAATGTTCTTGTCCACGCTGACGGAGTAGCTGCTGGAGCCGCCGCCTCCACCACTGGAGGAGGGGACATAAGTGTTCAGATCTTCAGGGCGCATAGTAGGCGCGGTGTAGTAAGGACCTAGTTGTGTGTTTTCATTTGTCCCTTCTTCTGTCGTGTCATCTCGTACTAGCAGGATCTTTCCCTGGCCTTCGCCAATGATCTCATCAGGATTTAAGCCATTCCAATAGCAATAGCTCAGGTCGATGTCCTGCTCCGCGCCCAGCTCGGTGACCTTGATGATCTCCTCCTGCATGGTATCGCAGATAAAACTGTTTTTGGTAATATCCAAGGTAGTGGCGTCGGACAGATTGGACAGTCTCATCGCGCGGCCGTCCCTCTCGCCAGTGCCATGAGTGGCCCACTGGTCAAATTTGTTGTCAGAGATAACAACAGTTTTGATTCCGTTAGAACCTGATAGGGTGATTCCATTGAATCCCATATTCGCAAAAATGTTATTCGTAATTGTAGCTGTGCCGCAGACTGTGGCATACACGCCGCCGTTTTTAGTGCTATCCTGGGCACCGCTGAATTGATTTTGGGTGATGGTCAGCCCGCTGATAGGAGAGTCGCCATTATTGATATGGATGGCATAGATATTGTCGCCGGTTATATTCCGGAACTCATTGTCACGGAAAACCAAAGCCCCTACCTGGTCCAGATCGGTGGTTTGGGTCCAGGCCGTCAGGCTGATTCCTTTGCCGTCGAATACCAGGTCCTCGATGGTCATATTCAGTCCACTGGCCGACCCTCCGGCGAAGGAAATACCGCCGGTCAAAATGGCTGTATGGTCCTCCGGGCCCTGCACTGTAATGTTTGTTAAGGGCATAGTGATAGCTTCCGAATGGGTGCCAGGCAGGATCTGGACCGTGTCTCCGTTCTGAGCGGAGTTAAGTGCCAGCTGCAGACTAGCATATTTTACATCGTCGCTCTCCGCGAGCCAGGAAGTTCCATTGTTGGATACGACCACATTCTCATCACTTCCAGAGAGATTGTCATAGGCGTAAAGCGATTTGCTGGGGGCCTCTATCTGGTCCAGTGTTGTAGTGGAAATGTTATTTACAGCATGTACTTGCCGTTCAGGGATATTGTCGCCCACCGGGATCTCTGTAAACTGCAGGTTTCCAATGATGCCGCCCGCAAATGTGCTGGAGGAGATAGACTCCGCCCAGTTTTCATTTCCAGACACCACAGCGGAATTATAGACTGTACCTACGATGCCACCACCATCGTTTCCGCCGTCGATGCTGCCACTGTTTATGTTATTCATAATCTCAATGACTGCTTTTTTAGGATAGCTGGCAGCTGCGCCGTTATAACGCACCCAGCCCACGATACCGCCTGTACCATAGGCATCTGCATTGTTGTTGGTGATGTCAGCGGTATTCATACAGCCAATCACACTGCCATAATTCTGCTGTTCCGCAACGATACCTGCAACATCAGCCCCATTCCCCTGGATAGGTGCAGCGTTGGTACAGTTGCTCACCTTAGCAGAAGACAAGCCCGCAATGCCGCCTACGGCACCCGCGGTGCCGGTCACAGTACCATAGTTGTGGCAACCGATGATACTCATTTCACCGTCTTCAGCAGTATAGTAGGCAGCACCGACAATGCCGCCTATATTGGCGCCGGTGCCGGAGATTGAGGCGTAGTTCGTACAGTTAGAAATCGTCCCGGACTTGGTCATACGACCGACGATGCCACCATTTCCGCGGGCTGCCGCAACTTGAGAGCTATCGCTGTCCGCAGTTCCTATGGTACAGTTGCCTACAGTACCGCCTTCGCAGAGCATACCAACTATGCCGCCCGCCATCTCGCTGGTAGGCACATTAATAGTTACGTTGGTCAACGTCAAATCCTTGATCTGTCCACCAGCTACAATGCCGAACAGTCCAATGGCGTAGTCCGCCTCATTTGTAGCGTTGATTGTCAAGCCGGAGATCGTATGGCCATCCCCGTAGAAAGTACCTCTAAAAGGGTTGGCATTTTTATAACCAGCCCCGTCGCGAGTTCCTGTGCCGATTGGCGTCCAGTTACTTTCGGCAGATAGATCAATATTATTGCTCAGAAGGATTGTCTTCCCCTCAAAGGTATTACCTCCATTGACCATCTCGCGGAACGCGACGAGGTCCTCAGCTGACGCAATGATATACTCTCCATTACTGTCAGGAGACAGTTCAACTGCAAAGATATATGTAGGAAAAATAAATATTATCATCATTAAAGCCATTATCTTTGCCAATATTCTTTTTTTCATCGTATTCAAATTCCTCCCCAATCCGATTTAAAAATGTGTACTTTTTGGAATCGAAGATTATGATAAAATTTGTAGCTAAATAGTTGCTTTTTCCTTGCGTGAATGCTATATTTTCTATTGAGAAGGTGTGCTTCCTCAAATTTGGAAAAGTACACTTTTTTATTTTTTGCGTTCTACTCCTTAAAATATCCACAAGACCAGCGCCATGGATTTCTCATAAAAAATTCCATCTGCAAGGTGTTGATTTTCAAAAATAGGTAGAAAGTTCTAATATCTATGTAAAATTTGGGAAAAATCTTTTCAAAAGATTTGACGTGCCATGGTTCTTACTGATATACTGTTGGCCGAATTGGAACTTGTTCCCATTTCCGGCCCCCCTTGGGGCCAGAGAGGAGATCCTATCATGGAATTGAAAGAGAGGTTTTGGCAGCTGACACAAGAGCGGTTTGGCCGCGCCCCGGACCAGTGTGACGACGGCCAGCTCTATGAGGGGCTGCTACTCCTTACCCAACAGATGGCTCAAAGCCTCCCCGCTCCGGACAGCGGCCGGAAGCTGTACTATTTTTCCGCCGAGTTTTTGATGGGCAAGCTGTTGTCCAACAATCTGCTGGCGCTGGGCCTCTATGACCCGGTGAAGAAGATACTGTCCGACCTGGGCCGTGACCTGGGGATCATTGAGTCTATGGAGCCGGAGCCCTCTCTGGGCAACGGCGGCCTGGGCCGGTTGGCTGCCTGCTTTCTGGACTCTATCGCCGCCTTGGGGCTGCCTGGGGACGGGGTTGGACTCAACTACCACTATGGCCTGTTCCGGCAGAAGTTCGTCCATAACAAGCAGGCGGAGGAGCCGGACCCCTGGATTCAGCCGGACAGCTGGCTCATCGCCACCGGCCGGACCTTCTCTGTCCCATTCGGTGGTTTTGATTTGACTGCGGTCCTCTATGATATCGTCGTTCCTGGCGCGGGCAGCGGGTGCGCCAACCGCCTCCACCTCTTCGACGTGGAGCGGCCCGCTCCTCAGCCCTGGGTAGGCATCAGCTTCGACAAGGAGGACATTGCCCACCGCCTGACCTCCTTCCTCTATCCCGATGACAGCGACGAGGCGGGCCGGCGGCTTCGGGTCTACCAGCAGTACTTCATGGTATCCGCCGGCGCCCAGCTCATACTGACGGAACTGGAGGAACGGGGCTTTTCTCCCCGTCAGCTCTCTGATCATGTGGTCATCCAAATCAACGACACCCACCCCTCTATGGTCATCCCGGAGCTGATCCGCCTGCTTACGGACCGGGGACTGTCTATGGATGAGGCCATTGATCAGGTGTCCCGCACCTGTGCCTATACCAACCACACAATTTTGGCGGAGGCACTGGAAAAGTGGCCCCTTTCCTTTCTCCAGGATGTGGCGCCTCAACTGGTCCCTATTATCCAAGAGCTGGACCGCCGGGTCCGGGAGGACCATCCAGATCCCCGTGTGGCCATTCTGGACAGCCAAGGGCTGGTCCACATGGCACACATGGACATCCACTACGGCTTTTCCGTCAACGGGGTGGCCGCTCTCCACACCCAGATCCTCAAAGAGTCTGAGCTGAAGCCCTTTTACGACCTCTACCCCCAGAAGTTCAACAACAAGACCAACGGCATTACCTTCCGCCGGTGGCTGGAGGCCTGTAATCCCAGCCTGGCGGGCCTTATCGACCAGTGCATCGGCGGCGGCTGGCGGAAGGACCCCCGGCAGCTAGAGGACCTGTTGAACTTCGGGGACGATCCGGCGGTGCTGGAGCGGCTGCTGGCTATCAAGCAGGACAACAAGAATCAGCTCTGCCGCCTGTTGTGGGCCGAGCAGTCCATCGCCCTGGACCCACAGTCTATCTTTGACATCCAGATCAAGCGGCTCCATGAGTACAAGCGGCAGCAGATGAACGCCCTGTATATCATTCGGAAGTATCTGGATATCAAGGCGGGCCGGCTGCCCCAGCGGCCGGTGAGCGTCCTCTTTGGGGCCAAGGCCGCCCCGGCCTATACCATGGCAAAGCACATCATCCATCTGATCCTCTGCCTCCAGCAGCTCATCGAGCGGGACCCCCAGGTCCGCCCATGGCTCCGGGTGGCCATGGTGGAGAACTACAATGTGACCTGGGCGGAGCGGCTGATCCCCGCCTGTGATATCTCGGAGCAGATCTCCCTGGCCTCCAAGGAAGCCAGCGGCACCGGGAACATGAAGTTTATGGCTAACGGGGCGGTCACACTAGGAACGATGGATGGAGCTAATGTAGAGATCGCCCAGCTGGTGGGGCCAGAGAATATCTACACCTTCGGCGTACAGAGCGGCCAGGTCATCCAAATGTACGATGAAGGAAGCTATCGGCCGCTGGACCTCTACCACCGTCCGAGCATCGAGGAGCTGGTGGACTTCCTGGTGTCCCCGGAGCTGCTATCCATCGGGGACCCTGCCTGCCTGTCGGCCCTGTGGAATGATATGAAGTGCAAGGACTGGTTCATGGCGCTGCTGGACACAGAGGACTACATCGCCGCCAGGGACCAGTGCGTGGGTGACTACGGCGACCGGCAGGGCTGGGCCAAAAAGATGCTGGTCAACATCGCCAGGTCGGGCTACTTCTCCGCTGACCGGACCATCCAGGAATATGATCAGGACATCTGGCGCCTGAAATGAAAGACCGCTCCCCCGGCATTGCTGGGGGAGCGGTCTTCCTCTTAGGGCAAGGAGGGGGTGTAGTCCTTGGAGGGGAAAAATTCCAGCCTCCGTTCCCACTGTTCCGGGTCAACATCCGGCCAGCACTCATAGGAGCCGGCGGGCAGGATGACCAGCGTTACCTGGTCGGGGATGTGATAAAACTGGCGGTAGTAGTCGGCGTACTCCACATTCCAGGGGTTTCGGGTGTGCCAGACCACCCTCTCGTACCGGTCGGTAGGCAGGATCAGGGTGTCGTTTCCCTGTTCCACCGCCTGGGAGGTGAGTTCCTCCCGCAATGTTGTACAGCCCAGCACTGTCCAGTGCATCCACCCCCAGCAGATCATCAGAGCCGCCAGCGCCCCACTGGTCAGGAGCTGGACGGGCCAACGGGCGAGCAGCGGGGCGGCCATATCGGCGGCGGTCAGAATCAGCATGGCCATGGGGAAAAAATACAGCCGCTGGCCCAGGGTAGTGGTAGCGGCCAGGGGGAGTAAGGACAGTGGGGCGGCCAAGCAGAGGAGGAACCGGCCGAGCTTTACACTAGGTTCTGTCCGCTGAACCAACGGGGCCAAAAGGACCAGGGCCCAGATCAGGGCGCTGACGGCGACTCGAACGGGAGTGTCGTATTCCTCAGTCTGGAGGAGCAGCCCGTGGTAACCCAGCGGCAGAAGCCCCAGAAGCGCCAGGGGACGGAGCCGGCTGTTCCAGAAGCCGAGGGCAAGGATGACCGCCGAGGGCAGGGCGATATGGGGCCCCCGCAGGAAACTGATAGGCAGCAGGCGGACGAAATACTGTTCCAGGATACCAGTCAAAGCCGCTGGGAGGCCCCCAGACCAGTCGAAGGTCAGGTCACGCAGACCGTTGAGGGCGGAGCCTTCCAAAAGTAGCTGGGAAAAAGAACCGCCGCCAAAGATGATGGCCGCTGCCAGGGCGGAGCCTAAGAATCCCGCCCACAGGGGCAAACGCGCGGATTTGTTTCCCAAGGAGCAGAGGGCGGTCAGCAGAGCGGCCCCCAAAAACAGCAAGGTCAAATTTTCCACGAACAGCCCCATAACCACCTCAAGGGCAAGGAAAAGAACAGCCCAGAGCAGACGATGTCCGCCCCTATCCACGATGCGGCGTACCAGAAGCAGCCATACCAGAAATAAGAGGGTGGGCACTACATAGTTGCCAAATCCGGACACCCATGCGTAGGTCTCCTGCCACATGACGGGCGGCATGAGCAGCAGCCCCGCGCTGGAGGCCAGATAAATGGGCAGGAGGGACCGCTCCTCCCCACGAGCCGCCAGTCGGGCCATTAGGAGAGGGATAGCGAACATGGTCAGCCCCATGATCAGAGTTTTGACCAGCGGAGAATGGCACATGGCAACGGCAAAGAAATTACCCACATACCGGCTGTTCAGCGATCCCTGGAGCCACCAGCGCAGCCCCTGGTCCATGCCCCACTGCAGATCGTCCGTGGTACTGTATGGCACCGACCAGGCAATATACAGATAGAATACCAGCGCCCCCAGAAGGAGCGCTGTCTCTGCTGAACTTCGTTTGGACAAGCCAACGCCACCCTTCATGTTACCGGTGATAGAGTTTGTTGGTCTGGTACTGGGGCTCACAGGTGAGCTGAAGGCCCAACTTTTTATAGGTCACCGCGTCGGCGGGGGAGAGGATGACGGTGCAGTGGGCCTGACATCCCCCTAATTCTTCCAGATGATCCAGGGCCCTGGCGGCCTTGGGATCGGCGTTGGCCGAGGAGGCCAGGGCGATAAGCACCTCGTCACTGTGGAGACGGGGGTTGGCTGAACCCAGATGCTTGACCTTCACGGTCTGGATGGGCTCGATGGCGGACTGGGCAATGAGATGGATTCCGTGGCCTCCCGCGCCGGATAGATATTTCAAGGCGTTAAGCAGGGCGGCGGCGGAGCAGCCCATCAGCTCTGAGGTCTTTCCGGTGACCATAGTGCCGTCTGCCAGCTGGATGGCCATGGCGGGCTCGCCGGTCTCCTCGGCCATGTGGGCGGCCGCTGCCACCACAGGGCGGATATCGGGGGTGACGCCGGCCTGCTGCATCAGAAGCTCCAGCTTGTATACCGTGTCCTCCGAGCCACGGCCCTGGCGCTGATCGCACAGGGCCTCATAGTAGCGGCGGACGATCTCCTGACAGGCGGCCTCCCGGCACACCGGATCGTCAGTGATGCAGTTGCCTGCCATATTCACCCCCATATCAGTGGGGGACTTATAGGGGCAGCTTCCGGTAATCTTTTCAAACATGGCCGCCAGAACGGGGAATACCTCCACGTCCCGGTTGTAGTTGACGGTGGTCTGCCCATAGGCCTGAAGATGGAAGGGATCGATCATATTCACGTCGTCCAGGTCCGCGGTCGCCGCCTCGTAGGCCAGGTTTACCGGATGCTTCAGCGGAAGGTTCCAGACGGGGAAGGTCTCAAATTTGGCATAGCCGGCCACAATGCCCCGCTTGTGCTCATGGTAGAGCTGGGAGAGGCATGTGGCCATCTTCCCGCTCCCCGGGCCGGGGGCGGTGACCACCACCAGGGGATGGCTGGTCTCCACATAGTCATTTTTTCCAAAGCCCTCGTCGCTGACGATCTTTGTGATATTATGGGGATAGCCGGCGATGGGGTAGTGGCGGTACACTTTGACGCCTAACTGCTCCAGCCGGGACTGGAAGGCGTCGGCGGCAGGCTGGCCGGTATACTGGGTCACCACCACGCTGCCCACGAACAGGCCCCTGCCCCGGAAAATATCGATGAGGCGCAGTACCTCGCTGTCATAGGTGATACCCAGGTCCCCACGGACCTTGTTCTTTTCGATATCGCCGGCCTTGATGGCAATGAGAATCTCCGCCTTGTCCTTCAGCTTCTCCAGCATCCGGACCTTGCTGTCCGGCGCGAAGCCGGGCAGGACGCGGGACGCATGGTAGTCGTCGAAGAGCTTGCCCCCGAATTCCAGATACAGCTTGCCCCCGAATTGATCGATCCGGTCCTGGATATGCTGGGACTGGAGCTGCAGATACCGCTGGTTGTCAAAGCCTGTCTTGCTCACAAAAGACTCCCCCGTTCTTTCCTAATACAAACAAGATATTTTACCCCTGGGCGGCGGGGACCGTCAAGGGGTTTCGAGAATTATCGGGCATAAAAGGGGCCCGGAACTCTTATTCCGGGCCGTCCGCAAAAGAATTTTAGTCCAGCCCTTCCTGACCAAAGAGCTGAGGGGGCAGCACGTCGGACAACTCTACCAGCAGTGGGGATAGGCCGCCATCCTGCTGTACCTCCGGTGTGCGCACCGCAAGCCGCTCCTGGGCACCAGCAGGCAGAGAGATGAGAATGACCGGGGCCTTCTCACCCCACTCCACCAGCATGGTCCCCCTGTGGAGGGCTGCGATGTGCCGGACTACCGACAGGCCCAGTCCGGCCCCCTGGCCGGGCTTGGGGATAGCTTGATCAGTGTCCTGCTGCAACAGGGCCGCCAACTGCCGGTCAGAGGGCCGCTCCCCGCTGTCTGTGAGGGAGAGTACAGCGCGGTCACCCTGACGGCGCAGAGAGAGGAGCACCACACCACCCCTCATCGTCTGTACCGAGTTGGAGATCAGCCCCAGCAGCATACGCTGAAGGAGGGGGATATCTCCCTGGATGAGCAGAGAGGGCAGGTCAGAGCGGTACTCCAGGTGGGTGTCCTGCTGAAGCAGTTGGCCCGCGTCCCGGGCGATCTGGCGGCACAGCCCAGCCAGGTCTAATACGGACGGTCGGAAGGGGATGCCGTCCGGCCCGGCAGCCGAAGTGACAAAATCTAGGTTGTTCAGCAGTCGGAACATCCGGTGGTAGCTCTTGCTGAAATTCTCCCGGGCCGCGGTAGAGAGCTTCCCCTCTCCCCCCTCTGTCATGGGTCCGATCTGGGTCAGAAATTCCGCCATCAGCTGCCGCATCTGCCGGATAGTCCCCTCCAGCTGCAGGTCTGTCAGCGACGTCTGTGGGGCGGGGTGGAACAAAAATAGCTGTCCCTCTCCTGTGTCTGTACGGCTGAAGGCATAGGTGGTCCGTCCGGCGGTAAACGTGCCAACCCCCTTAGGGCCATACCGGGGCAGGTCCAGATAACCGGGCACCGGTCCGTCGATCTCCAACTGGGGCAGATAGTGGGCCGCCATGGGATTGATGGCCGTGATCCGTCCCAGCACGACATAGACCGCCGCCTCTGGCAGATTTTCTAAAATAGACAGGTTTAATTCGATCATGTCGCATCCTTTCGGTCAGGGTTTCTTAAGGCGCGTACCGAAGATAGCCGCACGGTTAGGATGTGCTGCCTGCGCCGCTATCATGACGCATTTCCAGTATATCAAAAATTTCCACTGGCAACAAGAGAAAAGTCGAAAAACAGCCTCTTTGGGGAAAGCGGCGGATAAGCCCCGCCTTAACGCCAAAGAACCTCCGAAAATCCTACCTAGTCCTCGCTTAACTTGTCGAATTGCCAATTTTATCGGAAAAGTATTAGAAAATCCTCCCGAAATATATGAAAAAAGTCACTATCAAAAGGCATTGAAACGGGGTATAATACCAGTGGAAGCAATAGATATTGATTCTTTGAAAAAAAGGAGTTTTCAACATGAGCATCAAAGTTGGCATCAATGGGTTTGGCCGCATCGGCCGTATGGTGTTCCGCGCCAGCCTGAACCACCCCGAGATCGAGATCGTTGGCATCAACGACCTGTGTCCCGCCGACTACCTGGCTTATATGCTGAAGTATGATACGATGCATGGCCACTGCCAGGCCGAGATCGGCTACACTGAGAGCGCCATCATCGTCAATGGCAAGGAGATCCCTGTCTCCGCCGAGCGCAACCCCGCTGACCTGCCCTGGGCTAAACTGGGCGCCGAGTATGTGGTGGAGTCCACCGGCCTGTTCCTGACCAAAGAGAAGGCCCAGGGCCACCTGGATGCCGGCGCCAAGAAGGTCGTTATGTCCGCCCCCTCCAAGGACGACACTCCCATGTTTGTCTGCGGCGTCAACCTGGATAAGTACACCCCCGACATGAAGTTCGTGTCTAACGCCTCCTGCACCACCAACTGTCTGGCCCCCATCGCCAAGGTTCTGAACGATAACTGGGGCATCACCGACGGTCTGATGACCACTGTCCACTCCACCACCGCCACCCAGAAGACCGTGGACGGCCCCTCTCTGAAAGACTGGCGCGGTGGCCGCGCCGCCTCCGGCAACATTATCCCCTCCTCCACCGGCGCCGCCAAGGCCGTGGGTAAGGTCATCCCCGAGCTGAACGGCAAGCTGACTGGTATGTCCATGCGTGTTCCCACCCTGGACGTGTCCGTGGTGGACCTGACCGTTAACCTGGCCAAGCCCGCAAAGTATGAGGAGATCTGTGCCGCTATGAAGGCCGCCTCCGAGGGTGAACTGAAGGGGATCCTGGGCTACACCGACGAGGCTGTGGTGTCCAGCGACTTCCTGGGCGATCCCCGTACCTCCATCTTCGATGCCGACGCCGGCATCGCCCTGACCGACACCTTTGTGAAGGTCGTGTCCTGGTACGACAACGAGATCGGCTACTCCAACAAGGTCCTGGAGCTCATCAAGCACATGTACTCTGTGGATCACAAGTAAGATTTTTCTGATTCGATCAGGGCGCCGCAGCCGCGGCGCCCTTTTTCTTTTTTTGAATATAGAAGTATTATAATTTCCAAAAAATGTATGAAACCGTCCCACTCCGGGGCGGTTTTTTGTGTTAGACAGAGGGAAAGGCCTCACGCCCCAATCAAAGATTTCAAACACAGAAAGGACGATGGACTATGGCAAGCAGTTACACGGAACATTTCCAGCTCAATCAATGGGCGGCGGAAGACCCCGTCCTCCGGGAGGACTTCAATGCTGACAACGCAAAGTTAGACAAAGTAATTCCAAGAATCGTCACCGGGACCTATACCGGCGACGGGACGGCAGACCGGACAATCTATCTGGGGTTCCGTCCCAAGGCGGTGCTTTTATTTCCAGAAGATGGAACGACCTGCTTTTACTACTGTCCACCAAACTATTTTACCTGTCAGGGCGGCTTGATCTTAGACGGATACCCTCTGCGGTTAAAAAATGACCGCTGCAACATCATTTGCGCGGAAATCACGGACACCGGGTTTGCCGTCAAAATTTTCTCGGACCAGAGCAAGGCTGCCAATATTGCCACCAACCGAAATGGGACGGTATACCATTACCTTGCACTAGCCTGATATGAAAGAATCGCCCCCAGGCCAACTGGCCCAGGGGCGACACGTTATGGTTGTCTTAGATTGCTGACCAATAAAAGCTTAGGAGAAGATCATGGCGCTGGAACCGGTCAGAGTATAGGTGTTGTTGTCCATGCCCTGGAAGGTGACAACGACAGTAGCCTGATAAGTATGGCTGCCGGAGATAGCCACATTGGGCAGTGCGCTGTCGTCGAGGGAACTCAGAGTAGCACCAAGAGAAACCTTCTCATCCTTAGCGCTGCTGACAGTCTTAGCGAAGTCTTTCCCGTCAACAGTCAGAGTGGTCTTCACAGTGACATTCTTGGCTTCCCAACCAGAGATGTCCTTGCCATCAATGGTAGGAGCGGTGATGGTCATAGCCAGACTGCCGGAGTTCGTCAGCCCGACGGTCACAGAACCATCGGTGGTCACCACGGGGTCCTTGCCGCCCTCAGTGATGCCCTTGTCGTCGGGTACGACAACCAGGACAGTCTCGGCCAGAGGAGCCTGGTCATACTCGTTGTCCACGGTCATGACATACACGCCGGTGGTGTCAGCGGCGCGAGTGGTATCGGCCTCGATATCAGAGATATCGCCGGTGCGCAGCAGGTCCACATCGCCATTGGCCTTCAGCTCCACCACCACGAAGACGGTGTTGTCGTCATAGGCAAAGGTCTTTTTGGCGTTGCCGCCGAAGGTGATGCCAGTGTTCAGGGTCAGCACGCCGTCCTTGGCGGCGGTAGCCCAGTTGGCAGCGGCCTTACCGGCGTTGCTCTTCAGATCGAACTTGGCGGTCCAGGTCTGGACATAGTCATCGCCATCGCGCTTGTCGATCAGGTACATAGCCTTCTTGGCATTCTTAGCCAGAGTCTCGCTGGCGGTATAGAGGTCTTCGACCTTCTCGCCGTTGGCGTCATAGGCGTCGATGAAGCGATAGACGGTCTTGTTGTTCTTGTCCTTCTCAGCCTGATAGCCGGTGCCCTTTAGGATGATGTAGTCCTCGGCGTCGGCATCGCTGGTGAAGTTACCATAGATGAAGACGACCTCAGCCACGTTGTCGCTGTTCAGAACCAGCTTTACATCAGCGCCGGTCTTGCTGGATACGTTCTTGTAGCCGACCCAGGAGTTGTTATTCTCCACGTCTACGAACACGGTATTGTTGTTGGTAGCCTGCCCATTCGCAGTGCCGGTGGCGGAGATGGAGGGAACATCCTTCTTCACAGTGGCGCTGGTGCCGGCCTTCTCGGCGACGACCTCCAGGTCATAGCTGCTGGAGCCCTTGGTGAACTTGTAGATGGTCTTCTCAGCAACGGTCTTGGTGGTGCTATTGTCGCCACCATTCTTAACGGCGTCATAGGACTTGCCGCCGTCGATGATCTGGTCCACGGTGATGGTGTCCTCAGTGCCATCATAGAAGACGACCTTGGCAGAGGGCTCGCTGTTGAAGACAGTGCCCACTTCCTTCACGAACAGGTAATCCTCGGCAGTAGCGGTATCACCCTCGAAGGCCACGGCGTAGCCGTAAGCATCCAGATACAGGGTGGCTTCCTTGTCGATGACGGGGTTGGCGTCGGCGACGCTGTCCTCCAGGTTGTACAGGCCGGTGCCGATACCGTTGGCGGCGACAGCCTTGGTGTAAGCGTAGTTGTAGCTGTACTTGGTGCCGTCCAGAGTGGCGTAGTCGGCGTTCTTCACAGCAGTGACCTTGCCGGCTACAGTTTCGGCTACAGCCAGGGACTCGATCTCGCCGGAGGAAACAGAAGCGGTGTAGATGACGATGTCGTCCTTCTCAAACTTCTGATCGGTGGTGAACTTGTTGTCGGGGGTGTAAGCAGAACCAGCGCCGTTGTTTACCTTGGTCTTAAAAGACACGGTGACCTCGTAGTCGCCCTCGTCGCCGGTGACCTTGGTGACCTTGGCTACGCCGGTGTCGATCAGGGTCAGAACGACGGTCTCCTTGTCGGAGTCCACGAAGACCTCAGTCAGGACGCCCTTGTCAGCGGTCAGCACGCGCTCGCTGCTGGTCTTGCTGTGAGCGATAGCCAGGTCGCGGGCAGCGTGAGGGGCGGCGTTGGTGTCCTCGGCAACCAGGCCGCCGTTCTGGTAGATGGCCCAGTCGTAGTTATCAAAAGCGGCGGAGCCGACAGCCTGGTACAGAGCCTTCTCGGTGACCTTGACAGTCCAGGTCTGCTCGGCGGAGTCGGCATACTTGCCGATCTCGCTGGACTTATAGGTCCAGACGTTGGCGGGACGGTTGAAATCGTCGCTGCCCTCGTCCTTTTTCAGGTCGCCGTTGTACAGCTTCTCGCCCAGTTCCACGATGGAGCCCTTAGTAGAGCTGGTGGAGGAGGTGGGCTGCAGATCGCTGATGGCGCGGGCATAAGCCTTGTCGCTGGTGACATAATTGTAGGTGACCTTGCCGGCCTCTACGATCACACCGTCGGCGTTGACCTTGATGGTGTCGTCGTCAGCCTCGACCATGCCGGACTCCAGAGCGTTCAGAACCAGTTGAGCCAGGTCGTTGCGGGTCATGGCCTCGGTAACGCCGGAGTCCACATCTTCAAACAGCTCGATCTTGCCAGCCTGCTTGATGGTGGCGAACTGCCAGTCGTCCTCGAAGTCGGACTGATACTGGAAGTAGCCCAGGGCCTTCATCAGCATCAGAGCGGCCTGGGAGGTAGTGACGGAGTCGCTGCCGCCGAAGGTCTTGGCGTCGTAGCCGGCGATGATGCCGTTGGTGTAGCAGGCGGCCACATAGGGTTCAGCCCAGGAGGGCACATCAGTGAAGGGGCTGGTGCCCTTGTAGTTGGCTACGCGGTAGTCCAGCAGGTTGGACATGACCACGGCCATCTCGTTGCGGGTGACCTTAGCGTTGGGGTTGAAGTTGCCGTTCTCGTCGCCGGTCATGATGCCGACTTCCTGGAGAACTTCGATGGCTTCCTGATTCTGCTCGGAAGACACATCGGCGTAGCTCGCGCCGGTGCCGACTACCATCAGGCCCATGACCATGACGGAAGCCAGAGCCAGGCTAAGAGCCCGTTTCAGGTTTCTCATTCGGGATTCCTCCTTAAATTTTTTCGGGGACTTTTCTGACAAAATCCCCATTTTTTCGAGGCTTTGAGGACTTTTTAGGGCATTAGCCCTGTATAACGCCCCTTGCACAGCAAAAAAGGTGAGGAAAACCCGCTAAGAGCAAATAAAAAAGGGCGCTTTTCCAAAGAAAAAGTGCCCTTGGTAGACATCTGGTAGACACCCAGAAAATGGAAAAGCGGGAAAGCCACGTTTCCCAGCGCTTTCCCGCTTTTTTTGGTAGACATTTGGTAGACATAGCGCGCCTACCAGAAAAAAACGCCGGTCCATAGGACCGGCGGACAAAGGGATTCTGTATGACATTTTACTTGACCTTAGCCATCCAGGCGGGCCGCAACGTCTTCCAAATAATTCCGTTCGACCTGTTCAATCTTTCCGGTGTCAAAGGCGGCGGCAAGGCTGGGATCAATAGGCAACTGGGCCAGCACAGGAATCTCCAGTTCCATCGCCACTTTTTCCAAATGGCTGTCCCCGAAAATCGCGTGCTTCTTGCCGCAATCAGGACACTGAAAATAGCTGTAATTCTCTACCAGCCCAAGGACGGGAATATCCATCATCTTAGCCATATTTACAGCCTTTGTCACGATCATGGATACCAGATCCTGAGGAGAAGTGACGACAATAATACCGTCCACGGGAAGGGACTGGAAAACAGTTAGAGGCACGTCGCCAGTGCCGGGGGGCATATCCACGAACATATAGTCCACATCGCCCCAGACCACTTCTTGCCAGAACTGTGTGACTACGCCGGCAATGACGGGTCCACGCCATACCACGGGGTCCGTTTCATTTGCGGTGAGCAGGTTCAGGGACATGAGCTTGATGCCGCCGGCCGTGACGGCGGGGTCGATGCCGGCGTCGCTTCCTGTGGCCTTCTCATGGATGCCAAAAGCGGTTGGGATAGAGGGGCCGGTGATATCGGCATCTAAGATGGCTACCTTACGGCCCTTTCTGGCCATAGCGACGGCCAGACTGGCGGTGACGGTGCTCTTGCCGACGCCGCCTTTCCCGCTGACAACGGCGATAACCCGCTTTACACTGGACATGGCGTTGGCAGGGACACGCATATCCCGGGAGGAGCAATCGGCGTTGCAGCTGGAGCAGTCATGAGTACATTCAGACACTTGGAACATCTCCTTACAATCATACGGGCCGGGCCCGAGTATAGTCGTTCTCTCAAAGTGTACCCCTTTTCTCTCCGCCCGTCAAGACAGAGGCAAAAAAGGACCGGAAACTACCGGATCAAAGTATTTTCCATGGGGATCTCATCCATGCTGCCCTTGGTTGAGAAGTAATAGGAGAGAATATCGGCTGCCATGGCGCCCAGTTCTGAGCCGCTTCCGCCGTGTTCCACCACCATGGCCAAGGCGATCTCCGGGTCATCATAGGGGGCGAAGCAGACGAAAACGGCATTGGACTCCGTCTGGGCGCTGACCTGGGCGGAGCCAGTTTTGGCGCCCACCTGGACAGGCAGGTCCTGAAAGTAGCGGCGTACCGAGCCGTCAGTGGTCAGGGCCAGCATTCCGGCCTTGACAGCCTCTAGATTTTTGTCCTGTATCTCAATGGTGCTGAGGACCTCCGGCTCATAGGTTTCCACGATTTGGGAGTAATCGCTGGATTTGATTTCCTTCAGCAGGTGGGTGGACTTTCGGGTGCCTCCATTGACCAGTGTGGAGATATAGCTGGCAAGCTGGATAGGGGTAAATTGGCTGCTCTCCTGGCCGATGGCCACAGATAGGACCGAGCCCTCGTACCAGGTCCCGCCCATGCTCTCAGTATATTCGGGGCCAGCCATGACGCCCGAGGACTCCTCCAGCTCAATGCCCGTCTTTTGGCCAAGGCCAAAGCGGGTGGCGTAGTCTACCAACAGGTCGATGCCAAGCCGCCGTCCCACGTCGTAGAAAAAGTAGTTGCATGATACCTCGATAGCCTCGCTGACGTTGATGAGCCCGTGATACTTGCCGTACTGGCGGTAGTACCAGCACTGGGGAGGAGTGCCGGGGTAGTAGGTGTAGCGGCCCAGGTCCCGTATTTGGGAGTCGGGAGTGATAATGCCCTCCTCCAGTGCTCCGATAGCGGTGACCATCTTAAAGGTGGAGCCGGGGGCGTAGGTGCCTGTAAGTGCCCGGTTGACCAGGGGAGTGAGGGGATCTGTAGAATTTTTCTCCCAGTCACGGGAGTAGTTGGCCAGGTCGAAGGTAGGATAGGAGGCGGAAGCCAATACATCAAAGCTGTTTACATCTAGCACCACGCAGGCCGCGCCCTCCACCTCCTCACTGACCAGATTGGGCAGGGAGGAGGCCAGAGTGTCCTCCACCTTTTTCTGCAGGTCAATATCGATGGTGAGCACAATATTGTCCCCTGGCTTTGGCTCGGTGATCCAACTCTCTGACAAGATCTTTCCGCTGGTGTTCCGATCCACGGCCCGGATCCCTGGGGTACCCCGCAGGAAGGACTCGAAGGCCTTTTCCACCCCCTCCTTACCTACGGTATCGTCCATCTCGTAGTCGGGCTTACCGTCCCCGTCCTCGTCCAGCGAGGTATAGTATTCCACCTCTGAACGGTTCATCAGTCCTACCCGCCCTAAGATGTGGGCGGCGTACTGGGTGTGGTACTGACGGACGGTAGTGGGCTCGATGACCACTCCAGGCAGAGAGAGCTCTTTGACACGGGAAATGAAATCGATATCCACGCCCTCGGCAAAGACATAGGGAGTCCAGGTGACCTCACGGGAACGCAAGTACAGCTCATACAGCAGTCCGGCGATGGCCCGGGCATCTGCCGGGTCCATGTCTCCGATATTCAGGTCGGGCACCGCCTGCCCGGATGCCTCCGCAGACTTCTTGTCCACAGCGCCCTCGCCTGCGATTTCAAAGCTGGCGCACATTTTACCAAGCAGCTGCCGGGCGGTAGGAAGTGAGCTATCCTTCTCCTGCACTGGTGTCTGGACCTCTTTCTGGGGTGTCTCTCCAGTAAAAAATCCGGTGATCCTGTCCCAAAGCCCAGGCTCCTCCTGCTGTACAGGGGCTGTTTCTACTGGCTCGGGCTCTTTGGTGGGGTCGGTGATCCATTTCATTTTGACAGCCAACTGGCCCAGGCGGGTCAAAGTCTTAGAAGGGGTCCCGTCCTCATTTTGTGAGAGGGTAAAGTAGGGGGACTGCTCAGTGAACACAAAGGGCTCATCGGCGGAGATGGGCAGGGTGTCGCTCCATTCTACCCCAGAGGCCCGAGCCGCGTGGACGAGGGACAGAAGGGTCGCGTTGCGCTCCTCCGGCTCCTTTCCCATGTGATCCAGGTCCAGCGTCACCTGGTAGACCACCCGATTAGACACCAACACACGGCCATTTCGGTCCAGAATGTCTCCCCGGTCTGCTTCGACTATCTGGGTTTCTGCGATCTTGTTCTGAGATCGCTCATACAGCGCCTCACCCTGATTGATCTGGAGGTCGTACAGTGTGGCCCCCATGGCGGTAAGACACAGGGAAAGGAGCAAGGCGATGCACAGGACCCGACGATGAAATTGTTTTACATCCATGGAATACCTCCATCCTGGAGAAGAAAAGGGCGAATCAGGCCAGCTTGGTCCCGCCCACCCGGCGAAATATGGCCCGGAACAGGAGATAGACTACCGGAGTCCAGGCCAAGGAATAGAGAAATTCGGGTACGGCCACCTGGAGCAGCGCCGGGAGGGAGGCCGCGTGGGTGATGAGCCCCCGCAGCACCCGCAGCAGGTCCAGCAGAGCAAGGATAGCGGCGGAACAGAGCAGGCAGCCGGGAAAGGACTGGCTCAGGGCATACTGGGCGAGGGCCCCAATGGCCATGCCGGCCAGGGCCATCCCAAGCACCAGGCCGCCAAAGCCTCCGGGGTAGGCCAGCTCCCACAGCAGGCCGACCGCCATTCCAAAGCCCGCTCCGGCATAGGCCCCCTCCAGCACCGCCACAGCGGCTGCCGCCACAGGCAGCAGCATGGGTGTTACGCCAAAGAGGGGGTACCGAGGCAGGATATAGTCGTCCAGCAGCCACAGGGGCAGCAGGCCCAGGGCATAGACAAACCACTTGTGGATCAGGTCACGTCGGGTCAAATGAAACGCTCCTTACTGGGTAGGGCGGCCACAGGCCGCGCCTACTCCTGGATATCAAAGTCTTTGATGACGAATACCTCAACTAAGGAGGACAGGTCGGCGTCAGGGACCACCACGGCATAGCGGGTCATCCCAGAAGGGTCGGTAAAGACGCCCTCCACCTGACCCACCACCAGCCCGGAAGGATACACGTCCCCCTTGCCGGAGGTGAGCACCTCGTCCCCAGACACCAACTGAGCGCTGTGGGGGAGGTAACTCAGCTTCAGACGGCCCTGGCCCATCAGGGCAAAGTCTCCCTCCAGCACCCCGGCGCTGTACGTTCGGGTGACGATGCCCCCAATCTCAATGTCTGTGTTGATAATTGTGGAGACGGTGGACCAGTTCAGCCCCACCTTGGACACAACTCCCACCAGCACGCCGGTGGAGGTCACGACGCAGTCGCCCGCCTCCACGCCGGCGGAGGTGCCTTTGCTGATGGTCAGTGTGGATGCCCAGTTGTCAGTGGAGCGCCCAGTAACCCGCGCGGACTCAAAGACGAAGTCCTCACGTTTGGCCTGGAGGTCCAGCAGCTCCCGCAGGCGCTCGTTTTGCTTGGCGGCCTCCTGCCCCTCTCGAACCTGGTCCTCCAGCTCGGCCACCTGGGCCCGCAGGCTGTCCAGCTCCTCCTGGATCTGGCCATAGCGGAATACATAGTTATATACTCCCTCCGCCCAGTCAGCGGCGGCAGCAATGCCATTTCGTATGGGGCTGGTGACCGTGTTCACCACGTTGGACAGGGGGTCGGCATTGCCGCCCATAAAGGCGGTGCCCACCCCGATCAGAATGGTCAGCAGCAAGGCGATGATGACCAGCAGGATCCCGTTCTGGCGGAGAAAATCTTTCACGTTCCTTGCTCCTTTTTCGCGGCCATGGACAATGTGTCCACTCCAAACCGGGCCAGCATCCGGCCCAGCCGGCAGACCGGCAGGCCCATCACATTATAGTAGTCCCCGGAGATGCCCTCTACAAGCACACTGCCGTACCCTTGGATGCCGTAAGCCCCAGCCTTGTCCATGGGCTCTCCAGTGGCCAGGTAGTGGTCGATATCCCCTTGGGACAGGGGGCGGAAGCGGACAGAGGTGGCCTCGTGCTCCGTGGCGGTCCGGCCACCGGAAAAGAGGGTGATGCCGGTGTATACCATATGCTCCCGACCGGACAGAGCGGAGAGCATTCGGACCGCCTCCTCCCGGCTGTGGGGCTTGCCCAGCACCAGCCCGCCCACAGATACCACCGTGTCAGCGGCGATGACCAGGCCGTCCGGGTGGGCGGCGGCGACTTCCGCGCACTTCTGGCGGGACAGCTCCTCCACCAGCCGGTCCGGAGACAGCGAGGGGTCCATGACCTCCTCCCCTTGCGCAGGAATGATATCAAATTCAGCGACCCCCATCCGTTCCAGCAGCTCCCGCCGCCGGGGGGATTGAGAGGCGAGGATGATACGCATAACAAAACTCCTTGGTGAGAAAATAGGTGGGAGGACTCATCCCTCCATCTGGGCCTCCTCCGGCCCATTTGTCAGAGAGCCGGTGACGTGGATGGAGTGCCCCCAGAACAGGTCCCCGTCGTTGAACCAAAATTCGAAGGCTCCGTCCTCATAGATCTGAATGGCGTCCAGTTCCATGCGCTCCATGAACTGCTCCTGGGTGATCTCCGCCGCCTCCCGGTCCTCCTCCGACTCCTGAGCCCAGTCGTTGGCCAGGTCAAGCAGCTTTTCCGCGGCCAAGGCCCGCACCCTCTGGTCCCACTCCTCCTGACGCTCCATCAGGGTGTGAAAATGCGTCAGACAGTCCGCCCGGTTTTCGTCCCGGTCGAAGTCCAGGCGGGCAGGCTGGCCCAGCCACTCCGCCTCAGTCTCAAACCAGCCCACCGAGCGGTTTAAGGTAAAGGTGCCCAAGCCGTCCTCCCAGAAGGATACAGGCTTTTTCTGCTCCTCCAGGATGGCTTTTAGGTCCGGATCAAAGCCCGGCTCCGGCAGGTCCAGTAAGAGGAGCCTCCGGCCATCCTCTGACACCCGCGCCGTGAACTTGATGATAAAGTCAGGCCGGACCCGCTGGCGGAGATAGTTCCGCAGGGTATCGTCGGCCAGAGAGACTAGGCTGGCCTCTCCCTGGTGGATGTCAGGGCTGTCCTCCTCCATCCAGGCGGTCAGGCCGATGCCCACCCGCCAGAGCTCCTGCTCCGGTTCTTTGACAGAGCCGAAGCCGCTGGCGTCCGTGACAGCCACAATAGACAACTCATCCGGCAGGAAGGGGGTGGCGAACTCCTTCCACTCGTCCCTCTGTTGGGAGGGAGGCTCCTTGGGCGCTTCTTTCTTTTTGAACAGTCCAAACATACTGCTTCCTCCATGCTCGTCACACTGGGCCTGGTTAAAGGGGCCCGTGTTTGTCGCTTATTTTCCGGTAGAGCCGAAGCCGCCGGCGCCCCGCTGGGTGTCGTCCAGCTCATCCACGATTTTCAGCTCGGCCTGGACTACCGGGGTGACCATCAGCTGGGCGATGCGCTCACCGGGCTGAATGGTAAAGTCCGTGTCCCCGGAATTTTGCAGGCCCACCAGGATCTCTCCCCGGTAGTCGCTGTCGATGACGCCCACACAGTTGGCGGGGGCGATGCCATGTTTGATGCCCAGCCCGCTCCGGGCAAAGACCAGCGCCACATAGTCCGGCGAGGGCAGGGCGATGGCGATGCCAGTTGGGATGACCTTCCGGCCGCCGGCAGGAATGACCACCGCCTCCTCCATACAGGCGTGTAGGTCCATGGCCGCCGATCCGGGGGTGGCGTAGAAGGGCAGGGGGATGTCGCTCCCAATTTTAGGGGAAACTGCTTTGATCTTCAACTCCATAATTGTAAACTCCTAATCCTTTTTCTATTCGATATCCACGATGCGCACATACCGGCGCAGGGGGTGCTCCCCGTCATGTCCCGCCCCTGGAAATGGGGCGGACATAGTGCCGGCGGAGGTGATTCGGGTCAGTCCCGCCCGGACCAGAAGGGCGGTCAGCTCCTCCCGCTCCTCCGGAGGGCAGAGCAGTCCGGCGGTCTGAAGCCTTCCCTTCTGCCGCCGAAGGACAGAAAAAAGCTGGGAACGGGGCAGCCGTTTTACCAGTATGTTTCCATGGAGAGGCGACAGCTCCAACTCCTGGTCGGGACAAAGGGTGACCGAGCAGCCCCGCCCCAGAAAGACCTGGGCCCCAGTGTTTCTCACCGTCTGCTCCAAAAAATGCTCATACCCGTGGAGAGTGGCCTGGGCCGCCTGTCCGGGGGGCGGGTGACAGGCGGCGGCCGCGCGCTCCAGGATAGGCAGGAAGCTATGGCAGAACGCCCTACCATCATCCAGGCTGTCGGTGTCCAGATAAATCACCTGGCAGGAGGAGCACAGCAGCCCCCCGGTGGACAGGATATGGCGGGCCAGGGCATACCATTCCTCCTCCGGCGGACGGCCAGATACATAGGCGAAACTGAGCCGGTGGCTCCACTCAATCAGCTTGCAGCCGGCGGGAGCCATGCTCCGGGCGGCCCGGACAGCCTCATCCCCGCCCCAGGTGACGATGCCGTCCGCCAGGCTGGCCAGGACCTCCAGGGAGGTCCGGTCGGCAGAGGGGATGGAAAAGACATAGAGGTAGGGGGCCAGATCGGGCTGGGTGTCTGTCAGCAGCTTGAGCAGAGCCAGGGACAAGCCCGTATCTCCAGAAGGCAGCTTCAGCAGGTTGACGTTTCCGGTCAACAGGCCCTCCAGGGCGCTGAAGGCGGGAAGGCCCTCTATGTTGCCGGCGGCAATGTGGAGCAGGGTGCCCAGGGGCAGGACCACAGAGCGGCCAAAGGGCCGGGGGCGCTCCCCTGTCCAGAGACCGTCCAGCTCTACGGCCAGTTTATAGCGCAGGCTCTCCGACTGGAGCATGTGGCGGTACCTCCCCAGAGTATCCAGAAGCTGTGGGGTGGCAAACCGGGACAGGAGATGGTCCAGCTCTCCCTGATCCAGCCGGTCCAGCAGCGTAGCGCAGGCGTCCACGACGGCCTCCGCTTCCAAAGGGGAGGCGCTTCGGGTGTGGTTAATCTCCGCCTCCAGACCGGAGAGCACCTTTGGCAGGTCGCTGTCCGGGAGAAGGGCTCCATTGGCAAGAATCACGGCATCTCCCCCTTCCCAAGCAGTTCCGCAGCTCCGGCGGCGCAGGTCTGGATCTCCGCCAGCCCCACCCGGCCCAGGATGGTCAGATAGGGGGAGCGGAGGCCGCAGCCACATTCCTCCCCCGGCGTGAGATAGCCCAGATCATCCGTCATGACGCTGGTAGCTGGGGTAGCCCGGAGGAGGGGAGAGACCAGGTTGATCAGCCCCACCTTCCCCATGGGCAGGGGCTCCAATGTATTCACATCCCGAATGATGACGCGGGAGTAGACGGGGATGTGGAAGTGGTGCTCTTTGCAGGCGTTGAAAAAGATGGGGTGCTCTACCGCCCCGAAAAACTCATTGATATTCGCCTCTTGGATGCCCAGTATCCGACCGGCCAGGCCATAGAGGACAGGCTTTTCCACCTGCTGGGCGTAGTGCTGTTTCCAGCCTCCGGCCAGGAGGATGCGGGAGCCCTTCGGCAGCTGCGCCCGCAGGCCCAGCTCCTCCATCCGCTTCAGACCGAACCAGAGGTAGGAGGGAAAACCGATGATCCGGGTGGGAAACCGGGAACTGCCCAGCTTTTCCAGGGCCTTCGCCACATGGTCCAGGTCGGGGACATAGCCGCCGTCCCCATAGCGCAGGGCGTAGGTCCGGCTGATGGGAGGGGCAAACCAGGTCAGGCCGAACATGGTGCGGGTGACACCTGTTTTATTCTGGCGGTGGGGCTGATAGCCCAGAATCACATTGTGAGCGGGCCTGGGAGAGATCAGGCCGTGCCGCCAGCCCAGGCGAAGGACCATGGGTACCTCCGCCAGGAGACAGCCCCAGTCAAAGCCCACCTGGCTGAACCTGCCGCTGGTGCCGGAGGAGGTGACCCGCATGGCCATTCGCCACCGGGGCATGGAAAAGACGGCGTGCCGCTTGTAAAACAGGGTAGGCAGGACGGGGAGCCGGGCCAGGTCAACTATGGTCTGTATCTGCTCTGGAGAGAAGCCGATGTGGTCCGCAATGGCCCGGTACTCCGGGCAGCGGGCCATATGGAAGGCGCAGTTATCCCGCACCGCCCGAAGAAAGTCCGGGTCGGAGCCCTCCAGGTCATAGGGCTGGTGGAGCCAAAACAGGCGCTGTCGGCTGAACACGGCGTTTCCCCCTAGTCTCTGTTACTCCACGTCTCGGTAGTAGAGTCCCCGAGTATACTCATTTGGCTGGTATGACCCCTGCCCCAGATAGCGTTCCAATACCTGGGCGCACTCCATGGCGTTTTCCGTGGTAAACATCAGCCGGGCCGCCCACAGGCCCAGACGGCCATAGTCCTGGGTCCGGTCAGCCAAAAACAGCTTTTTGGAGTTCAAGATCTCGTTGCGGCAGCCATAGGCTTGGACCACCGGGAACCGCTCCCCCTTCCGGTCGGTGAGCAGGTTCACGTTGGAGCAGGTGTGCTGGCCGGAATGGTTGTGGATAATACAGTTTTCTGTAATCATCAAAGGTAGGCGGCCATAGGCGATGAGCTCCGTGGGAATAGCCTTAGACAGGTCCCGAATCTGGGCCAGCTTCAGCTCGAAGGAGGCGGTAGCGGAGATGAGTCCCAGCCGCTTCAGCTCTTTCATGGTCTGGCTGTTATATACCCCAAGGCCGTAGTCTCCCCGGACCGAAAAGCCCAGCTGGGCAGCCCGGCGGACAGCGCCCAGTGTGCCGGCCAGCACCTGGTCTACTCCAATGCGGCGCAGGGCAGCCAAATCCTCCTCCAGGGCCAAAGTTTCCCGGTCGCTGTACACACGGGGCATAAGGGCGGCGACGGGGACACCGGCCTCTTGGCACCGCTTCACCACCTCCGGGTGGGCAGCGCCCTGGTCGGCGGGTAAGTAGATCAGAGCAGGGGACAGCCGCAGCAGCTCTCCACTGATCTGGGCCGCCTCCCGGACAGAAATTGTGTATACAGGCGTCCCCCTGGGATTCTCATACCTCACACCCGGCCGGAAGGGCTCCACCCTCCTCTGGGGCAGGGCCTGCCGCTGGACGGACAGATCCTCCAGGGCCCGGCGGCGCAGGTCATTCAGGGCGGACAGGGGAAGGGATAGGCCCTCCTCTACTTTGGCGGTCACCTTCTGACAGGAGTAGGGGGTGCCTCCGGTGCGGGACAGCTGGCCCTCCACCTTTTCCCGTGTCAGGGGCACGTTTCGAGCCGCCTCGGGCACCGGCCCCTCCCCATGGACCATCCGGCCCTCCTTGTCCTCCACGGCGATCCGGGCTGGCTGGTCGGCCTGGATCATGGCGTATATTCTCACCGGCTCCTTCCGGTTCTCGCCGTTTTCATAGGTGGCCCGGGCCTGGGCATAGAGCTCCTTGGGCTCCTTTCCCTCCTGGCGCGTACCAAACATTTCGGGGCCCTTTTGACCCATGAAGTAGCTGTCCGTAAAGCCCTGGCGGGAAAAGACCTGCTCCAGGGCATCCAGCTCCGCCTGGGTGGGGGAGCGGCCCTCCTTCAGAGCTCTGGCGTACACACCGGTGACCACGGCCACATACTCCGGCCGCTTCATCCGGCCCTCCAACTTCAGGCAGGCCACCCCCATGTCCTGAAGCTCCTTCAGGTGGCTCACCAGGGACATATCCTTTAGAGAGAGAGGGTACTCGTCCGCCCGGCCGTTCCAGCCATACTTCAGCCGGCAGGGCTGGGCGCACAGACCACGGTTGCCGCTCCGCCCCCCAATGACCGAGGAGAAATAACACTGGCCGGAGTAACACATACACAGCGCCCCGTGACCAAACACCTCGATCTCGATGGGGGAGTTCTGGCAGATATAGGCGATCTGGTCCCGGTTCAGCTCCCGGGACAGCACCACCCGGCTGATGCCCAGGTCAGCGCACTGCTTTACCCCGTCCAAAGAGTGGACGGTCATCTGGGTGGAGCCATGGAGGGGCAGGTCCGGGACGGTCTGCCTTAGCATACGCAGCACACCCAGGTCCTGTACAATGACCGCGTCCACGCCGATGCGACTGGCGTGAGCGGCAACCTCCGCCGCCCCCGGCAACTCCCGGTCAGTAAGCAGGGTGTTCAGAGTTAGATGTACCTTGCAGCCCCGGAGATGGCAATAAGAAACCGCCGCCGCGGCCTCTTCCTCAGAAAAATTCTTGGCGTTGCGGCGGGCGTTGAAATCTCCATATCCAAAATAGACGGCGTCGGCGCCGTTCTGGACGGCGGCCGTCACCGCCTCCATAGAGCCGGCCGGCGCGAGCAGTTCCAACATGGGATACCTCCTGGAAAATCAAAGGCACGGGACGGACACGCGGCAAAAGTCGTGTCCGCCTCCGGCGGTTATTTGCGGGTCTGAAGCTTGAAGATCTCCCGCTTGGCCTCAGACAGCTCCATCTTCAGCCGGTTGGCCTCCTCCAGATTCTCCTTGATCTGGCGGCGGAGATTCTCGGCGGCATCCTGTTCCTTGAAGTACAGGTCGGCCATATTCATGGCGGCCAGCACGGCGGCCGTCTCCTTGGGCAGCTTGTTGCTCATGATATCACGCAGCTGGCTGTCCACATAGTCAGCGCACTTGCGGACATAGGCCTCGTCCTCTACCGCCACCATGGTATACTCCTGTCCCGCGATGGTCACTACCACTTTGTTCTTCATCGGAGCTCCTCCCCTTCTTCTATCTTTTGTATGCCAAATGGGCATACGAATCCAACTTACTCATCATTATACCACAGAAGGGAACATTTGAAAAACAAATAATCCATGAATTTTTCCAAGAAGCGCCGACCCGCGGCGAACAGCGGGGATGGACCGGAGCGAGGGCGCGAAACCGAAGCCGCATAAGCGGCTGTTTCCAGCCCGAGACGGAGGGAAGCCACGCGTCGTGAGCCGGGGAGGCGTGACAACCAGAAGCGCCGACCCATAGCGAACAGCGGGGATGGACCGGAGGCCTCCGCAATTTCCTGTTTACGCCGGGCGGTTTTTGCGGTAAAATGAAGAAACACAGCCACGGTCCCTCCGCCCTGCCTCGGGTCGGGAGCGGGACCGTTTTTAGAAAGGAGGGCGGTAGTATGGCCCAAACATTGCTGCCCGGAAGCGTCCTGGCCATGACAGACCAGGCGGCCGACCGGCTGTTGAGACTGGACAGCGGCGATGCCGCCCTGCTCTATCTCCATTTTCTGCGCCACGGGGATCTGTCCCATCTGACCTGGTCCCAGCAGCGTCTGGACACAGCTCTGGACCAGTTAAAAAAGCTGGGTATGGCACCGGAGCAGCCCCCCGTCTCCGCCCCCCCTGTCCCGGAAACTCCTCCCCCGGAGTATTCCCTAGAGGATATTACCGCCGCCCTGAAAGAAAATACATCCACCTTTCCCGCCCTGTGCGACGAGGTGGAGCGGCGGCTGGGCAAAAAGCTGTCCGCCAACGACCTGCGGTCTTTGTACACACTCTATGACCATCTGGCTCTGCCTGCCGAGGTTGTTTTGATGCTGGTGGGCTGGTGTACCGAGGAGATGGAACGAAAATACGGGCCGGGACGGCGGCCCTTCCTGTCCCAGATCAAAAAGGAGGGCTTTGTCTGGGCCCGCCAGGGCATCGACACGATGGAGCGGGCCGAGGCCCATCTCCAGCGCCTGACCCACCTCCGGGGTCGGGAGGCCCAGGTGCTCCGGCTGCTGGACATCCCGCCGCACCCCTTGGTGTCCCAGGAGCGGACTTATATCGCCGCCTGGGACGATATGGGCTTTGACGACGAGGCCCTGCGGATGGCGTATGAAAAGACGGTGCTGAAGAAGCAGTCTATGGATTGGGGCTATATGAACGGTATTCTCCGCCGCTGGCACCAGAAAGGCCTCCACACCGCCGCCGCCATCCAGGCGGGCGACCGGGACCCCAGGCCCCTGCGGGCTGGCCAGCCGCCTCAGGGGGCTCTGGCGGACCAGGAGAAGCGGACACGGGAAAACATGGAGCGGATGCGCCGTATGCTGGACCAGATGAAGAAGGAAGGGTGAACCTATGGCATATGATCCCAATGTGCTTCGCCGGGCTGTGGACCGGCTGGAAGGGGAGCGGCGCCGAAGAAGGGTGGAGCTGGACCGGCTGCGGGACAGAGCCTACGGCCGGGAACCTCGCCTGGCCCAGTTGGACCGGCAGCTTCAGGGGACCATGGCCCAGTTGGTCGCCGCCACCCTGCGCCAGGGAGGGAACCCCGCCCAGGCGGTACGGACGGTAAAGGAAAAAAATCTGGACCTGCAGCAGGAGCGGGCTGTCCTGCTGGGCGCTATGGGACTGCCCGCCGATGCCCTGGAGGACAAGCCTGCCTGTCCTCTGTGCGGAGACACCGGCTGGAGGGGAGCTCAGATGTGCGATTGCCTGAAGCGGTTGTGTGCCCAGGAGCAGATCCGGGAGCTGTCCAAGCTGCTGGACCTAGGGGAGCAGTCCTTCGACTCCTTCCGCATCGACTATTACAGTCAGACTCCCTGGCCGAACCGGGGGATCTCCCCCCGGGAAAACATGGAGCTGATCTACGAGGTCTGTCTGAACTATGCGCAGAAGTTCGGCAGGTTCCACTACAAAAATCTGTTCCTCTCCGGCGCTCCGGGGCTGGGCAAGACCTTTTTGTCCGCCTGTATCGCCCGTACGGTGTCAGAGGGGGGACGCTCTGTGGTCTACGATACCGCGGGAAATATCTTTGCCCAGTTCGAAGCCAAGAAGTTCCTCCGGGACAGCCAGGACGGCCAGGAGGCCAGGGATGAGACCCGCCGCTATCTCAACTGCGACCTGCTGATCTTAGACGATCTGGGCAGCGAATTGACTACCCAGTTTACCCAGTCTGCTCTCTATGAGCTCATCAACTCCCGGCTGGTGGCGGGGCTGCACACAGTTATCTCCTCCAACCTGACCATGGAGGAGGCGGCCCGGCGATACTCACCCCAGATCGCCTCCCGCCTGGATGGGGAGTATCACCTGCTGGAGTTTTTCGGTGACGACATCCGCCTGTTGAAGAAAGGTAGACTGTAATACCCTGAATTTCGAAACGGTTTCCATAGAGAAAAAGTGATGGAAGATAGGTGGTTATCATGCGTTTCAGAAGGTCGCTGCTGCTGGTTATGGCGCTGATCGTGGGCGGCGGACTGGGCGCTGTGCTGCTGCCCAAGTTTGAACCGGTCAAGATCATTTTGTTTTTTGCCATATGCTCTGTGCTGGGTGAGGTATTTTGCCGAATCGACCAGAGAATATCCAAAAAGTGATCTCTGTCCGTAGGAATGAGAGCGGCGATTTGTCATTCGGGAGATAAATAGGATTCAGGAGACAGAATAAAAAACCGCCTTTCCGGACAAACTGGTGCAAGACCAATTTTTACCGGAAAGGCGGTTTTTACATGGAAGTAAGAGAACTGATGAATCCCAGCGTGGTCACCATCGAGCCAACCTCCTCGGCCTCCCTGGCCGCCCGGCTCATCAGCCGGCACAATGTAGGCTCACTTCCGGTCTGCTCCAGCGACGGCCGGCTGCGCGGAATGGTGACGGACCGGGATATCGTCCTGCGCTGCATCGCCGCGGAGGAGGACCCGGCCCAGACCATGGTCCGGGATATTATGACCCGGAACTGTGCCACAGTAGCTCCGGGAGATGACTGCCGGGAGGCCACCCGGCTCATGTCCACCCAGCAGGTCCGTCGGCTTCCTGTTGTTGAAAAAGGCAAGCTGGTAGGCGTCATCTCCCTGGCGGATCTGGCCCGCAGCCACCGCTTCGACATGGAGGCGTCCCAGGCTCTGTGTGAGATATCGGAGAATATAGTGGTGCGGTAAAAGCGGTAAAAAATGTGCGTCCATGTTCAGCATGGACGCACATTTTTTAAACGTTCTTTGGATATAAATGTATCTCCTCTAGGGAGCGGAAATCGTCCGGATTTGAAGCGAATATAGGACTGTTGGAAATCAGACCAGATCCGCGGCGATCTGGCGGATCAGTTCCTCGCTGGGGGCCTTCTGGTCCCGCTTAGATACTTCTACGATCAGTTGATACAGAGGCACGCCCATTTCATCGGCAATGTTCTGAAACCGCTTGGTAAAGCTGGAGTGGCAGCCCGCCAGACCCAGGATCAGGTCAAAGGGCTTAACTGCCACGTGGTAGTTGTATTCCTCCATGGCAGGGATTAACTCACCGTCCAGAAAGGCCAGCAGCTTGTAGAGGTCAATGTCCTTAAAATAGCCCAGCCGTTGGAAAGTGGCTACCAGAAGTTCAGTGGCGCAGTTGCCGGCGCTGCGGGCCATGCCCAGCAGGCCGCAGTCAAAGACGGTGGCCCCGGCCTCAGCGGCGGCGATGGCGTTGGCTACGGACAGTCCCAGGTTATTGTGGCCGTGGAATGCCACAGGGATATCCACAGCAGCGACCAGCTCTTTGGTATAGGCCTCTGTCTCATGGGGCATCATGGTACCGGCAGAGTCCATGATAGTGATCTCATCCAGTCCGCAGTCAGCTAGCATCTTGGCTTCCTCTGCCAACTCCTTGGGGGACAGGACATAGGCCTTCATCAAAGAGTAACGGCACTTCATGCCGGCAGCCTTTACCCGCCGGATTCCCTCGCAGGCTCCTGCTCCGTCGCCGGCGTTAGCGCCGATGCGGAGAAATTTCAACCCATATCTGGCAGCCAGATCCACATTGGGCTGGGTGGCGTTCTTATAGCCCAGAAACATACCGATTTCAGCCTGGGACAGATAAGGCTGTATCAGCTGGAGATACTCCTCGTCTGTGCAGGGGGCAATAGAACCATTGGCCTCATATGCGCCCAGACCCAAACAGTTTCCCATTTCGATGGTGGTGATACCCGCGGCGATCATTCCCTCGATCATCATTTTGGTCAGCCGGGCATCGAAGCCCTTGCCTACCACATTGGCCCCATCTCGCAGGGTGCAATCCATTACTAACATAGCGCTGCTCCTTTATTGTTTGTACATTTTTTGTAGACAAATCATAGATCAGGACATAGGATTTCTGGACAAGACCTCACCATCCTTTGAATGGACCCCAGTGCCATGCGGATCAAAGCTTCTTGACCGCTGGTCACTGCATGGGACGCCATACTCACATTTTCTATCAGAAGTGGGACGATGTCAAGAGGGGGCGGTACACAGGGCCTGAAAGGGAAAAAGATTCCGGGAGATACACCTGACAGGGCAAAACGATTCTATCCCTTGGTGGGCAGCACCGAGGAGATAGCCCCGGCAAAGGCGCTGATGGGCATGGTTTGGAGCGTGATGTGCCCCGGACCGGTGACAACGGTGTTGAACAACCCCTCACCGCCAAAGATCATATTTTTGACTCCTTTTACGGATTGGATGTCAATGGAACAACTGGTGTCCATAACAGCGAGATTTCCTGTATCTACAATCAGTTGCTGTCCGGCCGCCAGATCGTATTCCACACCATAGCCGTCGATCTCCAAAAAGACGGTTCCGCGGCCAGAAAGTTTCTGCATAATAAAGCCTTCGCCGCCGAAAAAGCCGGCCCCTAACTTCTTTTGAAAAAAGACGGAGAGCTCCACCCCATCGGTGGCCGCCAAAAAGGCAGATTTCTGGACCACGATGGGCCGATCCGGAGTAATCTCCACAGCCCGGATAGCGCCTGGAAAGCTAGACGCAAAAGCAATCATCCCCGGACCGCCCTGGGCTGTATAGATGTTCTGAAAGATGGATTCTCCTGAGAACATCCGACCAAAGGCTTTTCCCAGGCCTCCTGCCGAGGTCTGCATCTCCATATTAGGGCTCATCCAAACCATAGAGCCTTTTTCGGTGATCATACTTTCCCCCGCGCTCAGTTCACAGATAACTACCGGGGTGGGCTCACCCTTGATCTCGTATTTCATAGTATCCCGCCTTTCTTTTTATTGGTGGTACCTCCAGTATATCAGAAGCGGGAAGCTGATACAACCAGGATATAAAAAAGCGGCCTGCCAGAGAGCTCCGGCAGGCTGCTTATTATTTGGTGGCCCAGTTACCTGTGGCCTCCGCCGTGAGATAGGCATTGATAAAGCCATCCAGATCGCCGTCCATTACGGCGTTGATGTTGCTGGTCTCATAGGCGGTGCGGTTGTCCTTCACCATCTGGTAGGGCATGAAGACGTAGGAGCGGATCTGACTGCCCCACTCTATCTTCAGCTGGACGCCTTTTAGATCGGAAATCTTCTCCGCCTTCTCCTGCATCTGCAGTTCCACCAGCTTGGCCCGGAGCATCTTCATACAGTTGTCCTTGTTCTGGAATTGGGAGCGTTCCTGCTGGGAAGCTACCACCACGCCAGTTGGCTTGTGAATGAGACGGACTGCGGAGGAGGTCTTGTTGACGTGCTGGCCGCCGGCGCCGCTGGCCCGGTAGACCTGCATCTCAATGTCCTCAGGGCGGATTTCAATCTCCACATCCTCGGGCAGGTCGGGCATGACCTCCACGGAGGCAAAGGAGGTCTGCCGCCGGGCATTAGCGTCAAAGGGGGACACCCGCACCAACCGGTGAACGCCGTGTTCTCCTCTGAGGTAGCCATAGGCGTTGCTCCCCTCAATCATGATAGTGGCCGATTTGATGCCGGCCTCGTCCCCTTCCTGGTAATCCATGATCTGATAGGTGAAGCCGTGGCGCTCGGTCCAGCGGGTGTACATCCGGTAAAGCATCTGTGCCCAGTCCTGGGCCTCAGTCCCGCCGGCGCCGGGATGAATGGTCAGGATCACGTTGGAGCGGTCGTACTCGCCGGTGAGCAGCGTCTCCAAACGGGCCGTCTCCATATCGGCCTCCAGATGGGCGAAGCCATCCTCGAGCTCCGGGATAAGGGATTCGTCCTCAAATTCGTTGCCCATCTCGCACAGGGCCATCAGGTCGTCCCACTGACTCTGGCGCTTTTTTTGGCTGTCCACCTTGTCCTGCAGGTTCTTGATCCGCTGCTGGACCTTCTGGGCCTTGGCCAGGTTGTCCCAAAAGCCGTCGGCGGCAGACTCAGCCTGGAGCATATCCAGCTCGCGCTCGGCCCCATCCAGATCAAGGGCCTGAGCCAGCTCCTTCAGGGCGGGGAGCAGGTTGTTCAGCTTGACTTTATATTCATCAAATTGGAGCATGCGGTCCTCAACTCTCTCTCGTAAACTCCCGGAATAGCCGGGGACAAGTTGGTTTTAGGCCCAATTATTATATATGAGCTGGAAACAAAAGTAAAGGAAAACCTGCCCTCGCCCAGAAAGGAATCAATGAGGGCCGTTCCAGACGTGAACGGCCCCCTAACGATCACTGGCCAGCCAGCCCTCTCCGCGGAAGATCAGATCATCCAGGTCGTCCTTGGGGGCGGAACGCTCAGGCAGCTCTAAAATAGGGGTCTTGTGTTCATCCATAATTGGTTCCTCCAGTTATGTCTCTCCCCAGTTCATCAGCAGATGGCGGGGAGAAGGGATATACATATCAGTATATGCGGGCCCTGTGGGGATATGTGTCCGTTTTTGTACATCCAGCCGAGGGGAACTATGGGGAAAAGAAAAGATATTTTTTGACTTGACATAGTCCATTTCATATGGTAAACTATTCTAGCCTTCAAAAGAAGATCGGAAGCCACCCATGCCGGAGTGGCGGAATTGGCAGACGCCCGGGACTTAAAATCCCGTGGGAGCGATCCCGTGCCGGTTCGATCCCGGTCTCCGGCACCATATCGCGGGATAGAGCAGTTGGTAGCTCGTCGGGCTCATAACCCGGAGGTCGGAGGTTCAAGTCCTCCTCCCGCAACCAGAAATCCGCTGGAATCATCTGATTCCAGCGGATTATTTTTGCTTTCTGCGACTTTTTTGTGAGCTTTATTTTTGGCTTTCAAATCTGACCTAGGTTCCGGCCCATACGGAAATTTGGAGTGTTCAGGGTGGACCCGGCAGAGAGGTGCCCCAGCATCCCGGACACCGTTTTTCATATCTACCCCGTTTTGCGGGGCCAGGGTAGCGAAGATATACCGGAGATCATGGAACCTGACTTCTGGGTAGTCCTGCCCGTTTCAGCACCCGGTGGAGCATGTGCAGGACGCTGTCTGGAGAGATGGGACCGTCTGTGGTACTAGGGAACACCCAGGGGCCTTCCCTGACTTTCTTTTTCTGCTGATTCAGAATGTCTACCATATCCTTTTCCAGAGGCAGGGTGCGGTAGGCGTTTTTTGTTTTGAGTGGGGCCTGCACCACCTCTCCATTAATATGGGCAATTTGCCGCCGTATCCGGAGGTCGCCCTGTTCCAAGTCAAGGTCCTCCCACCTTCAGACCTAGAAGTTCACCTCTCCGTACTCCGGTGGCCAACTCCATGAGTAGAGTTCGAACACACCGATGTCCCTTGCCTTCCGCAGAAAGTAGCCCAGCTGCTCCACCGGGGGGGTGTCATCTCCCTGTACTTCCCCTTGGGCATGGCGCAACTCTAGGCTGGGCCAGCGAAAGTTGATTCCAACTCTTTTGTCAGCTTCATAGCTGAGGTAATAATCTGGTGGAGGTTTCTGACCGTCTTGGCATGGCTGGCTTTTGCTCTTGCCCCGATTCACTCGGCCGCTGTTTAGCAGCCTCTTGCGGAACTTCTGTAGCTCTAAAGAGGCGAGCTTGCCCAAGCGAGATCTTCCTAATGTTTATCTTGATGTAGTTGTCAATATAGCCCCGGTCTCCAGGGGTCGGCTGGCGGTGTACTGTCCCTCCCAACGGCCATCCTTCCGTTTCTGGAGATTGCCCTTCCTGTCGGCTCCGTGTTTTCCCATGTTGTTCCATCTCCTTTGTAACGACACACAATACCAAGGAAACGGGAAATAGACGGGAAATGGCGCAGAGTCATCAAACGATTCAAATTTTTGGGTTTTCGCACATTCTCTTTGTTAAACGTCGCTCTTTTGATCCCAGGGAGAACTTTTATCTTTGATTAGGCGGCGCAATTTTGGGGATGAGGTGTCCAGTCCGAAAAAGGTATCTCTTATAGAAAAGGACAGACAGATTCCCCTGCTTTTTCTTTGTGACAGTAGGTGTCCGGGGGATGACGATCGCAGAAGTGATATCACAGGCCAAATTTTGCCCCCGCTTTTGATACACTGTGAAAGCTCTCGTAACTGCCTGCACTGCGAGCAGAAGTAGTTCCTGCGGTGGCCGTCTGAGAACCTGCCTTTATACTGCACTTTTTTCAACCCCACGGTTCGTCCTGCCGTTTGTCAAATTGGCAAGGCCGCCGGATACTGTGCGCCGGCTATGTTCTTTTTGACACAGTTACATTTGAGACGCAAAGGGAAAAGTGCAGTTTGTCGTTCTAAAATGTCTTTTTCTACCCCACCACTCAGTTTCTGCTCTTACGGGGCAGAGATCGCAAAGGCTCATACGGTCCACAAAACGGAAAAACGAACTGAGCATAAAATACGGTTAAAGTGTATGCTGCTTTCGGATCAGATCTATAAAACCCTTCATAAAGGATGCCACCCACTTTCCGCGGTGGTAGATGATTTGGCTGAAATAAATTTGCGGTGCAACGCTGACGTTCAACTTGACCAGAGTGTTGCTCTCTATATCACGCCTGACTGAATATTCGGGAAGGAAAGTCAACCCCTCACTGTTTTTTAATATTTCGGCAATCGCCTTTGTATTGTCCACCACCAGTGAATTCTTAGGCAGCATCCCGTAAGAATATGCAAGGCGTTGCAGTTTTCGGTAAACGATGCCGGATCGCTCTGTCACGACCAGGGGGTACGAGAAAAAATCTTCCAAGGCTATCTGCTCACGACCGGCCAATTCGTGGTTGGGACTGGATACAAAAGCCAGTGTCTCCTTATGCTGATAAGCACAGAAAAAATCCGGATCAGAATTTAAGTCGTCAGACAGGTAAACCATATCTAATTGGTTTAGCCTGAGCCACTCTTGGAGGTCCTTTGTCCGACCCATTTTAATTTGAATCTCAATATTGGGCCATTGGCTGGCATAATGCGGCAATATGTTGACCAATGTGCTGAATAACAGCGATTCCAAAACGCCCACACGAATGACACCGTGTATTTCTTTGTCCGATTTTCCTAACATGACAGATCGATGTATATTTTCTAAAATCGAATCAGCATAGGAACGGAATTCCTGACCGAGGGAGGTCAGGTAAATTTTTTTATCAATTCGGTCAAATAACGGAAATCCCAGCTCGCATTCTAACTGCTTGATTTGATTGCTGATGGTAGATTGCACATAGCCGAGCTCGGTTGCAGCCTTTGTGAAACTCTTTAGATCCGCTACTTTTGTAAATGCACGAAGTGTACGCTCATCCATAAGCTATCCTCTATTTAATCGAAAAATCGAATGAACTTCATCTAAACTATTCGTTTTACAAATTAATATTAGCACTATATTATTGAATTTGCAACAAAATAATGATGCCATTTTAAAAAAATTGTAACTTATGAAAGGATGAGGCAAGATATGAGTAAGATGGAGTATTTGCAGGATATGCCAATTGCGGTACTGGGCGGGGGCGCCGTGGGTAAGACCTGCGCAGCTGACATGAAACTGGCTGGTAAGGAGGTACGCCTCTATGACGCTATGCCCTTCGCCGCCACTTCCCTGAAAGACGTGGAAAAGACCGGCATCCTTCTGGACGGTGTTCAGCGCAACAAGTACTGCTTTGAGCGCTCTGGGCGGGCCTTCTTCGACTTGGTGACCAGCGACATCGCCGCCGCCGTAAAGGGTGTGGGCCATATTGTTATTGCTATGGGCTCTTGGGGGCATGAAGCAACCTTCCGGGCCTTAATTCCCCATCTAGAGGATGGTCAGGTAATCAATATCTTCGCCGACAACTTTGGTTGCCTACTTCTACGCCGCCTGATGCAGGAAATGGGCTGCGCTAAGAAGGTTATCGTGGGTGGTTGGTCCTCCGCCCCCTACGGCACCCGGATTGAGTCCATCGGTAAGTTTCAGTTCCCCCATGTAAGTGCCAAATACCGCGCCATCACGTTGCGGGGTGCTGCTCTGCCTATGAAGGACACCGATGATTTCTTGGAGGCCTCCAAGTATCTGCCCTGCATGGATGCCGTAACTCGAGGCGACGGCCCCTCCAAAGCCAACACCATTCTGGACGTTGACTTTGCAAACGTCAACCCTGTCATTCATGTCCCCGCCACTGTGCTGGGCGTGTCCACCATGGAGAACTGGGGCGTTATCTTCTGCGGCAACGATAAGACCACCTACTCTATGTACTCCCACGGCTTGTGCCCCTCTATCTGCGAGGTGCAGTATCAGTTTTATAACGAAGAAATTGCCTTGGCCAAGGCAATCGGCGTGGGTTGCCCTGAGTACAAGTATGAGATGTTCTTCTCCCGCCGCAGCGTACTGACTCAGGAGTACATGGGCCTAGACGAGAACGGCAACGACAACGTGGTCTTCCCGCTGGATCAGCCCTCCAACGAGGGTAACACAGGCCCCAACACCATCCATCACCGTTACATGACCGAGGATGTGCCCATTGGGTGCAAAATTTACCACGACTTGGGCGTACAGTACGGCGTGCCCACACCCATTATCGACTCCATGATTGTCTTGGCCGGCGCCATGCACAAGAAGAACTTCTTCCAGGACAGCCGCTACACCTTGGCCTATCTGGGCATTGACAATATGTCCAAGGAGGACCTGCTAACCTACTTAAATGAGGGCACCCGCCTAGTCTGAACGATATCGTTCAATCCCTGCGACGTTTCATGCTACAGGGATTGAGATTCGGATTTTAACCGTATTATGAAAGGAGATTCCATATGACAATCCCCTTGGATATTTTACAAACTTTGGCCGTAGCCGTGATCGTTCTCTTTGCCGGCAAGGGTATCAAGCGCTACGTTAAGGTGCTGGATCGGCTGTGTATTCCTGACCCTGTGGTAGGAGGCATCCTGTTCTCGCTTGTTGTCCTTTTCGGCCACCAGTCAGGGATGTTTCTGCTCGAACTGGACACCACCCTACAAAATGTTTTTATGACGGTGTTCTTTACCGCTGTCGGCTTTACCTGCGATGTAAAAGTATTGCTGAAATACGGAAAGCGCGCCATTCAGTTTACTGTTTTGCTGACACTGCTGGTAATCTTCCAAAACGCTATCGGAGTTGGACTGGCCAAGCTGTTCGACATCGACCTTCTTCTGGGGCTGTGTACCGGCTCGGCATCTATGACCGGTGGACACGGTACTGCAGGTTCCTTTGCTCCTCTATTTGAAACGAATTATGGCTGTGAGGGGGCGTTGGTAGTTGGTTTGGCCGCTGCAACCTTTGGCCTGGTCAGTGGCGGACTTGTTGGCGGTCCTGTGGGCAACTTCCTGGTCCGCCGTCACGGATTAGCTGAAACTGCTGCTGCCCGCCGAGAGGACCCGACACAAGCGTCTACCCATGAAATGGAGATCCCACTGAGTGCCAAAGGTATGGTTTCCGCAGTGAATCAGATCATTTTATGTATGGGCGTGGGCACTATTATCTACTTGCTGCTGAAGATGGTGGGCATCACGTTCCCCTCCTATGTAGGAGGCATGGTCATGGGTGTGGTGCTACGCAATGTCAGCACCTACACCGGAAAATTTGAAACTCCTCTGCCGGAAATTGATTGTCTGGGTAATATTAGCTTATCCCTTTTCGTTTCTATGGCGCTGATGTCTCTGAAACTGTGGCAGCTAATTGATTTGGCGGTCCCCATGATCGTCACCCTGGCCACGCAGGTTGTGTTCATCGCAATCTTTATGATTTTTGTGGGCTATTACATCTTGGGTCGTGATTATGATGCGGCCGTGATGGTAACAGGTTTCTGCGGTTTTGGTTTAGGGGCTATGCCCAATGGAGTATCGAATATGCAGGCATTTACAAAGAAATGGGGACCTTCGCCCACTGCGTTCTTTGTTGTGCCAGGCGTTGGTTCCGTGATTATCGATGTGGTCAATGCATTGATTTTAACCGCTCTGATGAATCTTCTTGGATGAGCGGAGAATGTTCCTCCAACGTACACAAAAACCAAGGCCGTAGAGTTGCTACGAGCGGGGGCCCATCGTCTCCGTGTGCTTTCCCTTGCATTTTCGTACAGAATTGCACACAAGGTTTTACCAAGGAGAATGAGGAGGGACTCTTGGTGACCTGCGTACCTCGAAAACCCTCTTGACAGTCTGGCCGCTTGGAGTTTAGATAGAGCAGAGAGAAAACCAGCTATTCTGGATATTGGTGCCCTTGCTTTGATAAAACATTTTTTGGTTGTTCTGTGATCCTTTCTTTGTCTTTTTTATAGAAGTTTTTGCGTTGCTTGACATCTTCTGACCCGTAACTTGAACCAGAATAGGAAAAAATCAATGGAGGCAACGGGGCAAAGAGACTTGGAGAGTACCTGCCTTCGGTTGGGACAGGCCCGGAAAGCGCTGAAAAGGCCCAAACTGAACTTCAGAGCGTAGCTCACGTAGGTTCAAGTCCTACTCCCGCAACCAGAAATCCGCTGGAATCGCCTGATTCCAGCGGATTATTTTTGGCTTTCAAATTTTGACCCATACGGGAAATTTTCTGGGTTGAATAAGGTTATAGATTGGCGGAGAGGGCGTTTTTCATCATCTCCGCCGCCTGCCGTTGAGCCGAGGCGGTCATGCGGGCATAGGTGTTCGGGGAGCGCGAGTTCTGCGACGCCTTCGGTCTGACCTACCCGGGTCCGGTGAAGTTTACTCCGATGGCTACCATCTATCAGGGCAAAATCAAATACAATGCCATCGAGATGGATTTTTAAGGAGGAACCAAGTACGCCGTTTTATCGTATGTCCATGCCCAAGGGGCTGGACGACCTGGCGGTGGAGAAGTCCCTGCGGGAAATCACAGCCGCCACGGCGGACATTCTTGCGCCCCTCATGGTGCGCATCGGGATCTACGAGTCTGACCCGGAAAAAATCTATGAGGACGGCAAGTGCAGAGGCCATCTGCCCCCCACAGTTGTCTTCAACTGCGGCCCCGGCCGTAGCCTGGAGGCCAAGAACATGCTGATGAACTGGGTGACGGAGATCCTCAGCGAAAACCTTGGGTGCGGCAAGCGGGACGTTCGATGCCACCTGCTGGACAGATGGGAAGGCCCCCATTTGATGATTGACGGAAAACCTAAAGATTTTTCAAAGAAGGTGAAACAAGATGCCCTACATGTGCAACATTCAGATGCCCAAAGGCAAGCCTAAGGAGGTCATCGAGAAGACCATGGTGGAGATTTCTGAGATTATGATCCGGAACTTCGACGCCAAGCCCAGGCAGGTCCGGGTCATCGTGGACGAACTCCCCCGGAACCGGTATATCGTGGGCGGAGTCATGACCGCTGAGATGCCGGAGTTTGAGGAGAAAAAGCCGATGGAGAAGGCCTTGGAAGAATAAAGCGATTTGCACTTGGAAGATACTGTACCAAAGAAAGTTTTTGTATGGATATGAGAAGAGAGGAGATTATTTATGAGAAAGTCAATCGTAAAAGCTTTTGCCTTTGCCGCATCCTTGACGGCAATCCTCACCGCCTGCTCCCCAGGTTCCAGTTCGAATAGCAGCGCTTCAAACCCCAACACCAACAATGATTACCCGTCTCAACCCATTCCCCATGCTGGCGCTGTTCCTGCATGACACCTAGGATGAGGCCATGGAAATTGCTCGGGCCAACCTGACCACAGTGTGGTGATCCACTCTAATACTCAGAAGCACATTGAAGCGGTCCCCGGCGTGGTAAATGTGTCCCGCTATGCGGTCAACCAGGTGGGTGGCACTGCTCTGGGCGGTGCCATGGACAACGGCCTAAACCCCACCACCACCTTGGGCTGCGGTACCTGGGGCAACAACATCATCAGCGAAAATCTGTGGTACACACACCTGATGAACGTGAGCCGCATTTCCTATCGAGTGCCCGATTATACATCCCTACGGATAAAAAGATTTGGGCTGGCTAAACGATCCCCCTTTTTGATTTCACGACACAGAGGTGCGGCTTTGCGGTCGTACCTCTGTGCCTATTCAAAGGTGAAATTTTTGAAACAGAGGGAGAACATTGTGGTACATAAGGAGAAAATCAACCTTATTATCCCCGAGGCGGCGGCCCAGACAGTTTTTTCTCGTCAAAGGCCCTGCGCCAACAGTATTCCTTGAAAGTCGCTCCAAGTTGCCCTCTGATCCATTGATAAGGAAGATTCTGCCAAGCGCTACAGTCTGGTACATAATTGCCAACAAGGAATAAAACTGGGGAATTGCCAGCATACCGTTCGGTGTTGTGCGCTAATTTTTGATATGTCTGTTTGCTGCTCGTGATACCGATTCTGAAACAACGGGTGTGGGCATCCAATCGCAGAAAGGTGGTTGGCAGAGACGCATAGTTTAGATTTCTTTTCGCAGCAATTCAAATACTGTTAATAGTCCTTCGCACATAACAGGATCTAAAACAGGAATTCCCACTGCTTTCTCTATCGATGAGGCAATTTGGATACTGGACATTCCAGTGCAGCTTAAAGCAATTACATCAGCCCCCAGTGCTTTCTGTGCAGCCGCCTTTTCCATAGTAGCCTCGTACCCCTTGGCTGTCATCAAGTCTAAAATATTCTCCACCCCATCTCCCTTTGCATTGTTCACAATTCGATCACCCAATATCCGATGGTAGCTCTCTGGTACATCTTCAGTAATACCTAGGACAGCTGGATAGCTGCCAAAAAATGTGCTCAGTGCGGCAGTGCTGGCACCGCCTCCAATAACCGGAATAGGCACTGCCTGTTTTGCCTCTGCAACTCCCGGGTCACCAGCACAACTGACAATAATGGCTTGGCACCCTTCCTGCCACAACTCCACGGCAAGCTTCACTACCTTGGGTACACCAGAAGTAAATGTCACATCATCATGAATTCCCTCTGGTTGATCGGGAATGCATCGGGACACTACTTGCAGCATGGGGAAATAGGATTCGATAAGCTTTCCGTGCAGCTGTAGCAGTTCCTCGTCTTCTGTGGTCAAGACCCGAATCAGGCCCACTTTATATGTTTTCAATTTATTCACTCTTTTCCCCCAATTTTGTGGAAAATATTTTGCCGGCCAGAATATCCGCAACTGTGATGGGATCCGCACTCCGAGCAAGGAAAATTACACTCATCTAGGCTGTCGTGATCTACTGGCGGTTCCTCTGGTAAGGTCTTTATATACTCTACCAACGTAAGAACTCGCTCCACTTGATCCCGCTCTCCCTGAATCTGAATAGCTGTTGAATCCTGGGCGCCGAAAAACCCGCCCTTTGCAAAAATCTGAGCTTGCACCTTTGCAAAAAATTGAATAGCCTCAATTTCTGTTATAATCTCCCCAGGAATAGGGGCAAGACTGCAGGCCATGCCATAAGAGAATCCACAACGCCGCATAGACACATGGCCCATGATCTGGGTCAAATCGCCCGGAATCAGCTTCAATACGCTGGACAGGATTAATGTTTGGATACCCTCTGTGTATAGATAGGGCATGCAGATGCCATAGCCGCCCCCACTCGGGCTTCCGATGAGCAACGCAGCGTGACCAAAAGCATCCAAGGCATTTGCTCCGGTAATAAATAGTGTCTCCGGACCCAGGCCTTTCATGGTCTGCTCCAAACAATCATCCACTTTTTGAGCTTTCCCCTGCCGATATAGCATGAAATGAGCCCCTTTGCACTTATGCAACGCCCCTTTCATGCCGTTTTTTGTCCACCGCCCGCAGATACGAAGGGTGTCACCTGTCACCAGTTTAGATAGGCAGGACACTGTTGAAGAACCCTTAAATAGAATTTGGCCATGCTCCAGATAGGGGGTCAGAATGCCACTTGTTGCAATGCAGTGGGCAATCATTTGCTGACACTGGCTTCCCCATAGAGTAAACTGGGCTGTTTCCATAGCATAACTATCCCTTCAGATTTGGAATACTCCGTCCAGCATTACCAACTTGTCATCCAGATATAATGTGGGATTTTTAATAATGCCATCGATATGGCAGTCTGCCTGATTGTTGCCACCAAATCCCACATTGGTTCCAAAGGCGATATGGACAGTCTGATAGGCCTTTTCGTCCTCCAGGATGATGCCAACCAGTCCAGCAGCATAGTTGGTACCAATTCCCAACTCACACAATGTAGCATTATTTCTGCTTTTCAAAAGGATGTCCAATTTTTCCGCTTCTTTGCCCCGAATGCTTTGCAGGACCCCGTTTTTTACTTCTACCTCCAGAGGTTCTTTTAGCAGACCAATTCCAACCACGGAGCCGTCAATCACCATGCTGCCGTTGGCCCCTGTCTCTACTGGAGCAATATAGGCCTCTCCCGAAGGAAGATTTCCCGCCTGCCCTTTCTCTCGATAGATGCCGGGGCTGGATACGCCGGGCCGGCCCCGGAGATCTAGTGTCATAACACGCCCCTGCTTCTCGATACGAGCCGTGCTGGCCTTAGTTAACAATTCTGCCACTCGCTCGGTGAACTCCATGACCCGCCTATAATCAGCAGTCATAGCACCCTTGGTAAACATATCTTTTGTGATACCTGGCATCGTGGCAATCCGCGCTCCCGCCGCCGCAGCCTCGATTTTGGCCCGGGTGTGGGTAATGGATGTACTCATAGGGCAAAGGACCACATCTGCAGCCTTCATGGCGGCGGCCACCGCGGCGGGTGGCTCCTGACCCGACACTGCCCGAGGAGACATGGTCATCAGCATAGCCTCCGATCCCAACACCTTGGCCGCCTGATACAGCGCCTGGCCAATAGCATACTTTTCATCGTCAGTTACCACCAGTACCTGCTCCTTTGGCCGAACATTCATACAACTGGTCAATATATTTTTTCCGATCTCCACTAGCTCCATCTTTTTTCCTCCTTACGACAGTAGTTCCATCATGACGCGAACCGCTAGGGTTCGGGACAAAATTACCGGCTTTCTGGATAATTTCTGAAACCGTTCCTTCGTTCCAGTGTGATAGCCAATACAGTCCATCACTACTAGATCTACATCTAGCTCTGATACGGTCCGGGCAGCCTCATCCAGAGCCTCCTGATCTCCGTAAGGCGAGGCAGGAATTGTAGTGCTCTCTTGGACGTATTGTTTCCACTTCTGCTCCGACTGTGCCACCTGCTGGGGGGTGGGAACCACAACAGCAATCTTTCCACGGCTAGCCAGTGCCGGCACAAGGCCGTTGAGTACCTTACAGGGGAAAATCAGAGGCACTTTGGAGTGAAACACGTCAGGAAAATCCCCGGTGCACAAAAACAGTATCAGCTCCGCTCCCTGCTCCTCTAGGAGTTCGATGCACTGCTGTAACCTGGGTAGGATATACCGCTCGGCAAACATTACGGGGCTCCCATCCTGCAGTTGTGAGATCAGGACATAATCCTCCTGCCCCGGTGCAAAGGCACGAATATCCTCTCGGGTGAGCCCATCCAACGCTCCTGCCTGAATTAATTCCACCCGATCATCCATCAGGGGAAGCAGGTCTTGAATTACGTCCTCTCTGGGCGACTGTCCAATGGTAATGGCGCCAACTTTCATCATCTTGTCTTCCTCCGTCCCATATTTATTCGATCTATAAAACCCCCGCCGCCAGTGATCCGGCAGCGGGGGTCGGTCAGCATTGCTTTTTTCCTGCCCCCAAATTTTTTTGTCAGAAAGGAACGTGTTCCACCATGGGGCGGTGAATAATGTTTTCCACTCCGGCTAGCAGATCTTTGTCAAACATGGGGGCGGCCAGTTTCAAATGTTGATACCCTACATGGATTAGGTAGACCTCCTGGCCAAGTCTCAGGTCAGAGGTTGGGGTCGGTCGGCCAGTCTGGCTGTCAAAGGTCATGATCAAATCAGGGAAAGTGCCACGGCGCTGTCCGTCCGGCCCGTCTACCGTCATGTACTCATTCCAGAAAGACATCTCATATCCGCAAATCTTGACAACACCCACATCAAAGCCACCTTCACTGCGCAACTGATACTCTTCTACCGGGCCATGAGCTAGGATCTCGCCGCCTAAAAACTCACAAACCTCCTGTACGCCTGCCTGTACAGACTGCTCCAGACCCCTAGCATAGCGGTGACCCGTCTCAATAGCCTGGGACAGCCCGCCCACAGCACTATTTTTTTGCAGGAGAGAGGCTTTTACTGGATTGCGGATTACAGCTACTAGGCCACCAGCCTCCACTGCAGCCGCTCGAACCAGCTTGGAGCAGTGGTCGATGGAACCAGTCACAGTGCATTCCACATACCGTCCCAATTCTTTCCGACCACCGACACAGGTCATAGTGGTGACGTAGGTAGGATCGCGGTGAAGATTCAGGCTGCCCATCACGCCTGTAGGGTGAGCACGACCGTTGCACGGGGCGTCCAATAAGGGAATTCCCAGCACGGATGCCTCCAGCCAACCGTTGAACGTAGAACCACCGCCATTTTCGTTAGTGATGATGCCACCGGGCCGAATTCCTGTGCTCTTGATAAACAGCTCCACACAGCGCATCATATCTGCGGGAGAAACAAACTTTTCCTGGGCCGCAGGAGCCCCAACCATGGAGGCCGTGACAATCACAGTTTCTGGATCGATTTGATCCAGCGGAGTCAGCTCCAGGGGGCTAAACCGCACAGCCAACTCGCCGGTTTCCGCCCCGGTTACCGCCGATCCTCCTCCACCGCCGCCCAGAATGGCTCCTCCCAGAGCTGCCCAACGGACATGTTGCTCGGTCAGCTTAATCCCATTGCGTTCCATGATTTTTCTTCCTTTCTGTTATCTGCTCCACAATTTCCCTGCACTCAATGTTTTTTGTTAGACACCAGATTGAATACTACGTGTAGGACAACGGTAGCCACCATGCCATTGACGGCTTGGATACCTGGGGTGAAAATGGCCACTACTACACCGCAGCCCCACGCCAGAACTGACGGCCACTTGATAAGAGGGAGCTTTTCATAGGAGATATCGTTGTAGTTATAGTCGTGCTTGATCCCAAACAGGGGGAGCACCAGATAGTCAGCCACCATGACTGCGGCCATGGGAGGAATCACGATACCCAGCCAAGTCATATAGGGCACAAAGTAGTCCACTACGCCACAGAAGCCCAAAGCAATTCCGATGACGCCTAAAATAATAGTAATGGGGGCCTTTTTCTTTACTTCAATGATGTTGCAGGCGGCATTGGCTGCGGAGTAGAGATTCTGCTGATTGGTGGTCCAGGCTGCCAGGGTAATGAGTACAGCACCAATCAACCCGGAACCGGTGGCTAGCACGCCGATGTAGTCGGACACCACGCCAAAGTCCCACGTTTCCAAGTGCAGGGCGGCGGCAATGCCGGCGATGGGCAACAGGAAATGGCCGAAAAACAGACCGCTAACCCATACAATAGAAATTTTTACAATATCGGTCTTTGCAAACCGGCCGCAGTCGGGCACGGTGGCCATGCCAGCAGCCCAGCTGCCGATGACCGTGGTCACGCCGGTGGTCATAGCGCCGATTTGATTGCCGGTAGGGCTATAGGAGAACAGAGAATCAACACCGATGAGACGTACACAGTTGACCAGAGCCAGAACAATGAACAGTAACAGGGGGATGGCGGCAAAGGTGCTCAACTTCTCCATTCCTTTAAATCCTTTGATTGCGGTGGAGGCCATCATGATTCCCCCCAGTACTGCCAACACCGGCACACTCAGGGGGATGTACTTGGTCCAGATCTGCCCAAAGAAACCTAACTGCGTGGCGAACCAGCCCACGGAAGTAAAACAGATAATCGCCGAGAAAATATAAGTTCCTACCCGGCCCACAGTAAATCGGATTAGGGACATAGCCGCCAGTCCGGTTTTGGACCCGATATACACAGTCATAATCATGACTACCACTAGGATAATATCGCCGATAGACAAGGCAATGAGGGCATCCCGAAAGTTCATGCTGGAGCCTAGTGCTGTACCAGTGGCCAGATCTCCCACCACCACATTCCAGCACAGCCAGACAAAAAACATCTTGATCCAGCCGTACCGTTTATTTTTGGGAACGGGAGTATAGATATAGTCCTGTTCTTCCACACCACCCTCGGTTACCGAAGTGCTCACATTATGTTGCTTGTCACTCATAGCTATCTCCTTTCTTTGTTACAGCACACAATCCGTTTTTTCTATCAGCCGGTCATACCAAATGGTATGTCTAGTGCCTAGCATAGGTTTTTCTCGGACTACGTTTACCGCCGGGTGGCCCTGTATATCCGTCAAAATAAAACGTGTATCCAGTTTCATTTCCCTGAAGCCTTTCTCTCGGAGTAGTACCTCATCTCTGGGCTCAAGAAACATATCCGGTCCAAATATGCCGCTTATTCCCTCTTGGACGGCAAAGGCTGTGTAGGTATTGTTTTCGTTGGCACGTACTCTGGCAGGGTGATAATTCTCTCTCGCCTGCTGGGCTTCCGGGCAGCCGGAGAGACAGTTTGGATTTTTAACCGCCGGGACAGCAAAAATGTCACACCCGCTGTTGGCCAGCAGCCGGGGTACCTCCATGACCATAATTTCACTCCCTAACAGTATGCCGATTCTGCCATAGGGGCGGTCAAGAATCAGCCCGGCCTGGTCCCCCGCTTCCGCCCACTGTGCCTCCCGGCGAGTCAGGTGACTCTTACGGTAACAGTGTCGGGAGCCATCCTCACACAGACATTCCGCTGCATTCCAAAGCTTCCCGTTCTCCTCCAGAACAAAGCCCAAGATTACATCGACATGGTTCTCTACAGCCAAATCAGACAGTTCCGGCCACACTGGATCATCTGCCCGGATAGCGATACGCTGTGCCTGCTTCAGGTTTTCGGGAACGCCTCCTAGTACCAGCTCAGGCAGTATCAACAAGCGGTTCCCTCGCTTTCCGGCCTGGCAGATGGCCTGCTTTATATTGGCCAGATGTCCCTCCCGGTACTCCGGTTCCATGCTGCATACCGCTACAGAAAACAGGCTGCCTTGGAGCAGAGGATGCGGAGCAAAGATCTGATAATACTGACTCTGGAACCAAGGATAGCGCTGCAGCTGCAATTCACGGTAGAGCTCCGGGCGGCGCGGAGGGATCTCACTCCTATCCGTCTGAGTATCCAAGTCAATCTCGGCCAAAGCAATACCGTTTCCGTAGGGGTGACATGCTAGTACCCTGCCGTCCGGGCCAATGATACCGCTTCCACCGCAGAAGGAAAATCCCTTTTCCTCTCCGTGTCGGTTTGCTGCAATGACATACATCCCATTTTCCTTGGCACGGGTTATCCAGATACTGGAAGGGACAGATGCCTCACTCCAATTCATAGGGGAACATAAAATCTGCGCCCCCATTAGGCGGCTCAACCTGGAGGCTTCTGGGTAGCTTAGATCCATACAGATCTGTATGCCAACGACTCCAATGGGGGTGTCAAATACAGCTACCGGCTCATCTCCCGTCTTGGCCCAGGTGCTGTCAGGAGTGTAATGGTGCATTTTCCGGTGACGGCCAATTAGGCCTCCTGGCCCCACGAGGACGGCAGTGTTGTAAAGTCGATCCCCCTCCGACTCAGGGAGCCCGGCTACCAAATAACAGTCCAGTTCCCGGGCTAAGTCCTCCAGTAACCCTACCGTCCGCCCGCCGATCACATACTCCGCCATCTCCGATGCCTGATCCATGCTGTCAAAGTAATAGCCTGTAGCGCACATTTCGGGCAAAACTATGAGCTTTGCCCCCTGACCGGCTGCCTGTCGTATCAGACCGGCCAGCTGAGACAGGTTTTTCTCTTTTTCCATGAAACGACAGTCGAATTGGATTGCCGCTCCCTTGTACTTCATGGTCCTTACCCTCCTTTTATTGTCCCGAATCTTCCCGACGATTCCACTTCTTTCAACTGAATATTTTTTCTCAAGATAGTCATCCGATTTTTGCAAATATTCCTATAATAGAAATAAAAAATCTTATTATGGAATATTGTAATTATAGTAGCACTACACTTAGCGTTTGTCAAGATAGAAGCCGGTAAAATACACAGGAAACATTCTGCTTGCTTAATTGGCTTTGGTCAAAATGTAACAAGCCAGACGGGGGTTGTTTTCTCCCCGCCTGGCTTGTTTTTGCGCTATTTTCCTGAATCTTTCAGTATAAAATCATCAATAGATCAAATTGCTGTAATAATTGGAGCCCATTTGATTGTTAATTTCCACAGCGAGCTGGCGGCCTTGCTGAACGAATTGCTCCACTGCATCCGGCCGGGCTGGGTCATCCACTCCACCCACACTCAGGCCAGCTACCAACTGATTGGAGGAATTATAGATGGGAAAACCAACGGCAAAGAGTCCCTCTGTAAGTCTGTTATGGGTAAAGTCATAGCCGCGGGCTTGCGCTTGCTTCAGATCTTCGGCCAACTGAGCCATTTCCTCCTCTGGCAGTTCCAGGCTGCGCAGATATCCGCTTTGAAACTGGGGGGAGGCAAAAGCCAGCAGTACCCGGTTGGTAGCCCCGCAGAACAGTGGATATACTCCGCCTACAAACACGGTGCTCAGACGCCCGGTACTGTCGGAGACCACCCGATCCACACATAGGCTCTGGTTTCCACAGGGAATGGTGAGATAGGTGCTGATTTTTGTGCGCTCATGAAAATTCCAGAGAAAGTCATGGGCAATCCGTTTTACATCCTGCCTCTGCACTGCACAAAAACCAAGCAGAAGTACCTGTTCTCCTAAAGAATACTGCTTAGTAAGAGGGTCCTGCACCAAAAAGCCTTCTGTCATTAAGGTATGTACCAACCGGTATGCAATGGTCTTCCCCACGCCCAGCCCGCTGGCAATAGCAGGAAGAGACAGGGTATTCTCTTGCCGAAACATTTTTAAGATAGACAATGCACGGCCTGCTGTCTGCAGATAGCTCATGTCATCCCGCTTATCCAAATCTTCTTTCACGGTGTACCACCTTTATTAGATAAATCGTTTAAAGTGTACCAATTCTCCTCGCCTCTGTCAACCGGATAGGTTAAATTGCTGCTACTTACTTTTTTGTTTTATGGTTTTTACCTCGTCTTTACCTGTATGAGAATCAAGCGTGAATCGGCTAATCCGCCCTGTTTCAAAGCGATGTCCATCTACTTCAGGTCAGCAACTTTCTCGCTAATAGAGACATATGGTCCATTCCGGAGAATACGGATTAAAGGTGCCGCTCGGTCACCTTACTCAGCAAAAAAACTAGGCCCGCAGTTTTTACCGATCTATGGATTATCCTGAACGGGTGAAAATTTTGCATCTCGCCTTCAGCTTTAGTGCAAAATTTTTGGTTCCTTTATCCAAATCCTAAAACAGTGCCATAAGAAGTCCCTGATTCCCTTGAAAGACTCAGAATAGACAACAGGAACGTATCATATTTTTCTGTTTTTTGTTTTGCCAAGTGTAGAGGAACAGTTGTAGTATGAGCTCTTTTACTCGATATGCAAAAGATTCAATGCCTCCTAGCCTACAAAGACTCCCACATAGAAGTGTTTGTTGAGGAGGTTATTCGACCATGATCGGGGGCTTCAGTCCTGGCCGGTACACGGTTTTAATGAGGTCGTTTTAGCCTGCCCCAAACTGTGATACACGAGGGTCAGACAGAACGGAACCAATGGAGCAAACAGAGACAGACAGCACACAAGCTCCTTGCAGAAAGGGTACAAAAGCCCCCGACAGAGCAGAAATCATATCCGAACCGCAATTCATAACCCGGAGGTCGGAGATTCAAGTCCCTCCTCCCGCAACCGAAACTCCGCTGGAATAAGCTGATTCCAACGGGGCTTCTCTGCTTTTTATTACTTTTCTAGCTTGATGATTTTGTTGAGGCGTTAGTCTGACTAATTTCCTGAGCCGTACGAAAATTTTTCCGGGGAAGAGAGGGCTATAGACTACCGGAGAGGATGTGCTCCATAATCTCTGCCGCCTGTACTGCGCTTTGGTAGTTGCATGGGTTTCGGTGTCGGAGGTAAACTTGGTGGGGAATATGCTGCACAATAGGACCGCTGAAACTTTCAAATGACCGCTTCTAAGTTACAGTAGGGGTCAGCGGTCCAATAGAAAAAACAGGGGAATGCCTCCCTTGATCAGACGCATTCCCCTGTTTGAGATGGGCTTTGAAGAAAACTTACGATGTCTGGCTCTTTTTCTTGGCGCGGTATTGAGAGATATAAGGATAGCTGACTGAGATTACCATACACAGAAACAGCACGATACAAATTGGTCTGGTCACCATAGAGGTAAATACGGCAGAGATGGAATTGTTGTTTAAAAGTAGTGCCTGGGATAGACCGGCTTCAGCGATGGGGCCCAAAATCAAGCCGAGTACAATGGGGACCACATTGTATTTATATAGCTTCAAGAGATAGCCGATCACGCCGAACACCAGCATGAGCAGAATGTCCGCCACGCTGCCCCGGATAGCATAGGTTCCGATAACGCTAAGGAACAGCACGCAGGCGTTTAAAATATTTTTGGGGGCTAGAGTAACCCGGGCAAAGTATTTAGCGCCCCAGATGCCGATGGCCGCCATCATTACATTTGCAATAAATAGAGCGCAAATAAAGGGGTAGGTGATTTCTTTTTCTGTGGTGAACAGGCCGTAGCCAGGAGTTAAGCCCTGGATGGTAAGGGCGGACAGTAGCACTGCTGTGGTGGCGTTGCCAGGGACACCTAGAGTCAGAGTAGGGATCAGAGTGCCGCCTGTGACCGCATTGTTGGCCGCCTCACACCAAGCGACACCCTCCCGGGAACCGTTGCCATAATCCGGGTCCTTCGTAAACATATGACCAGTGTTGTGGGCTACATAGGAGGCCACATCCCCCCCGGTGCCGGGAATAATACCAACAATCAGACCAATGACAGAAGACCACCAATAGATTTTGGGGTATTTGAAAATATCTTTTAGTTTCAATTTACTGCTCTTGTACTGCACCAGAGAGTCCTTGCTTGCCACCTCAAGAGGATCTTTCAAAGAAGTGAACACCTGGGACATACTGAACAGGCCGATGACCACCGGGATCATTTGAATGCCACCCATGAAAAAAGTGCTGCCAAAGGTAAAGCGAATGCTGCCCTGGACAGGGTCGATGCCTATACAGGCCAAAACCAGACCAACACAACCCATCATCAAGCCCTTGAGTACGCTTTTGGCGGTCAAAGAGGCTATGATGGTCAGACCAAAGAGAGCCATCATGAACCTCTCTTGGGGGCCGAATTGGAAGGCGAAACGAGCCAACGGGGGAGCTAAAAACAGCAGGGCTACAACACTGAGGATACCGCCCCAGAAAGAGGACATTGCGGACTCCACCAGAGCTTCGTGAGACTTCCCCTTCAAAGTCATGGCATAACCGTCCATGGCGGTGGCGGCCGCGGCACTGGTACCAGGGGTATTGATTAAAATAGCGGAGATGGAGCCTCCGAACATGGAACCACAATAGATGGCCCCTAAAAATACCAGAGCGGTAGTGGAGTCGATGGTGTAGGTTACCGGGATAAGCACTGCGATGCCCATGGTAGGAGTGAAGCCGGGCAGAGCCCCCACGATGATTCCCAAAATCGTGCCGACAAGGGCAAAAATCAGATTACCTGGAGAAAATGCGGTGGCAATATAGCCTAAAATTTCGGTCATGGGCGCCTCCTTCAGATCAGGATCCCTCTGGGGAATCGGATGCCCAGAAGAGAGAACATGGCGAACAGGAAAACAGAGAAAAAGATAGTCGCTATGATATCCCGGACGATATGCTTTTTATCTTTGACCGGCTCAAAGATTAAAATAGTAATTCCAGTAAATAACATGGAAGAGCTCAAAAAGCCAACCCGTGGGATCGCAAAGATCCAGAGCGCGGCGATAAATGCGAGGATGATGCCGCGCTTGATTTGCCCTGAATTTAGAGGAAATACCGTCGCCTGGTCCCGCTCTTTTTGCCACTTCACACCGGAAATCACGATGTTAGCGGCAGACAAAGCCATGCCGGTCACACAGATAAACTTGGGCCAAAGGGCCGCTGCGGGCTGGAGCTGAAGACTGTAAACATAAAATAAAATGAAAAATGCCAGCACCAAGATTCCGGTGATACAATTTCGTTTATTCAAAGGTTTCACCTCGAATGTCTAAAATGAAGCTGGACCGGACCGCTTCCCCAGACAGGACGCGGCCGGTCCAGCATCGTGAGAGCTTACTGGAGGGACTCCAGGACAGGAACTGCCAGCTCTGCAGCATTGTGTACCTGCTGGGAGAACTCCTCATGGTCAGCATATCTGTGCATAAAGTTGGACTCCGCTGCCGCAGCTTGGAATTCCTCGTCCTCAAGGGTGGCCTTGACTGCTGCGTCAAAGGCATCTACATAGGTCTGATCCACGCCTTTCATGTAGTAGAAGCCGGCAAAGGCGTTGGTCTCATAGCCCTCATAGCCCAGCTCTCCTAGGGTGGGTACGTCCTCGAAGCCTGGGGTGCTGGACTTGGAGCCCAGATTGATCACCGGCCGGATGTCAGAGCGGCCGGTCAGCTCGGACTCACTTACTGCATAAGACATCACATGACCACCCATCACCGCCGTGTAGCAGTCGGAGGTACCGCCGGTGAAGGGGACGCTGAGGGCGTCCAGCCCCTCGCCTGACAGGAAAGAAGCAAAGGCCACATGGGCGATACCGCCGTTACCGGCATTGGCGTAGGTGAACTGGCCGGGGTTCTCCTGGATATATGTGAGGACGGACTGGGCATCAGGGAATTTGTCGTTCTCTCCGGAAACTGCCAGATAGAAGGGATCTGCGGTGATCCGGGAGACAGGGATCAAGTCGTCCACCGTGTAGGTGGTTTCGCCGCTAGCGGGGCGGTAGACAGTAGGGGTAGGGAGGCTGAACAGGATGTTGCTACCGTCCGCCGCCTGAGAGACAAAAGCGGTGGTGCCGATGACGCCGGAGGCGCCGCCGGCGTTGTTGACTACCAAGGTAGCGCCAAGGTGTTTCTCCAGGTAGGGCTGGATAAAGCGCATCTGGATATCGGTGTTGCTGCCAGCATTGAAGGGGACAGTGACCGTAATGATTTCAGGGAATTCCACTTGTGGAGCTGTACTAGAGTCACCCGAAGTGTTTGCGCTGGATCCGGTGTTGGAACTGGTGCTTCCGCCGGCGGAGGTGCTGGAGTGATCGCCACCGGAGCAAGCTGCGAGAGAGAGGAGCATGGCGAGAGACAGAACGGAAGAAACAAGCTTTTTCATATCAAATTCCTCCTAAAGACTACTTAGGTGTTCTCGGTGCTGGGTGCGTCGTCGGTGTAGCGCTTGCGGAAGAGCTTTTTAATTTCTGCAATGGGGGCATCCCGTTCAATGAGTTCCCGCATGACTTCCTCGTCAGGCAGGATTTCCTGGCATTTTTTCAGTATATAAGCTGCATGCTGAGGAGGTACGGCACAGATCCCTGAGTCGTCAGCGATAATCAGATCGCCAGGATTGATCTGGACACCTGCAAGCACCACAGGGCCGTTGATCTCAATGGCCTCAATACGGCACTTGCCTGTCTTGGGGGTGACACCTCGGCACCAAGTGGGCATCTGATACTTGCGGATTTCGCCAACATCTCGGACCGCACCATCGATGACCACACCCTCCAGTCCACGAATCTTGGCGGAAACAAAGGATTGACCACCCATGCTGCTCATATCCGTCATACCGCCGGCGTCACCCACCAGTACATCGCCGGGTTCTGCCAGATAATTAACCTCTCGAGAGGCCATTTTGATGAAATCGTGGTCCATCAGGCCTTTAGTAGTGGTCTTTTCGATGGGGATGCTACGCAGGGTCACCGCAGTGCCAACAATCAAGTGGCCCGGCTCGATGGGCTTCAGTACAGAAGCGGGGATCACTTTGTTGTAACCCAGTGCGTCCAGAAGGTCGCTGACAGTTCCGGTCAGGTCGTCCTCCAGTGCCTTGAAGCCATCGACAATCTCCTTTGGCACTCGGGGGAACTTGATCATCTTGATGTTCTCCTTGTCGATTACGCCCCAGATACGTCCTGCCGCCTTATATTCTTCATAGTCAGCGGCAACTTTCGGATCTATCATATCAAAAACTCCTTTCCGTTTCCGGCAAAGTGAAATATGGGCTCTTATTTATACCGTGCCCGGAACAGAGGCCGCAATTCAGAAATAGGAGCCTTGGATACGATCAGTTGGCGCATCCGCTCCTCGGAGGCGGCGATCTTTAGGCACTCCTCTAGTACAGGCTCTGCCAGTTCATAAGGGACGATGCACACACCGGAGTCGTCCGCCACCATTAGGTCGCCGGGGATGACCAGTTTGCCGCACAGAGTGACAGGACCGTTCATCTCGATGCACTCCATGCGGAACTTTCCGGTGATCTGAGTGGTGCCGCAACTGAATACGGGGTAACCCATCTCTCGGATGGAGGACACATCCCGGCAGCAACCGTTGACAATATTGCCGGCAAAGCCGCAGCTTTTGCCAACGGTGCAGCTCTGGCCGCCCATGTTGGATACATCCAGGTTACCGCCAAAGTCGGACACCAAAACGTCGCCTGGCTCTCCTAGGTAGTAGATATCCCGGGTAGACATTGCGATGAAGTCATGGTCGTGGGCGCCCTGGGTGGGTGTCTTACGGACCGGAATGTTCCGAATAGTTACCGCGGGACCGCAGATTTTGCTGCCGGGAATCACTGGCTTCAAATAAGAAGTGGGGATGGCCCCGTCGATCCCGTAGGAGTCCAGTACATCAGAGACAGTGGTGCTCATGTCCTCCATGGATAGGTAACCGTCGATAATTTGCCTGCTGACGCGAGGAAATTTGATCCGAGTGATCCGCTCCCGGGGGACCAGACCCCAGACTCGTCCAGCTGCCTCGTACTCTGCGTAATCCTTGTCGCGCTGGGCGCGCAGGGCGGCAACCTCTTCATTAGCCTTTTCCACTTGTGTGATATCCATAACCTATACTCCTTCTTAATGATATTTCTAAATAGGAAACTTATTTTCTGAATATAGGATATCATAAGAAAGAAAAATATTCAATATATACAAGAAAATCAAAGAAAATTCATCAATATTCCACATTTATATTGGACGATTTTTAATAAAATCCCCGATACTGTTTCCTAATAGGAAAATGAGTACGGGGATGTTTCCTGCGTTGTCACAGTGAATTTCCAATGGCGCCGCTGCTCAGATCCTTGGACATCTCCTTTGCGATTTCCTTGACTAAAAAGATGTACCGTTCTAGTTTGGTCTGATCCACCCGCAGTCGGGGAGCGCCGATGGAGATAGCCGCCCAGACGGTCCCGGACTCATCCCGAATGGGGGCGCTGATGCCGATGGTCTCAATACTCAATTCCCCATCGCTGATGGCATATCCCTGTGCGCGAATTTTAGCGTACTCCTTCAAAAGCTCATCTGGAGAAATAATAGTGCGCTCAGTCAGTGGTGTAATGGGTTCCTCCATCAGACGGCGACGGATGACCTCGTCGCTCTGAAAGGCCCCCAAGACCTTCCCGTTGGCACCGGCATACAGGGGGCGTTCTTGCCCCACACTGCCAGCCACCCGGACGGCTTGGAGACTCTCCTCCCGGTAGACCAGGTTGGCCTTTCCGTCAACCAACATACTGAAGGAGGCGTTCTCCCCGGTGAGATCACGTAGCCGCACCAAATACGGCTTAACCATTTTGGATAAGCCGATGTGATCCTCATAAGTTTTTCCTAAAATATATACCACCGGTCCCAGAGTGTATTTTCGATCTACAGTTTGGGTAGCCAATCCGCTTTTTACCAGGGCCGCTAATAGTTTGCATGTTCCGCTCTTTGTGCATCCAATTTTTTCTCCCAGTTCAGTAACACTGTGGACATAGGGAGCCTGCCCAAGTAATTTCAACAGTGAAACGGTTTTTTCACCAGATGTCATATAGTATCCCTCCCTCTCGTTCTTTTGCTATTGTAGCGGGGGTCTCAACGCATGTCAATTACCGGTTGGCAAATTAAAATTGCAGGGCAACCATGTTTTGCCAAGTGGGGCGTTTTAATTTATACCCGACTCAATTTTCTACTTATTACCTGCTCCAGATCCAGAAAAGCCAGAGATAAAACGGGGCTTACACGACCTCCAGCTTTTGACCAGTTTTTATAAAAATTAAAGAACTGTGCCATAATGGGGGACCCCTGCGGCACAGCTCATGATTGAATTTTGTTTGTAGTTTTTCTTACAGTAAGGACTACACTTTTGTATATACAACGTCTACGAGGCATGGCTATGCCAGCGGTGAACAGGATGTTGCCGCAGAACAGAAAGAGAATGATGGAGGAATTTCGCGGTCCATACCGCTTTGGGCCCTGGAGTGAGACTGATTTATGTCTGTTTCCCAGGTGGGAGCATAGTCTTTTCTTCCTTGATAATTTGCGCCTTTCCCTCATACCTAGAATCAAGCGAAGTCCTTAATGGGAATGGGGCCGCTGAAATCCTAAAAGCATGATTGAGACACAAAAGAGGCTATATATAGGGGCGGGCCGCCCGGCCGTCGCGTGTGACGACCGAGGCGGCCCTAAAAGTCAGCGATATTACTTCTTGATGCCCCGCTTCTTCATCCAGTCAGGCAGTTGGTCAGGCTGCAGGCCAT
>NZ_JACOPO010000010.1:0-75041 GCF_014287965.1 Flintibacter hominis | reverse complement strand
CGGGAATGACTTGTCCCACTCTATGCTATACGTCTGATGGCCTCTCTTTTCAAACGCCTTACTTACAGAGCGTGTTCCTGCAAATAATTCAAGTAGCTTCATCCAGCATCTCCATCTCCGCCGCACTCAGGATCGGCGCGCGGGTGTTCCAGGCGAGGCGGGCGGAAGCTTCTGCCCACTTCTTCCTCAATGCCCACCGCCTCAGTTCCATCCAGCAATCCTGGCATTTAATTGCTGCCAAATATCCCATATCCCCAGACGGGACTCCGCACTTTTCAAAGCAAACCATGCTGGCTTTTCCGCCGCACATACACGGCAGCAGCACCCCCGCCTCCGTCAGCCGTCTGGCCGCCTCGTGGTCGCCCAGCAGGGCGGCCTTCTCATCCTTCACGATATCTCCTCCTATGGTTTTTTTCCTGGTTCCTCGATCTCGATCTCTATCCTTGGCTTTCCCTTGTCCACAGCGAAGCTGTCAGAAAATCCTTCGATATTCTCCCAGCCGTCATTCCTCAGAACACCCATCTTCACTAAGGCGTCCTGGATAACCTTCCGGCCAAAGCTGGAGATGTTGTCCTTGTCCCGCCTCCGGTTTTTTTCCACCCAGAGGTATCGCATGAACACAGGCTCCCGCAAAGGCGTTCTGATTTGACGTCTAAGAGCTATGATTACCGATGTCTGGCAATCCCGTTTCAGTTTTGCCCCCTTCTGCCGGTGGCCCCGTTCCGCTTCTATGTACTCGTTGAGACCAGGCAGAGAAAACGGGATGATCAGCCGCATGTTTTCCTCCACCACTTTTCACGCAGTGGCTCTTGGGCTATAACGATATTTTCCACTGCTGGCGGGGCCTTGTATGCCTCCAACACAATTCGAAGCGCCTGCGCAACTTCCCGATGGTCTTCCGCGAAGAATGTCCCGGCTTGAATCAGCGCCTCTCTCCGTCTGATCTCTCCCTCTATCAGCTCCATTATTCGTGCCCTATCCATTCTTCATCTTCAACTCCCATGTGTAACATTTTGACGGGCTTCCATCAGCCTGGTAGAACCGCTTAGACGCTTCGTTGTAATCAAGCCGCACCCGATCCCTCGCTCCAAACTCTCTATTCTTCAGCACGGTCAGGAGTGTAGAATATCCGACCTCCCGCACCTTCTCCTCCGGTACCCGCTCGACCTTGAACACGTTGTCAGCCCGGTTTGTAATATCCGCGCTCCCACCTACATCGTCCGCTTCAATCGGGCCGTCCGTTTTCCTGGGATGCGCCACCAGATGCACATGGACATCCAGCCGCTTTGAAAACGCCACCAGCCTCCCGGCAAATGAGGACTGCGCCCTCCAAAATCCAATTTGCTGCTCGTTCTTTAGTTCAGCCGTCATGATGTTATCTACCAGAAACGTGTCACACCCATACCTCCGGTTGGCATACTCGAAAAGTTTGAGAATGTTGTCCTCGTCATGAGCATTCTTCTGCTGAATGTCCGTTAAAAACAGCATCTTGTCCCACCACTCGTTGATTGCCAGTATAACCCGATCCTCAACATCGTACATAACTCGGCCCGTCCGTTGGTCCTCCCGCCGCCGGGTGTGGAGATAACCCGCCGCCTGCTGGAGCAGCCCAAGTTTAAACTGCTCCTTTGGAAGCTCCCCAGAGTAGGCGCAGACGCAATGGCTTTGGTTCACCGCGTCTAACAATATCTGTCCCAGAATTGTGCTCTTGCCCTCCCCACGCTTTCCGGTCCAGACGGACAGCTCTCCGCCTACAAAGCCTCCAATGGCCCGGTCCAGGTCAGGGATACCGGACACCACCCGCTTGGCGTTTTTCCGCTGTGTTGTGTCCACATCCGCCAGGTTGAGCAATCCTTGAGTGGGCAGCTCCTCCGCGTTGAGCAACAGCCGGTCAATGGCTTTCAGGCCGCCCTCCTCCCGCAATGACCACACCGTCTCGCACCCCAGGAAGTCACGTGGCGCTGGTACCATCACCGGGATGGGCACTCGCGCGGTCAACTGCTCCGCCGCCTCATCCTGTGCGGCACCAGGTGGGATCGCCAGCAGGATATACGGGAACTGAGCCAGCCACTCCGTCCATCCGTTGACCTCAGACCAGGGTGCTGTCAGCGATTTGCACACCGCGTTGATCCTCACTGCGTCCACGTCCTCCGCGTTCCGTACCCACCAAAGCCCCGTGGGCTGGGATGGGTCTATGAACTCAGGACGGAACAACAGGGCGTCATTTGGCCCAGTAATCATCCTCTCCCTCCCCCTTCCGCTTGTCTTCCACCGCGTCCCAGTCGGATAAACATCGAACTCCTTGAGCCAGCTTATTTCGCAGGATCGCCCGGATATATGACCAGGACGTTTTTTTCTCATCCAGGGCAATATCAAACGCCCTTTGACAGCACTCCGGCCCCATCTGCTCCACATAGCCCTTTAGCTCATCAAGGCTCTGTTGTGACGGATTGGCGTTGATTTTATCCAGGTACGCAGACATGACGGTAGCGATGGCATCGCGCGTGCGTGCGGAGGATGTTTCCTGTTCTAACGATAAGTTATCTATATACGATGATGATGTTCCATTTCCTAAAGGTAATACCATGGTATTACCACTGGACATACCATCGTCATCCTTTTGTTTATTCCACCGCTTTGCCACATTCTCTCTCTGCCGTTGAGAGTGAGCCTCCCGTTTTTTGATCTCCTCATCCATGCGGCGGTTGAACAGCTTGCCGTCCTCGTCCGTCTCAAACTTCCCACGGACCTCCTCAGACAGCCTCCCGACCGCACGGGCTACCTCCCCCTCCGTCATGTGCCCCCGCTCCCTCTGGAGGCACAGGAGGGTGATGTACTGGCCACGCTCCTTCATATTCATCAGAGCCGCCCCGCCCAGGAAATCGGATGTGTAGAACAAAACGGCGGGGTCTTTGTTCTTTGCCATCTTATCTCATCCCCTTAAAACGGGAGTTTTCCGTCATCATCGGCCAGTTCAGAAAAGTCGTCCTGCTGGGGCTCCGGCGCTCCGTAGTCCCCGCTGGTGTTGGAGGTGTCCCCGCTCCGCTGAGAGTCCCCGAAGTAGATATGGTCGGCTACCACCTCCGCGCTGGTGCGCTTGTTGCCGTCCTTGTCCGTCCAGTCACGCATCTGGAGCCGGCCCTCCACAACAGCCATACGTCCCTTAGTAAAATAGCGGCTGACAAACTCCGCCGTGTTCCGCCAGGCCACCACGTCTATCCAGTCGATGGCTTTCTCGCCGGTCTGCTTGTCCTTAAAGTCCCGGTCCACCGCCAGACGGAAGGAGACCACGGGATTTCCTCCCTGAGTGTGGCGAAGCTCCGGATTTTTCGAGAGTCTTCCTTGCAGCACGATTTTATTCAGCATGTTTAAGCCTCTTTCTTCTAATTTTTTCCTTTGTTTCTTCTGAGTGATGAGTCCCGGTATGGTGAAATACTGTATGAGCGCCAACAGACATAAGGCATAGATTTTCAATTCTGTTGTCTGTTTTATCCCCGTTAAGATGATGAACGCAGCATCCAGATGGAACAGGAACCCCAGTCTCTTTTTCCCACACATAGATATGCTCCATAACATATCCGCCTGCATCTGCCCTCAAATGCTCAGGCACGAGGACCTGCCGATATCCCTTTGCTGTGTATTTAACTCCGCCTTTCCAGTTGCTTGCGTTTTCACGCCTCCGTGCCTCAGATCTGTTTATAAATTCGATGTTCTTATCTTTCCTAAGCCCGAGTTTATACGCTTTCTTATAGATTCCTTGCTTTGATTTTTCTGGGATCATACTAATAAGCACCGAATTTGATACCTTGTTATAGTTTTCCAAAAGTATGGACACTTCCCGGTCCGTCCAAGTTCTCACCGTCTCACCCCCATTTGTGATACCTCACTTTCTCCTCGGTCCAGTCAGGATAAAAGCCTCTGAGATAGTTGATGATGTATGCCCTGATGTCCGCCTGGGAATGGAACCCCAGAGGCCGCAGACGGTCCATAAACAGCCCCTCGTCGAAAGCGTAGTGGCAGGGGCCGCACAGGGTAACGATGTTCTCCACCACCCCCATGCCGCCCTGGGAGCGGCGCACCACATGACAGTGGGGGCCTCCCGGAGCGCCGCAGAGGATACAGGTGGCGGGGCCGTGGGTGCAGTCCCGCGCGGCCACAGCGGCCTTGACACGGGCCGGGATGTCCGTCATTTTAGTCTGCCGGTGCATGGCCCCACTCCCTTTCTATCTGTGCGTCCAGAATGCGAATCTGGAGCTTATATCCGTTTACAGCCTCCAAAGCTGATTTATAGACTACATCCGCAACGTCCCGGTTGAATTTAAGACCGGCGATGGTACGGTCTCCCCGACATACGTCAGAGATGATAGTTACAGGTGTTCCCTTATCCCGCTCCAGCAGGATGCATTTTGCCAGCTCTACCCGATAGTCCTGCTCCGCCTGGGCATAGGCGGAGCCTCGGCTCCTTAGCTCCTTAATGGCGGCATCCAGCATCTTGAACTTCTGCCACAGCTCGTCCATCAGGTTGTCTCTCATCTGCGGTCACCTGCGTCGCCGTGTCTGGCCTCCAGGACAGCCTCATTCATGGTATTGGCCCTATCCTGCTCCTTCCTGGCACAGTCGATACAGATCGGCCGCCCATATGCCTCAATGGACTTCCTAGCTGCATCAGATGCTGAAATGATTGTCCCATCCTGTTTTCGGATTCCTTTGATACTTTTACCGCATAAAGCGCACACTGGAATGGTGTCGTACTTGCTCCGGCCGGCGGCCCAGTAGACATCCGCACCCATGCCGAGGGCCTTTGCCGCCACCCCGATGGCATCAGTAAGCGCCATCTTATAGCACTCATCGGAGGTATACAGACCGTTGCGCTCCTTTGCGATGAAAGAGGAGCCGCCAGTGCCTGGTATTCCATCCGACCACTCACCGTTTTGTTTGTAGTAGAGCATGATGTCCATAAAAGCGGACACTTCATCGTTTGCGCCCCGCTCCATCCACTCGCGCTCGATGGTGTACTTCCAGCCTATCCCACAAGGTCCGAACCGCTCCGTGAGGCACTGGATGCGCCACATGGGGTTTATGTCTGTAAAACCGTTGAGCCGTCCGCCATTGATTTGCTTTTTCGCAGACTCAGGGACTGTCCGCACGGAATTGAAAATTTCCATGTTGTCCATCTTCTCACCTTACCTGCATATTGGTCCGTTCCACAAGCACAGCCCCTGGGATATCAACTCCTCCTTTAAGTAGGTCAGTAACAGCCCGCTTGTCCACCGAGGGAGCCGCATATACCACCATGTCAGGGTGTCCATTACTGTCCAGCCATTCCGCCAACGAGGTGGTATCCTCTACTTCCAGGGCAGTAGACTTCCGGTAGCTGATGGAACACCGGGCAGTCTGAAACTTCTCGCCACAAAGAGCCTCACGCAAATAGTCTTTCAGTCTGGCCGCCTTTGCCTCTGTCCGCTGCCGACGCTCCTTCAGAACTACTTCTTCCTCCTTGATGGCCTTTGCGTCAGCAGTCAGGTTTTTGATCCACAGGGCCATATTCTCCAACTTTACTTCCCGCTCCATTTGGAGGGCGGCGAACGCATCATAGTCCATCAATTCCCCACTTTCAGGGTCTACTAGCGCCTGGATGGCGCTGTCGATTTCATACAGTGTCATCTGATTACCTCCTCAAAACATAAATCCTGCCAGCAGGGAGCACATAAAGATCATGCTAGACACCACCAGGCACCGCCTCACAATGCGGTTCATGCGTGCCTCACGCTCCCGGCGGCACTGATAGCAATATTCTCTAGCGTCGTGGTTTCGCTCCACCAGAGAGCGTCCGTCCTCAATGTACTTCACTTTTTCCGCCTCCTATCCCATATATCCCAAATGATTAGAACCATTGCCACAATGATACAGGCGTATGCGCCCATAAACAGGAAGGTATTCAAGGCTTGTCCTCCCTCCCTTGCTTCCAAATAACCGCAGCCTCAACCTACCTCAAAGGACTCTAATAGCTCAAAAGATTCAGATATTTTTGTCCTTCCCTTCTATCACCGCAGCCACATCCTCCGGTGTGATACCGTGGTATTCCACACCCCACATTTCACAAAGTTGCCGGTCGTTTAAAAACTTGGGGATATAAAATAGTCCCTCTTCAAAGGTACAGGTCCTTGGTATCCTGACTCGGCGATATGTAGTTGACCGGGCATTCGGCGCCCGCTTTGCCAAGTCGTCAATCGTTTCCGCCCTGCGCTCCAGGCCGTAGAATACTGCGGCTCTGAACACCCGCTCCATCCGTTGGACCGGGGTTTCTTTCAATTTCGGCATAAAGGCCCCTCCTCTCTATCTCGGAAATCTCAAAACTCTGTTTGTTCTAGCAGGATGGGACGAGCTGGAACAATGGTAGAAATGGCGTGCTTGTAGATGATCTGCTGTTTTCCATCACTGTCCAGGACTACGGTGAAGGCATCGAAGGCAGAAACGGTTCCCTGCATCTGGTAGCCATTCATCAAAAACACGGTGACGGGTTGCCGCTCCCGGCGGAGCTTGGTCAGCAAAATTTCCTGCAAGTTGTTTTTCTCTCTCATAGCAATCGTCCTTTCAAAGATGGATGTAAAAAAGTCGGGATAACTTCCTGACGGTTTCGGCCTCCTCCGCCCGCCGTTCTACAAGCTGTCGGGGCTTATTCCCTGGCAGGCCTCACTCCCGCCCTCACGGGCGGTTTTCTTATGCTCCTTGGTCCTCGGTGATGCGCTGGTCGGGGTGCTTTTTATTGTCCCTCCCGCTAGAATATGGTAGTATGTGGTCGAAAGGGGATGATCCATTTGATGGAGTGGATAACATTCGGTATTGCAGTTGCAGGTTTTTTGATGTCTCTAGCAACATGGATTCTCACATTTTTATCTCAAAGAAAAAATATAGGAATCAGAATTACAGAATGTAAATCGGATGACGAAATTACGCTTTGCTTTGTCCATATTGAAAATAAATCTCGACTTCCGATTGCTATCACACGAATTGTTTTGCTGTCTGGAGAAAATGAAGTAGATTGCGTCCCCTTCCCGACTTGGGTTTTGGATGATACCCGAAGAAGCGGAAAAGAAATCATATCAAGGAAAAGTTATTACTCAATGCAAATGCCAATCGCTATATCTGCCCTTGGAGCTGTGAGCGGATACGTTCTTTTTCAATCAGATCAACGTATGCTTCCAGATGATGCCAAGCTTCTGAACTTGAAAGTCTATACCAATCGGGGCCTGACAAAAATATGGTCAATTCCACTTTGATTGGAGAATTAACACCGCCATACATCTCTCGGATTTGATATGTTATCGCCCTCCCCTCCTTTTCATGTTCCCTAGTCGTCGGACCGTTTGAATAGCGTTTCCTGATCCATGTCGGGGAAGAATTTTTCCAGTTTCGGAACTTTTCTTCCTGTATATTGTATAGAACAAATTTTCTATACAATATATTGATTTTTGTCGTCGGATATGGTACAATTATCCAAGAAGGGTAACTGTTTCTTGCCCTCCATTTTCAAGGAAAGGAGAAATGCCTTTTGAACATGGTTCCTGTCAGTTCCACTGATATTTCCAGCATCGGGTATGAAAATGGGACTCTCTACATCTCATTTCATAAAGGCGGCACCTATGCCTATTTCGGCGTCCCCCAGTCTGTATATACCGGCCTCATGTCCGCAGGGTCTCATGGGAAATACTTTCACACATTTATCAAGGGCAGGTATGGATACACCAGAGTCTAATCTATAACTACCAGCACCACCGCAGGGCCGTTTACTGAGACCGTCACATCTTGGTACGGTTCTGCGGTGTGTTTTTCTACTCCTTCCCTGTGGCTCAATTCGGCCACCAGATCACAGGTCTTTACGTTAGATAGGTTCATGGGAATCGCCTCCTTTCAGTCATCTAAGAACAGCTCGTATGGAACGCCAATACACTTACAAAGGGCTTTGTAATCCTCCACTGTCAGTGGAGATTTTCCGTTCAGGACGTTACTCAATCGTTGGGCTGTCCATCCGCACTTCTTAGCAACAAAAATCTGCTTAATACCGTGAGCTTCCATATACGCCTTGATAACAGGTCCGACTTCCATCCCTCTCACCCCCTCCCCTATTTACCGTCCCGTTTTATTGGACAAATTCTTTACTTTCCTGATTGTGACTTCGTTTCGTTGATTCCTATGGTTAACTTTGGTACAATTAAAATGAGGTGATTGTATGATCAGGAATCAAACAGATTATCGGAAAGCTATGTGTAAAATGATTCGAAAAATTCAAAATGCTAGTAGTGCAGAAGAAATTAATGATTTAAACATGAGCATTGAAGATGCGGAAATATTGAATGACTGTATAGAAAACGGATTTGTTCGAGGCAGAACTTCATATCGAAATCATAAGGGAGAAGAGATCGAACTTCGTACTATGGACGGAAAAGCACATTCGGAGATTTTTAACACAGTAATTACGCTTAAAGGTCTGGAGTTTCTAAAGCCAGATAGGACAAAAACGAAGGCCAATTTGGCTATTATCATTTCTGCTATAGCCGGAGCGGTTTCTCTCGGCTCTCTCTTGGTTTCTGTTCTGGCGAACCTGGATAAAATTATTAGAAACCTGGAGATTCTGAACGACCTACTTTTTTAACTTCTACATTCTTTCCAATGTCCATTTCAACCCGCTCGCACAAAAGGGAAATAGTTGCTTTTGGGCGATATGGGCCCTCTATTTTGACTTCACATGACAGACATTTATCGTTAATGCAGACTCCATTAAGATAGATGTCTGTTTTCCCATCTATAGAGCGAATTATTAAACCGGATTTCTCTTCTGGTCTTAACATCTTACTCACCCCCTCCCCTTCTTGTTTATGTACTCCTCAAAATCTAGCCGACTAGACTTCAAGGGGAAAGAAAATCACTAACCTTCACATCTAAGGCTAAAGCAATTTTTTGGAGAGTATCAGTTGTCGTTACCGCATCCGGGTTATTCTCCAAATTGGAGATTGTTGGCCTAGAAACACCAGATTTCTCGGCTAATTCCTCTTGAGAAATACCTTTTTCTTTCCGAATGCGCTTTATGTCTAACTTCATCTTATCACCTCCTTGCCCGTAGTATAGTCGACTAGATTCATTTTGTCAAGTGGATTTTACGATTTTTCTTGACTTTCTTACTTTCCTCCGTGTATAATGCACTTGACAAACGGGAGGTGAATGTATGACGCTTGGAGATATTATCAAGGAATATCGGACTTCTCACGGCCTTAGCCAAGATATTATTGCAGAGCGTTCGGGACTTAGTAAAGCATATATTTCTATTTTAGAACGAAATCGAAACCCTAAAACAGGAGAACCACCGATTGCTACTCCTAAAACAATCAATGCTATTGCATTGGCAATAAATAGCGATTTTGACACTATATTTTCAAAACTGGATTCAAATTTAAAAATATCCATCGGGGAACAACTCCCTCAAGCATCTATCCCCCGTCCCCTTCCTCCCAACATCACTGCTCTCCCAACCATGAAGGAGTGGCCGGTGCTGGGGGCCACGGCCTGCGGCAAGCCCCTCCACCGGGAGCTGCTGGAGGAAACCGTTATGGCCCCGGCAGATATCAAGGCGGACGTGGTGTTCCGCTGCGTGGGTCACAGCATGATTAACGCCCGGATTTTTGACGGCGACGCCGTGTTCATCCACATCCAGCCAGAGGTGGAAAACGGACAGATCGCCGTGGTCCGCATCGGGGACGAGTACACCCTGAAGCGGGTATATGTGTACGGGGACTGTGTGGAGCTCCGGGCGGAGAACCCAACGGTCCGAACGATTACAGTCCGGGGGGCAGAACTGGACCCGGACAACTTTGAGATTGTCGGCCTTGCGGTCGCTTTTTTCAGTACTGTTTTTTAACCCAACCACCGGAGGGTGGAAAAGATAGAGAGGAGGTTGACCGTGTCTGCAAAAAAAGTAGAAAGCGTGATTCATGCTGACGGTGTGGATATTTCTGTGGTAACAACCGTTGGGGGCGAGGATGATTATATCTCGCTGACGGATATTGCAAAACATAGAAACCCAGAATTTCCGGCTGATGTCGTAAAGAATTGGATGAGGCTCAGAAGCACCTTAGAATTTTTGGGGCTGTGGGAAGAACTAAATAACCCCAATTTTAACATGGTCGATTTCGACCAGTTTAAAAATGATGCAGGCTCTAACGCATTTGTTATGTCCCCACAAAAGTGGATCAAAAGCACCAATGCAATCGGACTTATTTCCAAGTCTGGCCGCTATGGTGGGGGGACTTTTGCTCACAAAGATATTGCCTTTGAATTTGCTTCCTGGCTCTCACCTGAGTTCAAGCTGTACATCATCAAAGACTACCAGCGTCTCAAGGAGGATGAGGGGCACCGGCTCGCCCTTGACTGGAACGTCAAAAGAATACTGGTCAGCGCAAACTATAAAATTCATACAGACGCAATCAAGGAAAATCTTATACCGCCAGAGCTTTCTAAGCAACAGCAGGGATATGTATATGCAGATGAAGCCGACCTCTTAAATGTTGTACTATTCGGAAAGACCGCAAAACAATGGCGCATAGAAAATCCAGGCATTAAGGGAAATATCCGGGATTACGCAACAATTGAGCAACTTCTTGTCTTGACCAACTTAGAAAATCTAAATGCCTACTTGGTCAATCAAGGTGTGCCCCAACCAGAGCGCATGAAGAAATTGCGTGCCACAGTGGTCTATCAGTTGAAAACTCTTTCAGAAGGTAAGGGAGCAAGAGAGTTGAACTATATGCACAATCAGTTAAAACTCCCTGTCGATGAATAAAAATCCCTGCCCAGCACTTGCAACACTGAACGGGGGAGTAAAAGGATAATTACCTGGTGCCCCAACCGCCGGAAGGCGATAAATATAGAGAGGAGAATTACTACGGGACTAATTGGTAAGTTGGGCGGCTCTTTGGCTTCCGGTATGCTCGGTAATATGAGTGAGGTGTCTGTAGAGGATTTGACAAAAGAATACGGCGCATACTTGATGGAAGGTGAAACGATTCAAACTGGCTTCCGTCTTGTGCGTGACGTGTTACTGTTCACAGACAAGCGCATCATCGATTTTGACAAGCAGGGGGCTACTGGCCAAAAGATGCGGGTGGATTCCATCAACCTGTCCAGCGTTATCCACGTTTCCGCAGAGACTTCCGGCTTTGGGCTGGATGACAGCGAGATCAATATTTCGTACATCACCTCCCCCTACTACAAGGCAAATACTGGCGTGTCTGTCAGTGAAAAAAAATTTGAGTTCCCCAAAAAATACAATATCCAGGTGCTGTATAAGCAGTTGCAGGAGATTGCCTACGAAAACCACGAAAATCTGAACAAATAAAACTGCTCCCCGTTGTCGTGCATCCATGTCCTGGAACCATGTGATATTATCTAATCATATTTTTGGGGGATGCAGCCATCGAAAGGCCCTAGCGGCCAAATCCGCCGATGTATTCGGATTTGGCATGAAAAAAACCGCCCCGGACTCCTACCTCCGGGACGGCAACGTGCAAACGAACCCCAAACCGCTAAATCCAAGGCACCTTTGCGCCCTCATTGTATCATACATAGGTACGTTGGTGCAAGAGAAAGGAGAAAAAACATGGCCACCGCTAAACAGCTTCCCTCCGGCTCCTGGAGATGCCAAGTCTATGCTGGCACCGCACCTGATGGAAAACGTCAGTACCGTTCTTTCACTGCCTATACTAAGAAGGAAGCGGAGTATGCCGCCCTGGAGTGGCAGCTCCACTACCGGGAAATATCTAGGGACTCTTCTAATATGACCTTAGCCGAGGCGATGGAGCGATATCTGGCCTCTAAAGACAGTATATTGTCACCATCGACCGTCAGGGGCTATGACATCATACGCAGGAGGCACCTGCAAGGGCTCATGCAAATCCGCCTAAATCGATTGACACCATCTATGATCCAGGAAGCATTCAATATAGAGAGCAAGCCCTATACTGATAGTCAGGGCCGAGTCCATATGCCCACCCCAAAGTCTGTACATAATATTCATGGGTTCTTTTCTGCTGTTCTACGGGAGTATCACCCAGCTTTGCGTCTAAATATCACCCTTCCGCAAAAGGAATTGAACGAGCAGCAATACTTAGAGCCTGAGCAGGTAGGTAAGCTTTTACGGGCAATCAAAGGATCAGAAATGGAAGTCCCTATACTTTTGGCACTCTGGCTTAGTCTTCGATCTTCTGAAGTCACAGGTCTGACCTGGAAATATGTAGACTTTACACACAACACTATTACGGTTCGTCAAGCCAGAGTAAGGAATAAAGAAAATCAGTGGGTCGAAAAGTCTACCAAAACGACCTGCTCCACACGCACTCTCCATGCGCCTGAGTATATCATGGAACTGCTAAAGGCCAGCAAAGGCAATGATGGCCCGGAGGATCATGTAGTCAAAATCAAAGGAAATTGTTTACTTCAAAGGCTCAAAACAATCCTGCGCAAAAATAATCTTCCTCTTATCCGCTTTCATGATTTGCGGCATACCAATTGCAGTTTAATGAGTGCTCTTGGGGTACCAGAAAGATATATGATGGCCCGCGGTGGCTGGTCAAGTCCGCGGGTTATGCGCTCGGTGTATGACCATACGATGCGTAGTAAACAGAATGAGGTCGACCAAAAAATCGATAGATGTTTTTATCAGCTTATGAAAGAGGAGGACGCCTGATTTTAATCGCCCCCCTATCAATCTGTGTGATATTTCGTGTTGCATGATTGTTCGGCGTGTGATATTTACTTGCCTTTTTTCTCGTTAGAGTGTAAAATATGGAAAAAAGCAAGGGAGGGAGCAATCACCAAATCCCTTGTGCCGCAACGTTTTCAGGAAAAATGAAGAAACCAGGCCTTTTCAGACCTGGTTCTTCTTGGTGCGCGAGGCGGGAGTCGAACCCGCACGCCCTTGCGAGCACTGGCACCTGAAGCCAGCGAGTCTACCAATTCCACCACTCGCGCATCCGATTCAGTTGGCGCTGTACTGTTCAGCGCAAGGGTTATATTACCACAGCCGCTTCCATCTGTCAACACTTTTTCTTCATTTTTTTCAGTCATGGAAAGGAAGTCCAAAAAATAGGTTGACAAGGGACGGCCGGTCATGCTATGGTTAGATTCCAAGTAAGGGAGTAGTCGGCGCATGAGCGTGGCCCGGTCAACATACTGATGGGGATATTGCCCTTCTGGCCGGACCTGAAACGATGAGACTTGCCTGTTCCGCAACAGGCAGGTCTTTTTTCTATGCTCGGCCTGTGCCGGTCTATCAGGGTAGGAGGTCAATATGAGTTTATTCGAGCTGTTCATTCTCGCCGTGGGCCTGTCTATGGACGCTTTTGCCGTTTCGGTGTGCAAAGGTCTGTCAGCTGGTCATCTTCGCCCGGTCCATAATCTCACCTGCGGTCTCTATTTCGGAGGCTTTCAGGCCATGATGCCGCTGCTTGGCTGGCTGCTCGGCATCCAGTTCCAGGCCTTCATCTCCACAGTGGACCACTGGATCGCCTTTCTCCTTTTGTCCATCATCGGTATCAACATGGTGCGGGAGTCCCGTGAAGAGAGCGAGGACGTAGACTGCTCCTTCTCCTTCCGCTCCATGCTCCCTCTGGCGCTGGCGACCAGCATCGACGCGCTGGCGGTGGGGGTCACTTTCGCCTTTCTTCAGGTGGATATCCTGCCCGCCATCACCTTCATCGGTCTGACCACCTTTCTTCTGTCCGCTGCGGGGGTCCAGGTAGGCGCTCTCTTTGGCGCCCGCTTCCGCGGTAAGGCGGAGCTGGCGGGGGGGCTGATCCTTATGCTCATGGGAATCAAAATACTCCTTGAGCATCTGGGCATCCTGGGGTAAATATCGCTGCTGATTGGCCAGCTTCGGGCTCTCACGGAACAGGAAGGCCCGGAGCCGGCCTTTCCATGTTTAAATAGGCCCGGTAGGCCCCGGCCAGGCGATAGCCCAATTTTTGAGCCAGGTGGGCGGATCGCTTGTCATGGGCGTCCCAGCTGGGATATAGCCCCCGGTCCAAACAGTCCAAAATGAGCCGCGCCCCACAGGCGGTGGCCAGTCCTTTTCCCCGCTGGTCCGGCCGGGTATCGATCTCAATTTCAATCCCGTCCCGGTATACGGCGTAGGAGGAGGCTCCCGCTACCAGTTCCCCTCCGCACAGGACGGCCACCCCTATCCCCCGTGCCTCGTAATCCAGTCCGTCCTCAAATAGGGCGCACAGATCCCTGCTCCAATCCTCTTTCATGGCCTGTGTATAGAGAGCGCCGTCCATCGGCCGCAGTTCAAATCCCGTTGGCGGACCGGCATAGCCCTCCAGCTTGGCTCGGCAAAAGGAGCTTGGATCCTTCTCCGTGGCGTACCGGGTCCAGGGTATAATCTTCGCCCCCCAGACCTCCTCCAGCAGACAGGCCCATCCCTGGTCTCCGGGGACCAGGATAGACGCTTCCGCTTTCTGGGCAAGCGCCCTGTCCGGGCGGCCGGCGAAAAAGGCGAAATCCCCGATCAGGGCCGCCGCGGAGGCGGGCTCTTCCCCGCCTTCCACCAGCACCTGTCCCATACAGCCCTGGAGGCAGGACCACACCATGGTTTCCGGCCAGCCTTGAAAGAGCGCCGCCGCTTTATTCATTCCTTGTCCAGCTCCCTTCCGCCAACCGGGCCCTTAGGCCAGAGTACCGCCGGGTCTGGCGGTCATTGGCCACCATCTGGGCCACTGTCCCCTGGTCCCCTACAATGATAAACAGCTCCCTGGCGCGGGTAATCGCGGTATACAGCACGCCCCGGGTCATGAGCATAGGTGCCCCCTCCAGCGCAGCCAGGATGACCGCCCTGTACTCGCTGCCCTGGGCCTTGTGTACTGTCACAGCAAAGGCGGGCTCCAGCTCTCCCAGCATATCTGGAGTGTACTCTACCACCTTGCCGTCAAAGTCCACGGTGATGATCTCCCCCTGAATGGAGCGGATCACCCCGATGTCCCCGTTGAACATCCCCATGCCTGATGAGGTGCCCCCCTCCTCCCGCCAGAGGATATCGTAGTTGTTCCGCACCTGCATCACCTTGTCCCCGGCGCGGAATACCCAGTCACCGAACCTGCGCTCCCCCTTGTCCTCCCGGGGCGGGTTCAGGGCCTGCTGCAACACCTGGTTCAGCGCCCGGGTCCCTGTGCCCCGCCGCCGGGTGGGCGACAGGACCTGGATCTGGTCGGCGGGAATCCCCATCCGCTCGGGCAGACGGCGGCGGCAGAGATCCACAACGGTATCCAACACGCTCTGGGGGTCCCGACGGGACAGGAAAAAGAAATCGCTGTCGTTGGCCCGCAAGTCAGGCAGTTCTCCTCTGTTGACCAGATGCGCGCTGCGGACAATGGCGCTCTGAGCGGCCTGACGGAAGATCTCCGTCAGCCGGACAGTGGGCACCACCTTGCTTCGGATGAGATCGGCAAACAGGTTGCCAGGCCCCACCGAAGGCAGCTGGTCTGGATCGCCCACCAGCACCAGGCGGCAGTCCCCCTCAAGGGCATCCAGCAGGGCGGCCATCAGCGGCACGTCTACCATCGAGGTCTCATCCACGATGACAGCGTCTGCCTGGAGGGGTGCGTAGGAATTTTTTGCAAAGACCAGCCGGCCGGAGTGGGGGTCAAAGCCCGTCTCCAGCAACCTGTGGATGGTAGACGCCTCTGTTCCGCACAGCTCACCCAGCCGCTTGGCCGCCCGCCCCGTAGGGGCCGCCAAGGCGGTCTCTAGGCCCATTCTGTCAAACAGGTCCAGTACGCCCCGCAGGCAGGTGGTCTTTCCCGTACCCGGCCCGCCGGTCAAAAGCATGACCTGCCGCTCCGCGGCCAGCTCCACAGCTTGGCGCTGCTGGGGGGCGTATGTGATGCGCTGCTCCCGCTGGATGCGGTCGATGAGCCTGTCCAGCCCATCGGGCGGAAGGAGCCGGCTGGCGCTCATCTCCCCCAAACGCTGGGCGATAAAGGCTTCCGCGTCGTGGAGGGCTGGAAGATAGACCGCTTCCTGTCCGGCGATACGCTCCAGCTCCGCCTCTCCCCGGTCCAGCAGGGTGGTCAGGCAGTCCTCCAGCATCTGGCAGGGCACCTCCAGCAGTACGCCCGTGGCCTCCACCAGCTTGCGCCGGGGCAGGAAGGTGTGCCCGTTGTTCAGGTTATTGTGGGCCATCTCAAAGAGGAGCCCGGCCTCCAGACGCAAGGGGTCCTCATGGCCCACCCCCAGGGCCAGAGCCAGGCCGTCCGCCTGGGAGAATTCCACCCGGAATTCCTCATTGACCAGCAGATAGGGGTTGGCCCGCACCACCTCCAGCGCCACGTCGCCGTAGGCCCGGTGAAGGAGGGCTGCCAGCTCCAGAGGGAGCTGATGCTCGGTCAAAAACTCCACCAGCCGGCGGGTGCCCATCTGCTGGCGGAAGGCCTCTCCGATCTGGCGGGCCCGCTTGGGTGAGATGCCTCTTATTTTCGTAAGCTGGTCCGGGTCGTCCTCGATGACTGTCAGGGCCTCCTCCCCGAACTCCTCGATGACCAGCCGGGCGGTGGCCTTTCCGATACCCTTCACAGCCCCGGAGGACAGGTAATGGAAGATCTCCTTCAATCCCTGTGGCAGTCGGCGCTCCACTACCTGGGCCTTGAGCTGCACCCCATAGGTAGGGTGGCGGGTCCAGCGGCCCCGGACAGATAGGTATTCTCCGGGGGCCACACCGGGCATGGTGCCAACTACGGTGACCTCCTCATCCCGTACATCCAGCTTCAGGATGGTGTAGCCGTTGTCCTCGTTCTGGTAGATGACCACGGAAACGGTGCCCTCGACCAGCTCTAATTCCCGCTGTTCCATGGCGTCGTTTCCCTCCTTTGCATCTCCTGATATTGGATAGGGGCGGCCTCCGGCCGCCCCCTGGTTCAGCTCCTCGCTATGTAGTCCGGCAGGTCAGAGGCTGGCCACAGCACTACCCCAGGCCAGCGGGCCGTCAGCCGCAGGGCCAGCTCCCAGCCCTTGGGGGTCAGGCCCAGGTCAGCGATGATAATGGGGCAGTCCAGCAGTCCCAGTCCCCGGAGCCACATAAAAGCCCGCAGGGTCTGCTCCAGGTCCTCCCCCTCCCCCCGGCCGGGGATGAGCACCCGCACTCCCTGACCCGGCATAGGACGAAACAGGCGGCCAAAGAGCCACCAGGCCACAAAGGCCAGTCCCAACACACATACAGCCGCCAGCAGGGTATCCCATATCATCTCCACAGAGCAACACCTCCGGGCCATCCTATGCGGAAGGCGGGCCGCTGGTGTTTCCCTCCGACCCTTCTCTGCCGTCCGCTACATGGTGCCGGAGAATAGGTTGATCCCTACATGGGTCAGAGCCAGCATGATACACCCGGCGGTCAGCACGCCCATGACCACAGCGGGCAGGGCTTTCCTCAACCGCATCCCCAAAAAGGCGGCCGCCAGAGAGCCGGTCCAGGCCCCGGTACCGGGCAGGGGGATGGCCACAAAGATCCACAGTCCCAGATACTGGTATTTCTGGACCTTCTGCCCCTTCAGGTGGGCCTTCTTTTCCAGCTTGTCCACCAGGCCGTTAAGCCTTGGCATATACCTGCGCATTAGCTCAAAGATCCGGCGGATGTAGACGATGATAAAGGGGGCGGGGATAAGGTTGCCCAGGACCGCCGCCGGGAACGCCAGGTAATAGGGCAGGCCGAGAGCCACCCCGAAGGGCAGGCCGCCCCGCAGCTCGATGATGGGGACCATAGACACCAGCATGGTGAACAGGCATTTGCCCCCAGTGGTGTCGGTCAAGAACTGGAAAATATCCATGGAACACCTCATTGTTCGTCCGTTTTACAGTCCGCCATCACGGTGTCCCGCAGGCAGACCCAAAACGTCTCATATGTCCCCCTGTCCCAGGGGGTGGGATAGGTCATCACCGTCAGGGGATGACCTTTGAATTGGGGGCGGTAGGGCGGATGGACATGGAGAAAGGGATTCTCCCAGAAGCCAGCCCGCTGATAAAAGCCCTTTCGGCGGATGGAGAGCTCGTCCACCGGCGGATCGATCTCCAGCACCACGCTTTTGCCCCTGCTGTTCAACAGCTCCAGAGCCCTGGCTCCCAGCCCCTGGCCCCGGAGGGCTGGATCGGTAGCAAAGTGCTCCACATAGGAAAAGCCCTCCTCCTCCCAGTGCAGAAGAATCCCCACAAAGGTTTCTCCCTCCCAGATAACATCGAAGTGATATTCCGGATGGGACAACACTCGCTCCTGCTTCTCTCGTGTACGCTGTTCGTGGAGAGGAAAACTGATTGTATACAGGGCAAAGGCGCGGTCAAAGGCCGGATGGTCCGGGGAGGTAATCCGTTCAAAAGTCATTTGTCTTATTTCCTTTCCTCTGTACGTCCCAATAGATAGTCGGTGGTGACGCCAAAGAAGTCGGCTAAAAAAATCAGAGTAGTAGCTGAAACATTGATTCGACCATATTCCATCCTCTGATAGTTTCGGTCAGTCATATTCATGAATTCTGCCATCTCAATCTGCTTCAAGCCTTTTTCTTTTCGCAGTGATTTCAAGCGCTGTCCAAATCTCTGTAAAATATTTTCCATAAAATTCTCCTTTTCCCTCTTGACAACACATAATTTGTCGTGTATCATCTAGTTACACCACAAAATATGTCGTATTTCGAGGAGAATCACAATGTCAGATCTCATGAAATGGATGTACGCCCATTATATCAGGTCCTACATTGAAAGCCAACCCAAGGATGATGGGGAAACCATGTGGTTTGATCTGTTGGAAAACGAACTGGGCCCCCTCCAACGGGAATCTCTGGAAGCGGTGACCGCTTTTTTTGCCGTGCAGGGCTTTCGCCTCGGTCTCAAAACGGGGATGGCCCTGGCCGGGGACCTTGAGACCATCCCCTGACGGCCGGAGGGGCCCACTAGCAGGCCGCCGCCTTCTCCGGCGTGCCAGCGCGGACGATGGTCCCGCCGCCGTCGCCCGCTCCCATCCCGGCGGGCCGGGATGGGGACCCTTATCATTAAAATCCTCGGCGGAAGTAAATTCCGCCTCCGGAAATTCTCCGCCTTCGGCTCCGAATTTTTGGGGGCTCTGGCGGCGGCGTTATCTCAGCAGCTTTTTCAGATACTGCCCGGTGTAGCTGGCCGGACAGGCCGCCACTTCCTCCGGCGTGCCGGTACACACAATGGTCCCGCCGCCGTCGCCCGCTCCCATCCCGGCGGGCCGGGATGGGGGCTCTTATCATTAAAATCCTCGGCGGAAATGAATTCCGCCTCCGGAAATTCTCCGCCTTCGGCTCCGAATTTTGGGGGCTCTGGCGGCGGCGTTATCTCAGCAGCTTTTTCAGATACTGCCCGGTATAGCTGGCCGGACAGGCCGCCACCTCCTCCGGCGTGCCGGTACACACAATGGTCCCGCCGCCGTCGCCCCCTTCGGGGCCCAGGTCGATGATATGGTCGGCGGTCTTAATGACATCCAGGTTGTGCTCGATGACCACCACCGTGTTCCCCCCCTCCACCAGCCGCTGGAGGACCTCAATCAGCTTGTGGACGTCGGCGGAGTGGAGGCCCGTTGTGGGCTCGTCCAGGATATAGATGGTCTTGCCCGTGGATCGCTTGGACAACTCAGTGGCCAGCTTGACCCGCTGGGCCTCGCCGCCGGACAGCTCGGTGGAGGGCTGGCCCAGCTTCACATAGCCCAGCCCCACTTCCTCCAGGGTTTTCAGGCGGTTATAGATGCGGGGCAGATTTTCAAAGAAGGGCAGGGCCTCATCCACCGTCATCTCCAGCACCTCGTAGATGTTCTTGCCCTTGTAGCGCACCTCCAGCGTCTCCCGGTTGTACCGCCTGCCCTTGCACACCTCGCAGGGGACATAGATATCGGGCAAAAAGTGCATCTCGATCTTGATGAGCCCGTCGCCGGTACAGGCCTCGCACCGGCCGCCCCTGGTGTTGAAGGAGAATCGTCCAGGGCCATAGCCCCGGCTTTTGGCGTCGGGGGTGGAGGCAAACAGGTCCCGGATATCGTTGAACAGGCCGGTATAGGTGGCTGGGTTGGAGCGGGGCGTGCGGCCAATGGGGGACTGGTCGATGTTGATGACCTTGTCCAAAAACTCCTCCCCCTCGATGCGGTCGTGCTTCCCAGCTCTGGTCTTGGTCCGGTTCAAATCAGCTCCCAGCTTCTTAAACAGGATCTCGTTGACCAGGGAGGATTTGCCCGATCCGGATACCCCGGTAACACAGGTAAAGGTACCCAGGGGAAACTCCACATCCACGCCCCGCAGGTTGTTCTCCCTGGCCCCAAATATCTTCAAATACTTCCCGTTCCCTCTCCGGCGCTGGATGGGAACGGGGATTTTTTTGCGGCCGGACAGGTAGTCCCCGGTGATAGAGCCTGGGGTGTTCATGACCTCCTCCGGGGTGCCGGCGGCCACGATCTGGCCGCCATGAACTCCTGCGCCGGGACCCACGTCGATGATATAGTCTGCCTCCCGCATGGTGTCCTCGTCGTGCTCCACCACCAGCAGGGTGTTGCCCAGGTCCCGCAGCTCCTTCAGGGTGGCAAGCAGCTTGTCGTTGTCCCGCTGGTGCAGACCGATAGAGGGCTCGTCCAGGATATACAGCACCCCCATGAGAGAGGAACCGATCTGGGTAGCCAGCCGGATCCGCTGGCTCTCGCCGCCGGACAGGGTCCCCGCCTCCCGGCTGAGGGTCAGGTACTGCAAGCCCACGGAGCGTAGAAAGCCCAGCCGGCTTTTGATTTCCTTGATGATCTGGGCGGCGATCATGGTCTGGGTGGGATTCAGCTCCAGCCGCTCCATGAAGTTCAGGGCGTCGCTGACGCTCTTGTGGCAGTAGCTGTCGATATCCAGCCCTCCCACAGTGACGGCCAGGGACTCCTTTTTCAGCCTGCGCCCCTGGCAGGTGGGGCAGGGGCACTGGGACATACACTCCTCCAGCTCCCGCTTCATACCGTCGGACTGGGTCTCCCGATAGCGGCGCTCCAGATTGGTGACGATGCCCTCAAAGGGCTGGTACAGGGTGCCCTGGCCCCTGGGCTGGTCATAGTGGAGGGTCAGCTTTTCCCCGCCCGTGCCGTAGAGGATAACGTCCAGCACCTCCTTCGGCAGGTCCTTGATGGGGGTGTTCAGCTTGAACTTATATTTCTTGGCCAATGCGTCAAAGTACATCCGGGAGATTCCGTCCGACTTGATGTTGTTCCAGCCAGAGGCGGTGATCCCCCCCTCGACGATGGATAGATTCTTGTTTGGCATGATGAGGTCCGGGTCGATCTTCATTTGGGAGCCCAGGCCCATACAGGTGGGACAGGCCCCAAAGGGATTGTTGAAGGAGAACATCCGGGGGGTGAGCTCCTCAATGGATATGCCGCAGTCCTCACAGGCGTAGTTCTGGGAGAACAGGATATCCCGGTCTTCCCCCACCACGTTGATGACCACCAGGCCCCCCGCCAGGTTGGAGGCGATCTCCACGCTGTCGGTAAGCCGGCGTGTGATATCCTCCCGAATGACCAGCCGGTCCACCACGATCTCAATATCGTGCTTCTTGTTTTTCTCCAGCTTGATCTCCTCGGACAGGTCATAGGTGATGCCATCCGCCCGGCAGCGGACATAGCCCGACTTCCGGGCATCCTCAAAAACTTTGGCGTGCTCCCCCTTCTTTCCCCGGATCACAGGAGCCATGACCTGGATACGGGTGGCCTCCGGCAGGGCCAGCACCTGGTCGATAATCTGGTCTATGGTCTGCTGACGGATCTCCTTGCCGCAGATGGGGCAGTGAGGCGTGCCCACCCTGGCCCACAGCAGCCGGAGGTAGTCGTAGATCTCGGTCACCGTCCCCACGGTGGAGCGGGGATTCTTGCTGGTGGTCTTTTGGTCGATGGAAATAGCCGGGGACAGGCCGTCGATGTAGTCCACATCCGGCTTCTCCATCTGGCCCAGAAACATCCGGGCATAGGAGGATAGGGACTCTACATAGCGGCGCTGCCCTTCGGCGTAGATGGTGTCAAAAGCCAGGGAGGATTTACCCGACCCGGACAGTCCGGTGAGCACCACCAGCTTGTCCCTTGGGATGGACACGTCGATATTCTTCAGGTTGTTCACCCGTGCGCCTTTGACAGTAATATGAGTATGCATGATCTGGTTCTCCTTATTGTTTCCCTTTGGGCGGTCCGGCCTTCAGCAGGACCAGCCGTCGGACATCCTCCAGCTGCTCCTCCCGCTTCACATCCAGCACCAGCCACTTGCCGCCGTTGAACAGCGGGGTATTCTCAAACACGGTTTGAAAGGCCGGGGAAAAGGTGGGCAGCAGGGCGTTCAGTTCCTCCATCTGCTTTGCCCCCACCGTCACCAGGGCGGTAAACCAGCCCGCCCGGATGTAGCAGGCGCACAGGGCCCCGGATCCCTTTTTATACTTCACGTTCCAGCCACGATCCATGGAACACCCGCTGAACTCGATGGCGGGCTTCACCCCGTAAGTGTTCTCCATCCAGCTCTGGAGCCGGAAAAACAGTGGACTGCCTACCCAGCGGGCGATTTCATCCATGTTGGGCTGAATGTTCCGGGGAAATGCCGCATCCCAGGGAGTCGAAGGATCCAGTCTCATTTCCTCCGGTCGGGGCTCCCGGGCGAAGCGGACCAGGTCCTCCCGCACCGCCCCCCATTTCCGGTAGTTTTCCCGGCCCTGGCGCAGGGTCATGCCGCGGTTCTCATCGCTGGGGTCGTCCTCGCCGGGATCAAACAGGTCGTTCTCCCAGAAGCACACCGGACAGATATAGGCCAGGGCCTCCTCTTTGGGCACGGGGAAGGTAAGAAATCCGCAGCAGGGGCAGGGATAAATTCCCGCCGGCTCCTCTGGCTCCGGCTCAGGAGCCGGGCTCGGCCCGGACTCCTCCAGCACCGTCCAGCCCCCCTCCTCCGATTTTCCCAGCAGGAGAAACCCGTTTTCAGCGGTGGGGAGGTATTGGAATTTTTCCCTGTCTGCTTGCTCTCTCATGTCTGCTTCCTCCGTTTCCTGGGCGGTTGACTGTTTGGGGACACCAGCTCCGCCGCCCGGCGCAGGGTTTCCCCGTCGTCCGGGTCCAGGACATAGTGGGGCTTGGCCCCCTCATAGGGGGCGGCGGAGGGGCGGTCTCCCAGCAGCCCTTCCACACAGGGGAGCATCTTGACAAAGGGGGTGTCGTCGCACACCAGCAGCACAGGCCTGTCGTTGAGATACACCATATACTCTCCGAACATCTTGCGGGAGCGGACTTCCCCCGTTCCCTCCAGCTGTTCGCAGAGATAGGCAACAAATTCAGGGCTGGTAGACATAGTCTTCTCCTTTTCAAACAGTCAGATCGGCGGTCTCCGCCCCAACCAGCCCAATCAGGTCTGTGGGGGAAAGCTCCACCTGACAGCCGATTTTACCGGCGGACACGATAATGGTGTCCAGAATCTCCGCTGTCTCATGGAACACCGTGGGGTACTGCTTCTTCATACCGATGGGCGAGCAGCCCCCGTGGACATAGCCTGTCAGGGGGAGCAGCTCCTTCTGGTGGAGCATGGCGACGGACTTTTCCCCTACCGCCTTGGCCGCTTTTTTCAGGTCCAGGCTGTCGGCCACTGGGATGTCAAAGACATACAAGGCACCGGACGCCCCCCGGGCCACCAGCGTTTTGAACACACACTCCGGATCCCGGCCTATGATCCCGGCCACCGTCACCCCGTCCACCGCCTCCCCCTCTTCGTGGGGATAGGTGTGGGGGGTATAGGGGATCTCTTTTTGGTCCAAGATCCGCATCACATTGGTTTTTTCATCCTTCTGCTTTGCCACGGGATCGCCTCATTTCTCTTACAGTATGTAGATCCACAGCACAGCCAGGATCAAAATATGGACGGGATAAAAGGCATAGCAGAAATATTGGAATCCCCGCCCGCCGGGCCCTCGCCGCCCGTTATACATCCAAATAGGGAGCAAGGCCAGCACGGCCAGCCCCTGCTGCGGGAAGGAGAACTCCAGTCCTCCCAGAGAGATTGGAAACTGCATCCCGCCCATCAGCACGCCGTTGATGATCCACAGCCCAGCCAGCTCCGCCAGCCAGCCAAAGGGCAGCTCCCGGCACACCCAGAACAGCAGCACCGTCAGCACCCCCAGACCGCCGTAGTCCACCATAGACAGCTGGCCCAGAACATAGCCCAGCCAGCAGGCCACTCCAAGGGTCAGATAGCGCCAGAGACCGCCTTTTTCCGCCCCAGCCCGGGTCAGACGCAGCATCAGCAGGGCCAGACAGAAGGTGAACAGCACGTTCTGATGGAAGGGATAGATCACATTCCCCCCGTACATCAGATTAAAGGGGATCTCGGAGATCAGGGCAAACAGAAAGATCCGCCCCAGATATCCTTTGAAATGATGGGTGCGGGCAAAGCCCTCCGCAATCTGGAAGGCAAAGATGGGAAAAGCCAGCCGGCCTATACTGGTCATCCACGCGGCCCCGGGAATCACTGTGGCCCACATATGGTCACACAGCATCAGCGCCATCGCCAATAGTTTCAAATGCAGGGAATTAAGGCATTTCAGCCGGTTGAGCACGGTCATTTTCTCTCTCCATATCACAGTAGTAGCGGTCCTCCCGCCATTTGGCGGGATTGGTGTCGATGTATTGCCAGATGCGTCGATAGTCCCGGTCGTTGCGGATGATGTGGTCGTAATAATCATCCTGCCACACTGGTTCATCCCACGCTACGGTGACAGAGCGTTTTAAATAACGCACCAGCATCGGCCCCTACGGCAGTCCCAAGTGTATGTCTCTTTCCGCGGGTGCAAATCGTGATGAAATAATACCCCGGTCGGCCATAGTCGCAATCGGGCAGGCGGTTTTGTTTGCGCCTGGGCATGACCATTGGCTCATCCCCTCAAACATTCACGCAGGCCGTCCAAAAAGGGTCCCAGGGCGGTCTGATCCCCTGTAAATTCAAATTTGAGGCTTTGGATCCCATACACACCAAACAGCGTACCGCTGACCTGAACATGGCCCATGCGGTCCAGATCGAAGCACAGCCTGCCTCCGTAGGAAACATCTTTAATCTCAGCGTGTTTCCCCTGGAGATGATTCATCTCATCCAGTTGACCCACAAAGTTCCTGACCTCTTCGATCCCGCACATCCAAGAGCCGGTGCCGACATATTCTTCCTCGCTCTCTCCGTAATTGTCCTCGCCATTGGAGCACACACGAACCTTGAACTCGGTGCCGTAGGGATCGTTACTTTCCCGGTCATTACACCAAAAATCGAATATCTCCACACAGTTTCTACCCATAGAAAATTTTGCGCTCACGGTTATTTCCCCCGCAGCTCGATGATCTGGTCCCGCAGGGCGGCCGCCAGCTCGAACTCCAGCATCTTGGCAGCCTCGCGCATCTCTTTTTCCAGACGGGCGATCCGCTCTGCCTTCTGCTGTTTAGTGAGGCCCTGGACCTCGCCCTTCTTCTCCGGGGTATCCTCCCCTTCGGCAGAGATATCCAGCAGAGCCCGCACCGATTTGATGACTGTCTTGGGTACGATGCCGTGGGCCTTGTTGAAGGCGTCCTGCTTCTCCCGCCTCCGCTCCGTCTCGTCCATGGCCCGGCGCATGGAGGGTGTGATGGTGTCGGCGTACATGATGACCATGCCCTCGGCGTTTCGGGCCGCCCGGCCGATGGTCTGGATGAGGGAAGTCTCGCTTCGGAGAAATCCCTCCTTGTCCGCGTCCAGAATGGCCACTAAGGACACCTCAGGCAGATCCAGCCCCTCCCGCAGCAGGTTGATCCCCACCAGCACATGGAAGGCACCCAGGCGCAGATCCCGGATAATTTCCATGCGCTCCATGGCATCGATGTCGTGGTGCATATAGCGCACCTTGATCCCCGCCCCCTGGAGATAGGCGGTCAGATCCTCCGCCATCCTTTTGGTCAGGGTGGTGACCAGCACCCGCTCGTTCCTGGCGGTACGCTGGTTTATCTCGCCGATCAAGTCGTCGATCTGGCCCTCTACGGGACGGACCTCAATGCGGGGATCCAGCAGACCGGTGGGCCGGATGACCTGCTCCACAATCTGTCCGGAACGGGTGCGCTCGTACTCCCCAGGGGTAGCGGATACATAGACCACCTGGTTGACCCGCTGCTCAAACTCCGGAAATTTCAGCGGCCGGTTGTCAAAGGCGCAGGGCAGGCGGAAGCCGTAGTCCACCAGGGTGGTCTTGCGGGCCCGGTCCCCATTGTACATGGCCCGCACCTGGGGCAGGGTGACATGGCTCTCGTCGATAAACAGAACGAAGTCTTTTGGGAAATAGTCCAGCAGGGTATGGGGAGGCGAGCCGACGGGGCGGCCTTCAATCACCCGTGAGTAATTCTCAATGCCTGAGCAGTAGCCCAGCTCCTGCATCATCTCCACGTCGTACATGGTGCGCTGCTTGACGCGCTGGGCCTCAATGAGCTTGTTCTCCGATTCGAAGAAAGCCACCCGCTCCTCCAACTCCTTGTAGATCTCCTGGATAGCGGCGTCCATCTTCTCCTTGGGAGTGACATAGTGGGTGGCAGGCCAGATAGGGATATTGGTCAGCCGACGGATGGGGGTGCCGGTGACCACATTGATCTCGCTGATGCGGTCGATCTCGTCCCCGAAAAACTCCACCCGGATGGCCGTGTCCTTCCAGTAGGCTGGCCAGATCTCCACCGTGTCTCCCCGGACACGGAACATATTGCGTTCAAAGGCGATGTCGTTGCGCTCGTAGCGGATGGCCACCAGCTTTTTCAGCATCTCGTCCCGCTCCATCTGGGCACCCACCCGGAGGGAAACCATCATCTTCTCAAAATCCTCCGGCTCGCCCAGGCCGTAGATGCAGGACACCGAGGATACCACGATCACGTCCCGCCGCTCCAGCAGGGAGGCGGTGGCGGACAGGCGGAGACGGTCGATTTCCTCATTGATGGCGGAGTCCTTTTCAATAAACGTATCCGTATGGGGGATATAGGCCTCCGGCTGGTAGTAGTCGTAGTAGGATACGAAGTATTCCACCGCGTTGTTGGGAAAAAACTCCCGGAACTCGGCGCACAGTTGGGCGGCCAGAGTCTTGTTATGGGCCAGTACCAAGGTGGGACGCTGGACCTTCTCGATGATCTTGGCCATGGTGAAGGTCTTGCCCGAGCCGGTCACTCCCAGCAGGGTCTGCTCGTCCAGCCCCATCTCGATCCCCTGGGCCAGAGCCTGAATGGCCTCCGGCTGGTCGCCGCTGGGGGTATATTCTGAAACCACTTCAAATTTGGGCATTCCCTTCACCTCGCCAGTAGTCTATACAGATTACTCCTCATTATATCAGAACATTTGTTCCAACACAAGAGTTTTTCGCTCCTCCCACCGTTTTTGCAGGGGGAGGAGCGGGTACTTATAACAGCTGATACATGGGACGGCCCTGCCGGCGCTCTGTCTCCATCAGGGACACCACGTCCCCGTCCACGAAGATCAGATGGTCCTCCAGCGTCACCCCAGCGGGCAGCAGGGCGCTGCGGATGACATCAGTGGCCTGCCAGTCGGCGTCGGAGGGAAGGGCCAGATTGCTGATGTGGTTATGGGCCAGATACAGCCTGGAGGCACGCAGACCCACCGCCTCCTCCAAAATACGCCGGATATTGATGTCACAGGCAGAGATGCTGCCCTCTGACACCAGTCGGACCCCCAGGGCCTTTCGCTTGCTGTCCAGGAAGAGGCCATAGACCATCTCGTTTCTCGCCCCAAAAAAATAGGGACCCAGGAGCTCCTCAGCCTGGTGGATGCTGTTGATAATCTTTCCCAGGTCGCTCCTGTCCATCTGGTAGCGCCTGCCCAGAGCGGGGATAAGCCGCAGCAGAAGCGCGGTGTGCTCCCCCACCCCCAGCACCTTTGTCAGCTCGTCCACCGAGGCATCCAACACCCCGGCCAGAGAGCCAAAGCGGTCGATCAGGTCGTGGGCGATGGCGTTCACATCCCCCTGGGGAATGGCGTAAAACAACAGCAGCTCCAGCACCCTGTGGTCCGGCCAGCCCTCCAACCCACGGGTCAGAAATTCTGTTTTCATCCGCTGCCGGTGGCCGGCATGGCGGTGCTTTCCTTGTTCTGCCATGGGACCTATTCCTTTCCCTCAGTACCTTGCCCCTCAACCTGGGACATCAGCTCCCCATAGTCTACCAGCATTTTTTTACATATCCCGCACCAGAACGCACTTGGCCGCTGTGCCCACACAGCGCCAAAGGACTCCGGAGGCAGCAAAATGGCGTGCTTTTTCTTCAGGACAGCCTTGGTCCAGAGCTTGGGAGGCACCTCCCCGGCCGGTAGAATATAGCTGTCTCCCCGGTCGTGGAACGTCCCTTCCAGCATTGATCCGCCACAGTATGGACAGTTCATTCCAGCACCTCCAATCAAAGGCTCTCTCAGCCCTTGGCTCCGTACTCTGCCAGGTACGCCTCCATTCAAAATGCGGGTTTTCTCCTGCGGGAAAAACATATGCGCTTCGCACACCGCATTTTCAGGGGGGACCAGTTACCCCCTGATGCCCCCCATGCTCTCCAAGGGGACGGGGGGTTATAGGTTTATGCTTTGGCCCCGTACTCCGCCAGGTAGGCTTCCATTTTAGCCTTCATCTCGTCGTCAATATAGACTTTGCCATCCACAGGGTTATTATGGAGGAAGGCGATGACCTCCCGGACGGTAACGATGGGGTAAACCTGGATACCATAGTCCTGGCGCAGCTCATCCAGGGTGGAGCAGTCCCGGGTGCCCCGCTCCATCCGGTCCACCGACACGAACAGGGCCTTCATGTTGACCTTGGCCACATGCTTAAACAGCTCGATAGACTCCCGGACGGCGGTGCCAGCGGTGACCACGTCCTCAATAATGGCCACATCATCTCCGTCCTGTGGCTTGTAGCCCACCATGGAACCACCCTCGCCGTGGTCCTTGGCCTCCTTGCGGTTGAAGCAGTAAGGCAGGTCCCGGTCATAGTTCCGGTACAGAGAGGCCGCGGCGGACACCGCCAGAGGGATCCCCTTGTAGGCGGGGCCGAACAGGCAGGTGATTCCCTCCGGCATATGCTCCTGAATGCAGGCGGCGTAGTAGTCTCCCAGCTTGGCCGCCTGGGCCCCGGTCTTGTAGTTCCCGGTGTTGACGAAATAAGGGGTCTTCCGTCCGGACTTCGTGGTAAAATCCCCAAAGGTAAGCACGCCAGAGCGCACCATAAATGTGATAAATTCCTCTTTGTATGTCATCGTTTCGACCTCTTTTCTCCAGTTTGCCCGGCACAGGCCGGAAATCGTATTATTATATCATTTTTCCTCCCCAGATACAAGAAATCGCCGTCTTTTTTCATCCGGATTTTTCTTCGGCTTTTTTACAGTGTCTGTACTTTACGGTTCGGGCCAGGTTTGATATAATATTTTTGCCCAATGCCTCCGCTCCTCTGTGGCGGCAGGGTCCCGGAAGGAGAGAGAATGGACATGTCCGCCCTGACGCAGCGATGCAAAGCCCTCTTTGGCTATATGGACCAGTTGGTCCACCGAATACCTTCGGTCCCCCGGGATATCCTAACCACTGCTCTTCTGCTGTACGCCGCCTACTGGACCAGCGGCATTCTGATCTCCCACACTGGCGGGGAAAACAATTCCGCCCTGGTATTCGTGTTGGCAGTGGTGTGCATCTCCTTTTTTACCACCGGCTATGCCTATGGGATCACCGCCTCCATCATAGGGACCTTCTGCATCAACTACTTTTTTATGGTCCCCTATTCCGCCTTTTCCTTGAGCCATACGGGTTACCCGGTTGCCATGCTGTCCATGGTGGCTATCTCCTGTATCGTGTGCGCCCTTACTTCCCGGGTCAAGCAGCAGGCCATTGAGGCTGTCCGCCGGGAAAAGAACACCAAGACCCTCTATGAGATGAATGAAAAGCTCAACGCAGAAAAAGCGGCCATCCAGTTACAGTCCGCCAGGGAGACGATCCGGGGCAACATCCTCCGGGCCGTGTCCCATGATCTGCGCACCCCTCTGACCGCCATCTCCGGCGCCGCCTCTGTCCTTCTGTCCAGCGAGGACATCCTCCGGTCAGAAAAAAACGCCTCCCTTGCCAACGATATCAAGGCAGACGCTGATGCTCTGATCGTCATGGTGGAAAATCTGCTGTCCGTCACCCGAATTCAAGACGGCACCATACCCCTGAAAAAGCGGGAGGAGATGCTGGAGGAGGTGGCGGGGGACGCCATTCTGACCACCCGGCGCCGGTTCCCCAACTGTCATGTGGATCTGGAGCTGTCCGAGGATATCTTATACCTACCTATGGAGCCCATGCTCATCAAGCAGGTGATGGTCAACCTGCTGGAGAACGCGGTCCGCCACTCCGGCAGCCAGTCCGGCATCCTGCTCAATCTGTTCCGTCAGGACGAGTGGGCAGTGGTGGAGGTCCGGGACCACGGCAAAGGACTGCCCCCGGAGGTGTGTCAGGCCGTCCAGTCTGGCCGGCCTCTGTCCCGAGATCTGAACGGGGATTCCACCCGCGGGATGGGCATTGGTCTGTCTGTCTGTCAAAGCATCATCAAGGCCCACAACGGCTTTTTTGCCGCGGGCAACGCCCCGGAGGGCGGAGCGGTGATCCGCTTCGGCCTCCCCATGAAGGAGTCTGACCATGAATGAAAAACGACTGATCCTGGTCATCGAGGACGAGCACGCCATCAGCAACTTTATCTGCCGCGCGCTGGCCGCCAATGACTATAAGGCCATCCCCGCCTCCAGCGGCAAGGAGGGGCTTTCCCTGTTCTTCTCCCACAGCCCCGACCTGGTCCTGCTGGACCTGGGACTGCCCGATATGGACGGGCTGGAGGTGCTGGAACAGCTCAGCGACCTGCCCCGAGAGGTCCCTGTCATCATCATCTCCGCCCGTGACCGCGAGTCGGAGAAGGTTCGCGCTCTGGACATGGGGGCGGATGATTATGTGGTAAAGCCCTTCGGCGTGTCCGAGCTGCTGGCCCGTATCCGCACCACGCTCCGCCGGGCGGATCGTTTGAAGATGTCCCAGGGCGCCCAGAGGGACGTGTATCAGGTCCAGGACCTTGTGGTGGATATCACGAAGCACCAGGTGCTGTTAGCAGGAGAGCAGATCCACTTCACCCAAAATGAATTCAAGATTTTGGAGCTGCTGTGCATTCACGCCGGGAAGGTGCTCACCTACGATTTTATTTTGGAGCACGTCTGGGGGCCCTACGGCGGCAACAATAACAATCAGATTCTGCGGGTCAACATGGCCAATATCCGCCGAAAGCTAAAGGAGGATCCCTCCAAGCCCAAATATATCCACACCGAGCTTGGCATTGGCTACCGTATGCTGGAGGATTGACCCCACCAGCAGAGCAGGCAGACCTTAGAGCAGCCCCGGAGCGGGTCTCTCCCTCCGGAGCTGTTTTTGTCCCCCGACGGTGATTAACGGTTTCTTTACATCTTCCTTTCTTTCATTTACACCCATTTCACTCCCCCGATGCTATAATACAGGTAGGAGCTATTCCCACGCGAAGGCAGACAGTGAATACTTCTCTGCCCGCATCATCCGGGTTTCCTCACTTTTCCCGGACCCTTTCTCTCTCCGGCTGACGCCCCTTTCTCTCTCCCGAAAGCGGTCTGTCAGCCAGCACACACGGACAGCCGCTTCCGCCAAAGCCGGCTGTCCACCTAATATTGGGCCCCCGGTTTCACAGTATGGGACCGGGTTTTTTTTATTGCCGGAGAGGCGTAAATGCCTCCTTGTCAACTTTTTAATCTGGACCTCCTTTTCGTTAACACCCATTTAATTTCTTCTCTGCTATAATCAGGATACAAACAACACAAGGAGGCAATGTACATCATGGACACCCGTTTGAAAAACATCCTCTGGGAAGGAGAAGAAGTCCGCTGGTCTGGCCGCCCCAAGCCCTTCTCCCTGTTCGATCACGACAGCAAAAATTCGATTCTGCTCACCTGGATCGTTTCCGCCCTGGTTCTGGCAGCAGTCATTGTCCTGATGGTCTTCAGCTCTATTACTGGCACCCGCTCCTTCACCGATGTCCTTATTATGGCCATCGTAGCCCTGTTTCTACCTGTGGCCCTCTCCGCTCGGCCCTTCATGGATAAAAAGTGCCTGGAAAAGAACACGCTCTATGCCATCACCAATTTCCGCATCATCGCCTTGGTCAAGGGTGAGGTGATGTACCTCCCCCTGGTCAAAGGGATCAAGACCGCCGTTCAATCCCACGAAGATGGCTTCGGCAGCCTTCGCTTCGGTGAGCTGGTCGGCAAGCCCGCCAAGAAAAGCCGTGACCACGCCGTGATTGGCATGCGAAATGTGGACAGCAGAGAAGATATGGCCGGTCTGATGTTCTATCACATCGATCAGCCCGGCCAGCTGCTTCGTTATCTAGCTTGATGTCCGGCGCTCCCCTCTCCCACTTTGCCGGACAATTCTTCCCTTATTTGGCCTTGGGATGATCTTCTTCTCTCCTTTTCATCCCCTATCCGGCCAAACCCTTTTGGACAGTCCCTCCTCTCCCTGGGACTGTCCTCTCTTTTTCAAAAAATGACCCAGGCCTTTGGGCCTGGGTCATTTTTCCTTTTTATGGGACCAATTCCTGACGTAGGCGGTCCAGCGCCCGACGCTCCAACCGGGATACCTGGACCTGAGACACGCCCAACACCCGCGCCGTCTGAACCTGGGTCATTCCTCGGTAGTACCGCAGCAGCAGCACCTGCTGTTCCCGCTCCGGCAGGGTGGAAAGGGCAGTGCGGAGTGTGAGCCGCTCCACCAGCCCTTCCTCTTCGCCTCCGGCAGTAAGCAGGCCCTCCAGGGTCAATCCCCCATCTCCGGTTTCCGCCTGAAGGGAGATAACAGGTTCCGCCGCGGTCTCCGCCGAGGCAATCTCCTCCGGGGACAACCCGGTGTCCTGGGCCAATTCAGACAGGGTTGGCTCCCGGCCCAGTCGGGTGGAAAGCTTACTCCTGGCATTCCGGACTGACATCCCCCGCTCCTTCAGCCCCCGGCTCACCTTCACCGGCCCGTCATCCCGAAGGAATCTCCGGATCTCTCCGGCGATCTTGGGGACCGCGTAGGTAGAAAACTGAGTGCCATAGGACTGGTCAAAGCCGCGGACCGCCTTCAGAAAGCCCAGGCACCCCAACTGATATAGGTCGTCCGGCTCCACACCTCGGCCGTAATACCGCCGAACTACGCTCCAGATCAGACCGTTGTTCTCCTCCAGCACCTGTTCACAGGCCCGGCTGTCCCCATTTCGGGCCGCTTCCAGCAGATCCAGGTCGGAGAGAGTGCCGCTCACCGCCCAGCCCGGCGGGCGATCTTCCGCCGCATGGTCACAGTGGTCCCCTTACCGGGGGCAGAGCGGACCTTCAGCGTGTCCATAAAGCTCTCCATAATGGTGAAGCCCATTCCGGACCGCTCCTCGTTCCCTGTGGTAAACAGTGGTGTCCTGGCCTGGTCCACATCAGCGATCCCCACTCCCCAGTCCCGGATGACGATTTCCAAGCTGTGATCCTCCCGCAGACGCAGCTTCATGGCGATTTTGCCAATGGTGTCTGGATAGGCGTGGACGATGGCGTTGGTCACCGCCTCGCTGACCGCGGTCTTCACGTCGTTGACCTCCTCCAGCGTGGGGTCAAGCTGGGCGGCGAAGCAGGCCGCCGCCGCCCGCGCGAAGCCCTCGTTGGCGGAGCGGCTGGGAAATTCCAGATTCACATGATTTTCAATTTTCATATTATGTAGGTCCTCCTTCGTGCAGGGCGGGCCGCCCCCTCTATTCAAATCGGATGATACGCTGGAGGCCGGCGGCCCGGAACACCTTTTCCGCCTGCCCCGGCGTGTTGATCACCCGCATGGCTCCTCTCACCTGGCCCATCCGGCGGTGTGCCCGCAGCAGCACGGCGATGCCGGAGCTGTCGGTAAAGGTCAACCCTCCCAGGTCCAGAGTCAGTTCCCTGGGCAGTGCGGCGTCGATCCTCCGGTCCAGCTCCTCCATCACCGCTTTGGCCCCATGGTGATCCAGCTCTCCCGTCACCGCCGCGGTCAGCCGGCGCTCCTCTTCAGTGCAGTTCACAGGCATTTCTTGTGGCTCCTTTCCAGGGGAAGGCAGACGGCCGCCCCTATGTCCCAGATGGTTTGATTATAGGACAGGCCCTCTGTCATATCCTGCCTCTTTCTGTCTGTTGACAGTATTTCCCTCCTTTTCCGTTGTCATTCCTTCCCTATCTTTTGGGGTAAAATTTTTTATTTTACAAATTTTGTATTTTGCCGTATAGTAGTATGCGAAGAACGATTGACAACAGGAGGCGCTTTCGGGTGTCACGAGAAATACATCTTACCTCTGGCCCTATTATGCCCCAGCTGGTCCGGCTCTGTCTGCCTCTATTGGCCGCCAACGTGCTCCAGCAGCTGTACAACATCATCAATTCTCTGGTGGTGACCTACTACATCGGGGACAGTGCCTTTGCCGCCCTAGGGGTAGCCGAGAGCGTAATGAACCTGTTTATCTACGTCATCACCGGGGCCTGTATGGGCGCTTCCGTCCTGATCGCTCAGTTTTACGGCGAGGAAAACTTCCCCCGTCTGCGGCAGCAGCTCTATGTGTCCGCCGTCCTCATCGGCGGATGTACCCTGGGTGCCGTCCTGTTGGGCCAGATTTTCCTGCCCCAGTTACTGGGCGTCATCCAGACTCCAGCGGAGCTGATGGGAGATGTGTCCTCCTATCTGCGCATTATTCTAATTGGCATGGTATTCACCTTCACCTATAACTATCTGGCCGCCACCCTCCGGGCTGTGGGAGACACCCAGGCCGCCCTGTACTTTCTTCTCGCCTCCCTTGGATACAACCTAGTCTGCGCCTGGCTGCTGGTGGCGGTGCTTGACATGGGCATTCAGGGGACCGCTCTGGCCACCGCTTCCGCCCAGCTGCTGTCCACCCTGCTATGCTTCCTCTACATTCGCAAACGGCGTGCCTTTCTTACGATTCATCGGGGAGATATGAGAATGGACCGCCAGTTGGTCCGGCTGACCAGCAGCTATGCCGCTGTGGCGGCCCTCCAACAGTCCAGTCTCTACCTGGGCAAGCTCATCATCCAGAGTGCAGTCAACGGCATCAGCCTGGTAAGTACCGCTCCCATCTCCGCCTTCACCGCCGCCACCCGTGTGGAGAACTTCATTCAGGCCTTCGGCATAAGTGGATGTGAGTCCATCGCAATCTTTGTGGCCCAGAACCGGGGTGCCTGCCAGGAACTCCGCACCTATCAGGGATTTAGATGGGGGATTTTTACCCTTTTGACCATGGGTCTTTTCTTCTCCCTGACAATAAATCTGGGCGCCTATCCCCTGTCTGCCCTATTCCTGGGCGGCAAGGCGGAAGGGATGGAGCTATGTATCTCTTATTTGAAGTACATCAGCTGGTTCTATTTCCTGTCCTTCACCGGTCACGCCTGGGTCGGCTGGTACCGGGGCGTGGGACGGATGAACATTACCTTCTGGGGCACCACCATTCAGATCGCCATGCGGGTAGCCGGGACCTATCTGCTGGTAGGGGCCATGGGGCTGGATGCGGTGGCTCTGGCCACCGGAGTGGGGTGGGTCGCAATCAACATCTTCCACGCCTCTGTCTTTGTCCTAGCAGTCAAGGGCATCTGGCCCAAAAAGTCTCAGTCACCTCAATAAGTGAGAAAGCCGCGGCCCGTGGGCCGCGGCTTTCTCACTTATTCAACAATTTCAGGAAACGGACCAGCCGCCTCGGACCAACAGCTTCACATCACTGGCAGCTGCCTTCAGGGTACGGTCTGGGATGGTGGACATATAGAGGTGGTTTTTCGTGAGGGAGGCGCCGCTGTTCACGGTCCCGCCGGTGGAGATATCAATGAGGGCGGGGCTGGTATTGGACTGGACCGTGGCCGATCCCACCCGGAGAAGGACCTCGCAGCCTACCTCCAGAGCCATGGTCTGACCACTGGTCATCGTGACCAGGGTATAGGAGGCGCTGCCAGAACCGGCAGAACCGCCTGCCGCCTCTATCTCCTGCTGATATTTGGCTATCTGGGCAGCCAGCTGGGTGGATAGCTCCTGCTGCCGGACCTTAGTGTTCTCCTCCACCTTGGCCACCACCTCAGGAATAACCGTTTCATCCAGATAGCTCATGGTAACCAGAGGGTCATTTTGGTCCCCGTTGGCGGCCAGCACCACTCCAGCCCCCAGGCAGAGGGCGGCCAAGATGGCGGTTCCCGCCGCCAGGGTCCATCTCCTGCTTTTTTTCATGATAAGTACTCCTATCTCTGTCGCTGTCTTATGTAGGCTCCGCCCATAGGCGGAGCCGCTTACTTTTACACCATGGTCTCTGGGTGCAGCCCGAAGCTGACCGCGATAGCGGTATCCACCTGCTTCATGACTCCCTCGTCCAGTCGGCCCATCTTTTCCCGCAGGCGACGCTTATCCAGGGTCCGCACCTGCTCCAGAAGGATAACCGACTCCTTGGGCAGCCCGCAGCTCAGAGGTGCCACCGAGATATGGGTGGGCAGTCTGGCCTTCCCTGTCTGGGAGGTGATGGCCGCGGCGATGACAGTCGGGCTATGACGGTTGCCCGTATCGTTTTGGACGATCAGAACAGGCCGCACGCCCCCCTGCTCACTGCCCACCACCGGGCTGAGATCGGCGTAAAAGATGTCGCCTCGCTTCACGCTGTTATCCACGTACATTCACACTCCGCTGGAAAGATAGTACGCGTTACAGGCGCCCACCGGGTCCTATGTAACGCTGTACTATGATTCTCCCACGGAGCGGCGGGGTTTATACTCTCCGCCAAAAAATAGCATTTTTTGCTTTGACCAAGCCCGCCGCGCCTTTGTACCCTGGAGAGGTCCTCCCCTCTCCGCCGCTCCAACTCATCCTATGTGGGTCTGAGCCGGGCGGTCACGGGGCCGGACAGGCAGCGGGCCAGCCTGTCCGGTGGATTTTGGGGGCCAAACTCAACGGATCTCCCTTCCACCATCCAAATAGATACGGGGGACCCGCCGGGAGAGCTGGCACAATAATTCATAGACGATGGTCTCAGCCTGATCCGCAGCGCGCTGGGTCAGCCCAGGGCCATAGATCCGGGCCACATCCCCCGGCGCCACGTCGGGCAGGTCCGTCACGTCCACCATGCACATATCCATACAGATGCGTCCAAGGACGGGGCACAGCCTGTCCCCGATCTGGACCTGCAGCTTGTTGGACAGGGATCTTGGCAGGCCGTCCCCATAACCGACCGGCAGGACAGCTACCCTGGAATCCCGCTCCAGCACGGCGGTACAGCCATAGCTGATGGGGCTTCCGGCAGGCATTGGCCGGACGGCGGCCACCCGGCTTTTCAGAGTCATGACCGGGATCAGGCCGGGGGCCTCTATCCCCGGCGCAGGCGGGAAGCCGTATAGGGCGATGCCGGGACGAATCATATCCATGTGGCTCTGCCCATAGTGTAACACAGCGGCGCTGGCGCCGCAATGGTAAATTGCGAAATGAAGCCCCCGGTCCTCCAGAGCCTTCTTCGCCTCCAGAAACCGCCTGAGTTGGGCTGCGGTGTAGGTCTCGTCCTCATCCGCAGCGGCGAAGTGGGTGAACATCCCCTCCACCTCCAGCCCAGGCAGGGCGCACAGGGCGGTCATCTTCTCCAGGGCGGAACCGTTCTCTCCATCCCCCCAGAGAAACCCCAGCCGTCCCATACCAGTGTCCACCTTCAGGTGGACGCGCAGCCTCTTTCCGGCGGCCAGCGCCACTCGGGACAGGGCCTGGGCGGACTCCAGATCCTCCACAGTCTGGGTGATGTTCCAGTCCAGCAGGTCCTGGGCCAGCGCCGGGTCCGTCTGGCCCAGGCAGAGGATGGGCAGGACAATACCGCCCCGCCGCAGCTCCTCCCCCTCGGCTGCACAGGCCACCGCCAGCATATCCGCTCCCAGCTCCTGGAGCTTTTGGGCCACTGGAACCGCCCCATGGCCATAGGCGTCCGCCTTGACCAGCCCCAAAAATCCGCAGCCCGCCGGGGTCAAGGCCTTTAGGGCCCGGTAATTGTGTGCCATGGCCCCCAAATCTATCTCCGCCCAGGTGCGGGCCTTCCGTCTGTCTGTCATCGGTCATACCTTCTTTTGTATCCAAATAGGGCCTGCCGCCCCATTTTCCTCTCCCAAGGGCCTGTTCCCCTAGGACATAGCAAAATCTGTAAACTCACATAAAATGGCCCGGAATCCGTCCACCGATATCTCGCCTCTGGACAGGGCATGGGTAGAGGTGTCGAACCACAGGGATACCTCGCTTCCGGTGCCCGGAGTTCCCTCCGGGTCCCCACAGTCCATACGGAGCAGGGCGCCGTCCTCCTCCAGCGCGCAGGACACGATGTAGCCTGACCGGGCCCCTTCCAGCAGGGCGGGGACGGCGGACACAGGACTCAACCCCTCCGGGTCCAGCGGGCCCGTTTCCACTGAAAGACCGTCATATTCCAGCTGTCCATCCTGCCCTGTAACGCGGGCCGTGATGCCGGCCACCGTGTCCGGAGCGGACAGGGTCAGAGTGGTCTCCTCGCCGTCCACCGCCACCGCCAGCTCATACTGGTACACCCGCTGCCCGTAGTCGGCGGTAATGGCCGCCTGCCCCGCGCAGGAGCTCATGGCCAGATACTCCCCCCGGATCTGTAAGGCCAGCTCCTCCGCCTCGTTCCCTTCCGCTCCGCCGGTACAGGCGGATAGCAGCAGGATCATCATTGGTACGCAAAACAGAAGTTTGCGCACAGTTTTCCCTCCAAAGCGTCATGAATAGGCTTTTATTTTCGCTCCTCATTCTCCTTCAGCACCTCGGGGAGCATCCCAATCAGGTCAGAGGGCAGCATAGCGTACTCCCCAAACCGTTGAGCACACTTGTCCCCGGCCTTCCCATGAAGCCACACAGCCAGAGCAGTTGTTTCCGACACCGTGGCATGGGGTCCCTGAAGGTGCTTTTGTCCCAGCAGGGCGGCGATCATCCCGGCCAGCACATCGCCGGAACCTCCCTTTGCCATGCCGGGATTCCCGGTGCCGTTGAGCCAGGTGCGGCCGTCTGGAGCGGCAGTGACAGTGCCCCGCCCCTTGAGGACCAACGTGCAGCGGTGATCCTTGGCAAAAGTCCGGGCTGCCGTCACCCTGTCCTGGATGGGGAGGGCACACCCCGTCAACCGGACAAATTCCCCGGCGTGAGGGGTCAGGACCGTGGTCGCCCGCCGTCTGTCCAAACTATCTATATGCCCGGACAGGGCATTTATGCCATCGGCGTCCAGCACCACCGGTATCTCCAGGTCACATAGCAGGGAGCGCACCAGCCGCTCCATCCGCGGATGCCGGCCCAGGCCCGGACCGATCACAGCCACATCACAGGACCGGGCCTTCTCCAATAGTTTATCATACTCCTCCGGCAGAGGAAAGGCCATGGCCTCCTGGCACTTGACAGCCACAATGGGATAGATCTCTCGGGGCACTCCCACATAGACCAGTCCGGCTCCGGTGCGCAGCGCCCCACAGGCGGCCAGCACAGGAGCTCCGGTATAGCCCTCGCTGCCCCCCAAAATAAACACCTTTCCAAAGTCCCCCTTGTGGCCGTCTGCCGGCCGGCGGGGGAGATTCCAGTGCATATAGTCCGGACGGAGCTCTATTGGCTCCGGGCCCCGCCATATCATCTGGTGAACCAGGTCCTGGGGGATGCCGATATGGGCCACCCGCACCTCTCCGGCACAGCCCGCACCAGCGCCCAAATAGAGCCCCGGCTTGGCGCAGGTGAAGGTAACTGTAGTTTCGGCCTGGACAGCCTGGCCCAGTATCTCCCCAGTGTCCCCATCCACTCCGGAGGGCAGGTCGCATGACACTACGGGGGCCCGCCGGCCGTTCATCCACTGGACCGCCGCCAAAAAATCCCCCTCCAGCGGCCGCTTCAGCCCCACCCCGAACAGGGCGTCCACATAGCAGTCGCAAGTCCCCAGCCAGGCCGCCAGCCTCCTGTCCTCCAGGTCCAGAGGCTCCAGCACGCCGCCGGCCTCGATCAGACGGGCCTCCATCGCCTTTGCGTCCGGCGTCATCTTCTCCCGGCCGCCCACCAAAAAGGCACGGACACGATAGCCCTCCTCCAGCAGGATGCGGGCGGCGGCAATGCCGTCCCCACCGTTGTTGCCAGGACCACAGAAAACAGCGATCCTCTGGGTGGGGTCGGTATTTTTGCTCTCCACGATGGCCCGGACAGCCTCCATCTCCCGCTGCTCCTCCGGCGTGGGCTCCCGGCTGTCCTCCATCATAACAAATGCTACCGAAACAGCCGACCCAATCACGCCATCCGGCCGTCTTGGCTCCTTCACAGGCCCCACCAGATCGACCACCGCCTGGGCCGCCTCCCGGGCGGCGTTCTCCATCAGCTCCAGAGAGGGAATCCCCCGCTCCTCAATGGTCCTCCGGTCCAATTCCCTCATCTGCTCTGTGGTGGCAAGCATACTCATTTTTCCCGCTCCTTCCATCCCTTTGGCAGCAGCTCCTCCACTGGGACTAATTCCACCACCTGGGCCGCCGCCGTCTTCGATGGGTATACCGTCAGCTCCAGGGCCGGCTCCCACAGCTCCCGGACCTCCTCCCCCGCCAGCAGCCGTCCGGAAAATCGCTCCATACCTTCCGACACCAGGAACACCGCCCCGTCCGGGGTGACGCAGTAAACCCCGTCTCCGATGGATTCCGCCCGGCCATACCAGCCGCCATCCCGGTCCCGGGCGACAAGTTCCATATAGGGCACTGTAAAAAACGGGGCGTTGGGAATGTCCTCGTCCTCAAAGAAAAAGAACACCCCGGCCCGCTTCGCCATCTCCTGATACTGAGGCAGCTCCTTCCGGACCTTGGCCTGCTCGGTGTGGATCACAGTCCCGGCGGGAAGGACCTTCGCCTCGCTGCTTAAGAGCCCCAGCGCGCCAAATCGATTCAGCTCCCCCATGTCAAAGTAAACGGTCCTCACAGTTCTCTCCCCTGTCACAGATTTTTTCCCATTCTACCACACTTCCCCGGACAAAAAAAGAGGGGGAGGGCCTCCGGCCCTCCCCGAATTCAATCTTTATTTCAAAAATCCGTTGACGATCTGTTCCTCGGCCTCTTTCTCCGTCAGGCCAAGGGTCATAAGCTTTGTGAGCTGCTCTCCGGCGATCTTGCCGATAGCCGCCTCGTGGATGAGCTGGGCGTCCAGACAGTTGGCGGTGACCTCCGGGATGGCGGACACCACGCCCTGATCCATGATAATGGCATCGCACTCAGAGTGGCCGTAGCAGGCGGCGTTCCCGTTGATGCGGGCCAGGAACACCTGCTTGGACTCGCCCCGGGCCACAGACCGGGAGATGACATTGGTGTGGCAGCCCTCCCCGTCCAGATCCACTGTGAAATCGGACTTGGCCAGTTGGCGGCCGTGGGTCATCACCTTCTCCTTGATAATAAGGGTGGAATTGGGCCCCAGCTTGGCCTTAGTCGTGCGGATGGTGGAGTCCACTCCCTTGATCTGGGTGGTCTCCATCTCCATGTAGCTGCCCTCCCGCATCTCCACGATGGTGGTGGGATTCATGATATTCTCTCCCAGTCCGTCCCCCTCGCCGTAGTGGCGCTCCACATAACGCACCCGGGCGTTTTTCCCCACATAGAAGGCATGAATACCAGAGTGCTCCGAGTTCTGCACCCCGCAGTTGTGGATGCCGCAGCCGGCCACGATGGTCACGTCGCAGTCGTCCCCGATGAAGAAGTCGTTATACACCGTTTCGGTCAGGCCGCTCTCACTGAGGACCACCGGGATGTGGACCGACTGGTTTTTGGTACCGGGCTTGATAATGATGTCGATGCCGTCCTTGTCCGTCTTGGAAACAATATCGATGCTGGCAGTGGTATTCCGGGCAGCCGCCTTCCCGTTGGCCCGAATGTTATAGGCCCCCTCAGGCACGCCGTGGAGCTCCGCTACCTGCTCCAGCAGGTTCTTTTGGATTGCGTCCATAAAAATCCCTCCTTTACCGCACCTTGTCCGTCAGGGCGCTGCAAACCTCAGGCGCCGCTCCCAGCAGCGAGGGCAGGATATCCTTCCTGGGCCCGTCCCGCTGGACCTGGCCGTCCGCCAGGACGATAATGCGGTCAGCGATGTTCAAAATCCTCTCCTGATGGGAGATGATGAGGATGGAACCGTTGATCTTCTCATGCAGGTGCTCAAACACCTGGATGAGGTTGCTGAAGGACCACAGGTCAATGCCCGCCTCCGGCTCGTCAAAGACAGACAGCTTGGTGGAACGGGCCATAATCATGGCGATCTCAATGCGCTTCAGCTCTCCACCGGACAGGGAGGCGTCCACTTCCCGGTCGATATAGTCCTTGGCGCACAGGCCCACCTCTGAAAGATAGTTGCAGGCCTCCGGCACGCCGATGCTCTTTCCGCTGGCCAGGGTGATCAGATCCTTCACCGTCAGCCCCTTGAAGCGAACCGGCTGCTGGAAGGCAAAGCTGATGCCCTTCCGGGCCCGCTCGGTGATGGACAGGCCGGTGATATCCTCTCCGTCCAGCAGGATGCGCCCCTGGGTGGGCGTCAGGATGCCGGCGATGACCTTGGCCAGAGTGGATTTCCCCCCTCCGTTGGGTCCGGTGATGGCCACGAACCGCTCGCTGATGGTCAAATCGATATCGCGCAGGATGCCCTTGTTGTCGCCGTCCTGTTCCACGTCATAGCTGATATGCTGTAATTCCAGCATGGGAACCCCTCCTATGGTTTCCGGCTCTGGAGCCGGTCTGTCTAAACAGTATCATGCCCCCTGGACTGGGCCGCCAAACAGGGCCTGTCCTTTGAGGCGTCTTTATTCTATCACGGGAGGGAGAATTTGTCTATCCTTAATTTCCTACTTTTTTAATAGGAATTTTATTTTTCAGATTTTATGCTTTATTATCCTGGCCCTCAAGGGATCAGCCCCCTCTTTACAGGGAAGTATATACAGAATGAAACTTCTTTTAAAAAGGAAGTCCCGCCATGAGAGATACCGCTCTCCCTCCTCCTGTGTCGCTACGGCGCGGAGCGCCTGGACTGGAAGGGGCTTATTCTCTGCTTGATTGGGCTCAATCTTGTCCCGCTCCTCCTTGCGGCCCGCCCCGCCCGGCCCTCCTCTTTGGTTCTCCCGAGGGGCCCTGCATCCGGCCCTTTTCAGGCCTCCTCTTTCTCTGCGGGTCAGCTTTTTCATATTTTTCGTCGGGATGACTTGCATTCCCGGCGCTTTTGTGATATAAGTACCTTTAGTGTAAATTGCGGAGAACAGGAAAATAGGGGAACTGTGTTCGTCAGAGAGGGTAGGTCACCGGCTGAGAGCCTGCCTGGAAACGGCCCCTTGGTTCGCCTGGGAGCGGCCCCTGAGAGGGGGACGGTCTGCCCACCGTTATCGGGGCTTTGAGCGCGTACAAGTGTGTACGAATGCGGGTGGTACCGCGGAAGGCTGGCCTTTCGTCCCTGAATTTTGGGGATGGAAGGTCTTTTTGTTTTTTGAAACATGAGGTGATGTGCCATGAAGCGTCGATTTATCCCGATCCTGGCTGCTTTGACCTGTGTGCTTCTGCTAGCCGGCTGCCAAAAGGCTGGCCCCAGTCCCCTGCCCGGTTCTGATGTCAGCTCCTCTGTCCCTATTCCAGAGACGGAGGATACTGACCAGTCCACGCCCTCCGACACCGGCGATACTCTGCCGGACCTTTCTGTCAATCAGTTCCCCAGTTCCTCTCCCGATGAGCCTGAAGGCCCTGCTGTCCCTGTGGAGCCTTCGATGCCAGACGAACCTCCTGTTCAAGAGGAACCCGCTGAAACGCCGCCGCCTGTGGTGGAGGAGCCGGCGCCGCCCGTGGATAACCACACTCTGTATATCCTGATGTATCACCACTTTGTGCCTGATACCGACGAGGAGCTTAACGACTGGACGCTTACGGAGAGCCGCTTTCGGGAGGACCTGCAGTGGCTGGCGGACAACGGCTATACCACGGTCCTACCCCGGGAGCTGGCAGCGGGAGAGCCCCTGCCGGAGAAGGCGGTCATGCTCACCTTTGACGACGGTTATGCCAGCAACTACCAAATTGCCTATCCCCTGCTTCAAGAATTTCAGGCCAAGGCCGCCATCGCTATGATCGTCCGCCGGACCGTGGACACCAAGCCCGACTTTCTCACCTGGGAGATGTGCCGAGAGATGGCCCAGTCCGGGCTGGTGGAGTTCGGCTCCCACACCTACGACTCCCACAAGGAGGCAGATCCCCGGGGCATCCTGCATATCAAGGAGGAAACACCAGAGGAATACGCCCAGCGCATTTTCCCGGATCTGCAGGCCAGCATCGACCTCATTGAGGAGAACGTAGGCGTAGAGGTAGACTACTTCGCCTATCCCCACGGGCAGACCGATTCCTGGTCCGACGCCTATCTCACCGAACATTTCTCCGTATCCGTCACCACCCGGCACGGCGCTGCCGATATCCGTAAGGGGCTGTACCAGATGCCCCGGCATAATATCACCATGCGGGCTCCGGTCAGCCAATATCTTCCCTGATCGTCCCCGAACAAAGGAGTTTTATCCATGAAAGAACAGTTAGCGAACATCCGGTCTCAGGCCCTTGCGGCCATCGAGGGGGCCGCCGATCCCGCCGCCCTGGATGCCCTCCGGGTTCAGTACCTGGGCAAGAAGGGAGAGCTCACCAATGTGCTGAAGAGTATGGGCTCCCTCTCCGCCGAGGAGAGACCCGCCATGGGCCAGCTGGCCAACGAGGTCCGGGCCGCTCTGGAAGGGGCCATTGAGGCAGCCGCCAGGAAGCTGGAAAAGCAGGCCCTGGAGCAGAAGCTCCGGGACGAGGCGCTTGATGTGACTATCCCCGGCAAGGCGGTCAAGCTGGGCCACAAGCATCCCATGTATATCGCCCTGGACGAGATCAAGGACATCTTTGTGGGCATGGGCTTTACCGTGCTGGATGGGCCGGAGGTGGAGCTGGCCGAATACAACTTTGACCGCCTGAACGCCGACGAGGGCCATCCCAGTCGGGACTGGTCGGATACCTTCTACTTTGACGAGGACAGCCGGGTGATGCTCCGCAGTCAGACCAGTCCCATGCAGGTACGGGCTATGGACACCATGCCCCTTCCTATCCGCATCATCGCCCCCGGTCGTGTGTACCGTAAAGATGAGGTGGACGCCACCCACTCCCCCATGTTTCACCAGGTAGAGGGCATGGTCATCGACAAGGGCGTCACCATGGCCGACCTAAAGGGCACCCTAAATACGGTGGTGGAGCAGCTGTACGGCAAGGGCACCAAGACCCGCTTCCGCCCTCACCACTTCCCCTTTACCGAGCCCTCCTGTGAAATGGACGTGCAGTGCCACAAGTGTGGCGGCGTAGGCTGTCCCACCTGCAAGGGAGAAGGCTGGATTGAGCTGCTGGGCGCCGGCATGGTCCACCCCCGGGTGCTGGAGATGGCGGGCATTGACCCCAATGTGTATTCAGGCTGGGCCTTCGGCATGGGTCTGGAGCGCACCGCCATGCGCCGCTTCAAGATTGCCGACCTGCGGCTCATCTTCGAGAACGACGTGAGATTCTTAGAGCAATTTTAACTGTTCCAAGAATCAATTAGGAATTAGAAATTAGGAGTCAGGAATTGGGGCGTCCCTTTCGGCGGCCTGATTCCCGGCCGTCCGGCGGCAGCCGGACCCCAAAATTCCTAATTCCTAACTCCTCATTCCTAATTCAAACAAAGGGAGTTTTATAATATGAATCTATCTCGCAAATGGCTCAACGAGTTCGTCACCGTTGAGGCCAATGACAAAGACTTTGCCGAGGCCATGACCTTGTCTGGCTCCAAGGTGGAGCTGACCCACGACCTGGGCTCTGAAATTTCCAACGTGGTGGTGGGCCAGATCCGGTCCATGGAGCGCCACCCCGATTCCGACCATATGTGGGTATGCCAGATCGATGTGGGGCAGGCCGAGCCCGTCCAGATCGTCACCGGCGCCTGGAACATCCATCCCGGCGACCTGGTCCCTGTGGCCCTGCACAAGTCCACTCTGCCCGGCGGCAAGAAGATCGAGAAGGGCAAGCTGCGCGGCGTGGTGTCCAACGGCATGATGTGCGGTCTGTCTGAGCTGGGACTGGACGAGCGGGACTTCCCCTACGCTGTCATAACCGCCGCCGCTCTCCTAAACGACTACCACCCTCTGGATAAGGACAAGCCCTCCATCCCCGCCGATATCAAGGCCGGGGACAAGGTATTCGGCCCCGTGGTGTGCGCTAAGGTGTTGGAGGCCTCCGCCCAGCCCAACGGCTCCTTCCACACCTGTCTGGACCTGGGAGGCTCCACCGCCTGCCCCGACACAGCATGCGCCAACCTCCATGAAGGAGATTTAGTGGCCTATAACACTAAGATGGACTCCATCTGCACTCTGGCCGACCTCCACGCCCAGCAGGCAGAGTTCCCCCACTGCATCCCAGACGGTATCTTTATCCTCCGCGAGGACTGCAAGCCCGGAGATGACCTGAAGCCGGTCGTTGGCCTGGATGACCATGTGGTGGAGTTTGAGATCACCCCCAACCGCCCCGACTGCCTGTCGGTCATCGGCTTGGCGAGAGAAGTGTCCGCCACCTTTGACCAGCCCCTGCGCCTCCATCAGCCCTTGGTCAAGGGCGGGGCCGAGGGTTCCCTGGTGGAGCTGCTGGACGTGGAAACTCCGGCGGCCGACCTGTGCCCTCGGTACACCGCCCGGATGGTGCGAAACGTAAAGATCGCCCCCTCCCCCAAGTGGATGCGGGAGCGGCTGCGGGCTATGGGCGTGCGCCCCATCAACAACATCGTGGATATCACCAACTATGTCATGCTGGAGTACGGCCAGCCTATGCACGCCTTCGACTACCGCTACGTAAAGGGGGGCAAGATCATTGTTCGCCGGGCGGAGGAGGGCGAGGAGCTGACCACCCTGGACGGCAACGTACGCAAGCTGACCGCCAACCATCTGGTCATCGCCGATGAGCATCGGGCAGTTGGCCTGGCGGGCATCATGGGCGGTGAGAACTCCGAGATCGTGGCTGACACGGTGGACGTGGTCTTCGAGTCGGCCAACTTTGACGGCACCTGCATCCGTAAGGGGGCCCTGGCTCTAGGGATGCGCACCGAGGCCAGCGCCAAGTTTGAAAAGGGACTGGACCCCCTGAACACCCTCCCCGCCGTAAACCGGGCCTGTGAGCTGGTGGAACTGCTGGGCGCCGGCGAGGTGGTGGACGGCGTCATCGACATCCTCAACTTCGTGCCCCAGCCCCGGATCCTGACGTTGGAGCCGGACAAGATCAACGCCCTGCTGGGTACCGAGATCAGTGCCGCCGAGATGACCGCCATTCTGAAAAAGCTGGACTTCCAGGTGGAGGGGGACCAGGTTACGGTCCCGTCCTGGCGCGGCGACGTGGTGGGTATGGCCGACCTGGCCGAGGAGGTAGCCCGCTTCCACGGCTACAACAAGATCCCCTCCACCCTTGTTCGGGGGGAGACCACCCGGGGCGGCTACTCGCCGGAGCAAAAGCTGGAGCAGACCCTGGGCTCCGTATGCCGGGCCTGTGGGTATGACGAGATCATCACTTACTCCTTTATCTCCCCCACCTACTATGACAAGATACTCTGGCCCGCCGACTATCACGCCCGCAAGAGCTTCAAGATCCTCAACCCCCTGGGAGAGGACACCTCCATTATGCGTACCACTACCCTGCCCTCTATGCTGGAGATCCTGACCCGGAACTACAATTTCCGCAACAAGTCTGCCAAGCTGTATGAAGTGGGCCGGATCTATCTGCCCAAATCTGGCTCCACCCCTGTTTCTCCTGACTCTCCCGCTCTCGCCGCCTCCAAGGAGAAGCTGGAAAATATGGGAGTGAATGGGCTTACGGAAGCCCTTACCGGCGCGTTGAACCAGATGAATCAGGACGACGGCCTAGCCAATGAGGCCAAGGTGCTGTCCATGGGCGCCTATGGCGAGGATATGGATTTCTTCACCCTGAAGGGGGCCGTCGAGGCTATTCTGAAGGAGATCCGGGCAGTAGACATCCACTTCGAGGGGCCCACCGGCGCTCCCTCCGACGCCTCCTGGCACCCCGGCCGGGTGGCCACCGTGTGGTCCGGCAGTGACTGTATCGGTATCTTCGGTCAGATTCACCCTCTGGTGGCCCAGAATTACGGGGTGGACACCGAGCTCTACTGTGCGGAACTGTCCTTCGACGAGCTGATGCTGGCCAAGGGCCCCGATCCGGAGTATGTCCCTCTGCCCAAGTTCCCCGCCGTCACCCGCGATATCGCCGTCGTCTGTGATGAGGCCGTTACCGTAGGGGCCCTGGAGCAGGCAATCAGGAGAGGAGCCAAGGGTCTGCTGAAGGAGGTCTCCCTCTTTGATATCTACCGTGGGAAGGGCGTGGCCGAGGGCAAGAAGTCTGTGGCCTTCAATCTGGTCCTCCGGGCGGATGACCGCTCTCTCACCAGCGAGGAGGCCGACGAGGATGTGAAGGCTATTTTAGCGACTCTCGAGCAAGACTGCGGAGCAATCCTGCGCTGAAGTTTTCCATCTGCCGCTCCCCCGCGGGGTTTCCGCGGGGGAGCTTATATTCTGGCGGGACTATCATCCCGCCTCCCCTTTTTAGGAGGTAATCCCATGGTACGCTTTGAATGTGACTACGCCGCCGGGGCTCACCCCAAGGTGCTCCAGGCCTTGGTGGACACCAATCTGGAGGAGCATCCCGGCTATGGCACGGACCCCCACTGCGACCGCGCCCGGGCCCTGCTCCGGGACCTGTGCCAGGCTCCCGATGCCCATATCCACTTCCTGGTGGGGGGTACTCAGGCCAATACCACCGTGATCTCCGCCGCCCTTCGGCCCCATCAGGGCGTCATCTGTGCCCAGACTGGCCACATCAACGTCCATGAGTCCGGAGCGGTAGAGGCCACAGGTCACAAGGTGCTCACTATCCCCAGCCAGGACGGCAAGCTGACCGCCCACCAGATCGCCCAGTTCTGTCAGGGCCACTATGACGACCCCACCGCCGAACACACGGTCCAGCCGGGCCTCATCTATCTGTCCCACCCCACCGAGCTGGGTACCGTCTATTCTGTTGCTGAACTGGAGGACATCCGCAGGGTGGCTGACCAGTACCATCTGACCCTGTTTGTGGACGGGGCCAGGCTGGTCTATGGCTTGGCCGCTTCCGATGTAACCCTGCCCGATCTGGCCCGGCTGTGTGACGTATTCTATCTGGGGGGCACTAAGGCGGGCACGCTCTTTGGTGAGGCGGTGGTCATCACCCAGGATTCCCTGAAACAGGACTTCCGCTACCTCATCAAGCGGCACGGCGGGCTGCTGGCCAAAGGCAGGCTGCTGGGCGTCCAGTTCGAGGCGCTGCTGGAGGACGGACTTTACCTGGATATCGGCAGAAGGGCGGTGGTCCAAGCCATGCGGCTGCGCCAGGGCTTTTTGGACAAGGGCTGGCCCCTGCTGGCGAACTCTCCCACCAATCTGCAGTTTCCTGTCCTCCCCGACCACGCCGCAGCGGCCCTGTCCCAGCGATACTCCTTTAGTTTACAGTCCAAGCCGGACCCGACCCATACCGCTGTCCGGTTTTGCGTCTCCTGGTCCACCCGGGACGAGGATATCGACGCTCTTCTATCCACGATCCGCGCCTTATAGGCAGAAAGAGCCATGGAAAAATTTTTCCATGGCTCTTTTGTAACAATTTGCCCCAATCTGCATCCTATAAGCAGAAAGGAGGGAGAAGATGGAATCTTTTGAAGCGGTCTACGAGGAGCTGTTCCCACAGGTGTACCGGTATCTGTTGGTCCTGTGCGGCGACCGGGATCTGGCAGAGGAGTTGACCCAGGAGACTTTTTTTCAGGCCATCCAGCACATCGACAGCTTCCGGGGAGATTGCAAGCTCTATGTCTGGCTGTGCCAAATCGGCAAACGGAAATATCTAGCCGGATTGCGGCGGCAGAAGCGGAGCGGGGAGATGCCCGATCTGGAGCGCCAGCCCAGCCCCGACCAGTTGGAGGAACGGCTGCTGGACCGGGAATCCGCCATGGAACTTCACCGCCGGCTCCATGCCCTGCCTGAGCCCTATCGGGAGGTCTTTTCTCTCCGGGTATTTGGAGAGCTGTCCTTTGGAGAGATCGCTCAACTCTTTTCCAGGACAGAGAGCTGGGCCCGAGTAACATACCACCGGGCCAGATCAAAATTAAAGGAGGAAGATCAATGAACTGCAAAATCATTCAGGATCTGCTGCCCCTGTACCGTGATGAGGTATGCAGCCAGGAGAGCCGCCAGGCGGTAGACGAGCATATTCAAAGTTGTCCCCACTGTGCCGAGGTGCTACGCGAGATGGGAAGGGAGGAAAATCTGGACAGGGAGACAGCGGATGTGGACCGGGAAAAGGCCCAAGTCATAGCGGGCGTCAAACGCCGCTTCTCCCGCCGGAAACGCCTGTCTGTGCTGGCCACAGCGGCTGCCATGCTGGCCATGTTCCTGGTGTTCACCGCCGCCGCCGATGTAGAGCGGCCCGTGCCGTACCAGGAGGGCATGGTGGACGTCTCTCTGGCTTCAGACGGCGTCATCGACATCTACTACTATGGGGGAAATTACGCCTCGTTCCGGGTACTGGACCGGGAGATCGATGGACGGACGGCGGTCTATCTGTGCTATACCCAAAATATCAAATCCAACCTTACTCCCCTGTTCAGCCACGCAGGCAGGCCTGAATCCTCCGGCCACTTGTCCATTGGGAATGGGCTGCTGCTGGACACCGTAAAGGGGGCCGCTGTCCAGATCCCCTCCCAGGATCAAATTCAGGAGGTGTATTATCTGGCGGGAGACTATGCCGCTTTAGAGGATATGGGCGAGGCGGAATTTTCCGCTGCCACCGATGGAGCGGTCCTCCTCTGGCAGCGTAGTTAAGCTCCAGGCGACAGCAAAGGCCGGCGCACAGTCTGTGCGCCGGCCTTCTCTACTGTTACTGGTCCTTCATCAACAGGTACATAACTGCCTTCTGGGCGTGGAGGCGGTTCTCCGCCTCGTCGAATATCTCGTTTGCGTGGGCCTCAAAGACCTCGGCTGTGATCTCCTCTCCCCGGTGGGCGGGCAGACAGTGCTGCACCATGCAGCCGGGGTTGGCCAGCGCCATCAGCCCGTCGTTGATTTGATAGCCCGCAAATGCCTTTTCCCGAACGGTCTTCTCCCCCTCCTGGCCCATGGAGGCCCACACGTCGGTGATCAACACATCGGCCCCTGCCGCCGCCTCCTGGGGGGTGCGGAACAGAGAGAAGTGGAAACCGGGGTCGCTCCTGGCAAAGTCCAGCACCTGGGAATCGGGATCGTAGCCCTCGGGGCAGGCGATTGACACCTCCATCCCCGTCTTTAGCCCGCCTACGATCAGGGAGTTGGCCATATTGTTGCCGTCCCCAATGTAGCACAGCTTCAGTCCTTCCAGCACCGCCTTATGCTCTCGAATAGTCAGCAGGTCGGCCAGCACCTGGCAGGGATGGCAGAAGTCGGTCAGGCCATTGATGACCGGGATCTTGGTGTTCCGGGCCAGCTCCTCCACCTCGTCCTGGCCAAAGGTGCGGATCATAATTCCGTCACAGTAGCGGTCCAGCACTCTGGCCGTATCCTCAATAGGCTCCCCTCGGCCGATCTGACTCTCCTTGCCAGACAGGAACAGGGCGTGGCCGCCCAGTTGGAACATCCCTGTTTCAAAGGACACCCGCGTGCGGGTGGAGTTTTTCTCAAAAATCATGGCCAAGGTCTTGCCCTTGAGATAATCCCTGTGGATGTTGTGCTTCTGCTCGTACTTCAACTGGTCCGCCGTATTCAGGATCAGGGTGATGTCTTCCTGGGACAAATCCAGCAGCTTTAACAAATCTTTTTTCATATCAAATCACCAATCTTTGTAGGAGGGAGGCGTGAAGATAGAGTATCTCTCCACCCCTCACTTTTCTCTCTCCACTCTATCATAACAGCGCCGCTTTCATAATGGACAGCCCCTTGTCCATCTCCTCCTGGGTGATGGTCAGGGGGGGCAGCAGCCTCAAGCCGGGTCCCGCGGTGAGAATGAGCAGGCCGCTCTCGATAAGCTTGGCGGCCAGCTGGCTGTTGGTTTGCTCCCCCACCACATCGATGCCGACCATCATCCCCAGCCCCCGAGTCTTGCCCAGGCAGGGTAGCTCCATGGCTTCGATGGCCTGGCGGAGATACGCCCCTTTCTCCTTCACTTGGGCCAAAAAGGCGTCGTCCATCCGGTCCAGTACATGGCAGGCGGCGGCGGCGGCCACAGGGTTGCCCCCGAAGGTGGTGCCGTGAGTGCCGGGAGAGAACACCTCTCTGCACTTCTCATTGGCCATGATGCCGCCGAAGGGCAGTCCGCCAGCGATGCCCTTGGCGAAGGACACCACATCAGGCTGGATGTGATACTGCTGGAAGGCAAACAGAGAGCCGGTACGGCCCATGCCGCTCTGAACCTCATCGACAAGGAGCAGCCAATCCCGCTTGGCGCACAGCTCCGCCACTTTTTGGACGAACTCCAGGTCCAGGGGCAGTACCCCTCCCTCTCCTTGGACCAGTTCCATCATGACGGCGCACACGTCATGGCCGGCCACCGCTTCCACGCTATCCAGGTCGTTGGCATCGGCATAGCGGAACCCCTCGGTGAAGGGGAAAAAGTAGTTGTGGAACTTATCCTGCCCCGTGGCCGCCAGAGTCGTGATCGTGCGTCCGTGGAAGGAGTTATGGAGGGTAATGACCGTTCCGCGGCCCTTGCCATACCGATCAAAGGAGTATTTCCGGGCCAGCTTGATCATGGCCTCGTTGGCTTCCGCCCCGGAGTTGCCAAACATCACATTGGACATTCCGGTGCGGACACACAGCTTCTGGGCCACCTTGGCATAAGGCTCGGTGTAAAACAGGTTGGAGATATGTCCCAGCTTGGCCGCCTGGGTGGAAACGGCCTCCACCCAGCCCGGATCGCCGTATCCCAGCGAGCACACACCGATGCCGGCGGAAAAGTCAATATACTCCTTTCCGTCCACAGCCCAGACAGTAGCCCCTTTTCCGTGGTCAATGGCCACCTGGAAGCGGCCATAGGAGTGCATCACATACTGCTCGTCCAGAGCCTTGATCTCTTCAAAGGTCATGGTGTTCCCCCTTCAATCATATCTCCGCGAAACATCTTTTCCGCAAGGAGTTCCGACACTCATCGGCGCGGAATCATAATTTTCTCTCGTTATCCTCCAGGATGGCACCGGAAATGTGACATCTCCCACGAAATTCCTCCCGACGGTCTCGAAAGAAATCGAGGGTAAATTCATGCGATCCCTCTCCGCCAGATGCCGACGCCATTTAGGGGCGCCTTTAGTTGGTCAGCATGGTGCCGATGCCCGCGTCGGTGAGCAGCTCCATCAGCAGGGAGTGGGCCACCCGGCCATCCAAAATAACCGCCGACTTGACGCCGGAACGGACAGACTCCACGCAGCATTCCACCTTGGGGATCATCCCTCCAGAAATGACTCCCTCCCGCACCAGGGCAGGGACAGAGGAGAGTTGCAGCTCGGGGATCAGGGTGGCCTCATTCTTGGGATCCCGGAGCAGGCCGCGCACATCGGTAAGCAGGATCAGCTTCTCCGCCTCAAGGGCCACAGCCAGCTTGGCGGCGGCAGTGTCGGCGTTAATATTGTAGGACACCTCCGCATCTACCCCCTGGGCCACTGTGGCTACCACAGGGATATAGCCGTTATTCAGGGCGTCAATGACCGGGGCGGCGTCCACCTTGGTGATATCCCCCACCTGGCCGTATTTGTCATCCAGCTTTTTCGCTTGGAGAAGGGCACCGTCCAGGCCGCACAGCCCCAAAGCCCGGCCTCCCAAGCGGTTCAGAGTGGCTACCAGGTCCTTATTCACCCGGCCGCACAGGACCTGCTGGACAATATCCATCGTCTCCTCGTCTGTATAGCGCAGTCCGTCCACGAATTTTGACTCCTTGCCCAGCTTTTTCAGCATCTCGCTGATCTCCGGGCCGCCGCCGTGAACCACCACTACCCGGATCCCCACCAGGGACAGCAGAATGATGTCGGAGATGACGGCGTGGCGCAGCTCATCAGAAACCATGGCGTTGCCGCCGTATTTCACCACGATGGTCTTACCAGTGAATTTTTGAATATAAGGCAGGGCCTCAGCCAGCACCTGGGCCCGGTCGATCTCATTAAAGGACATGGGACAGATCCCTCCTCATTTTTTATCAAGCAGCTTCCCCATCCGAGGGATGGCCGCCGCCAAAAGCAACAGCCCGCAGAAAGCGGCCGTTCTGATCCCCTCGTCCCGGAAGCTGGAGCCGTACCAGTAGTAGGACATTCCCACTTTGTCGTTGGGGTACAGGATCACCCCCAAGGCGCGGAGCACGCCGTACAGCAGCCCGGCGCTCAACCCCAGAACGAGAAGGCCAGCGCACCATCTCCCCACCCGGCTTTTTATTCCCCGGCGTGACAGCACCCCTAGTACTACTGCCGGAAGAAGATAGATGGGAAGCTTCAGGAGCAGCTCCGCCCCCAAGTCCTTCACCAATGCAGCCATCTCAGCGCAGCGCCTCCCATTTTCCAGGATCAGGTGCGGTAGTCGCCGTTAATTTTCACATAGTCATACGTCAGGTCGCAGCCCCAGCACTCCGCGCTGTCCTCCCCCTCGTGGAGGTCCACGGCAATGATGACCTCCTTCTGAGACAGGACCTCCTTGGCCTTGGCCTCGTCAAAATCTACGGCCTCACCCTGTTTACAGACCAGGAGTTCCCCCGCGGCAGAGCGGAACGTCACGTCCACATGCTCCGGGCGGAAGGGGGCTTTAGAGTACCCCATGGCGCACAGCACCCGGCCCCAGTTGGCGTCGGCGCCAAACATGGCCGCCTTCACCAAGGAGGAGCCCACCACCGACTTGGCCAGACGCTCGGCGCTCTCCTCGCTGCGGGCGCCGGACATGAGGCAGGTGATCAGCTTGGTGCACCCCTCGCCGTCGGCCGCGATAGACCGGGCCAGATAGCGGCACACATGGTCCAGGGCAGCCACAAAGATCTCGTAGTCTCCGTCCTTCCACTCGATAAGGGTGTTGCCCGCCAGACCGTTGGCCAGCACCGCGCAGGTGTCGTTGGTGGAGGTATCCCCGTCCACGGTCACCCGGTTAAAGGTTCTCGCTGCCACCTGGTGCAAAGCATCAGATAGAAGTTCGTGGGTAATGGCGCAGTCAGTGGTGATAAAGGCCAGCATGGTGCCCATGTTCGGATGAATCATGCCGGAGCCCTTGGCGATAGCCCCCATCCGCACCTCTTTCCCGCCTAGCTCAAAAGAAATCGCAATCTCTTTTTTCGCTGTATCCGTCGTCATAATGGCATTGGCCGCGCTGTCGGAGCCGTCCCTACCCAAAGCGGCGGCTGCCTTTGGCATACCTGCCTGAATCACACCGATGTTGATCGTTTTTCCGATGACTCCGGTGGAGGCCACCACAAAGTCCTCTGGCTGGCGGCCGGTGGCCTGGGCGGCGGCAGCGCACATGGCCTGGGCGTTCTCGTGGCTCAAAGGGCAGCAGGCATTGGCGTTGCCGCTGTTGGCCACCACACCCCAGGCGGTTCCGTCCTCCAGGTGGTCCATGGTGACATACACCGGGGCGGATTTCACCCGGTTCAGGGTATAGACGGCGGCGGCAGCGCACTCCCGCTCCGACAGGATCAGGGCCAGGTCGTTCTTATCCGGGCTGCTGCTGGCCTTGACGCCACAGTGGACACCGGCGGCCTGGAAGCCCCGGGCGGCACACACGCCGCCGGAAATTTCATTCAACATGAGGGATACCCTCCTTTTATTTCATCGGGGCGCACAGTGCGCGCCCCACCGCAGGACACGCTATTACAGGCTAAGTCCGGCAGTTTCTTCAAACCCCATCATAATGTTCATATTCTGGACCGCGGCCCCCGACGCTCCTTTTCCCAGATTATCAAACTGGGCAGTAAGCAGCGTCTGCTCCTGCGTTCCGGAAACCGTGATCTCCAGGCTGTCCTTTCCCGCCAGCTGGCTGGTATACAGCCGGGGACCGGCCCCTCCGAAGGGGGTGACCTGGACCAGCTTCTGGTCCTGGTAGTAGCCGGCCAGCAGATCGTGGACGTCCTGGGCATTGGGCGTGCCATTCAGCAGATGGTTCTGGAGCATAACAGTGGTCGCCATCCCCTTGTAGATATCCCCCAGCACCGGCAGAAAATTGGGTGGAAAGTCCAGGCCCGCCACCTGACGCATCTCAGGCAGGTGCTTGTGACACAGGCCAATGGCGTAAGGAGCCGGAGAGTCCAGCAGAGGGTCCCGGTCCGGTGCCTCATACTCAGCAATCATCTTCTTTCCTCCGCCAGAGTAGCCGGTGAGGGAGTAACAGGATAAGGGGTAGTCCCTGGGCAGCACCCCCAGCTCTATCAGGGGGGCCACCGTGGACAAAAAGCCAGTGGCGTGACACCCTGGGTTGGCCACTCGGGAGGAGAACTTGATGCGCTGGCGCTGGCCGGGCAGCAGTTCGGCAAAGCCATATACCCAGCCCTCCGCCGTCCGGTGGGCGGTGGAAGCGTCAATAATTCGGGTCTTAGGGTTTTCTATGAGGGACACCGCCTCCACAGCGGCGGCGTCAGGCAGACACAGGAACACCAGGTCGGCGGCGTTGAGGAATTTCTTTCTCTCCTCTGTGTCCTTTCGCTTATCCTCGTCGATGAGGAGCAGCTCGATGTCCTCCCGGCCGCCCAGCCGCTCATAGATCTGCAGGCCGGTGGTGCCCTCCTTACCGTCGATATATACCTTTGGCTTACTCATATGGACCACCTGGATTTCTTTGAAATGATAGTTCTATTATGGTCTAACCTGGGAATTTTTGCAATGGCTTATTTGCGCTCTGCCACAAATTCTTCAATCAGGGCGATCTGCTTCTCCACGCTCTCCTTCGCCGGGCCGCCATAGACCTTTCTTTCATTCACACAGGTCTTGAGGGCCAGGGCCTGGTACACGTCCTCATCAAACAGGGAGGAGATGGCCCGGAAGTCCTTTAAGGTCAGCGTATCCAGGGTGTCCCCCGTCTTGATGCACAGGTTGACCAGCCGGCCCACGATCATATAGGCCTCCCGGAAGGGCAGCCCCTTTTTCGTCAGGTAGTCGGCACAGTCGGTGGCGTTGATGAAGCCGCCGGCCGCTGCCTTGGCCATGTTCTTAGGCCGCACGGTCAGGGTATCCACCATGGCGGCAAACACGGGCAGGCACAGCTCCACCGTGTCAATGGCGTCAAAGACGGCCTCCTTGTCCTCCTGCATATCCTTGTTGTAGGCCAGGGGAAGGGACTTCATCACAGTAAGCAACGTGACCAGGGCACCGTACACCCGCCCAGTCTTGCCCCGCACCAGCTCGGCCACGTCTGGGTTCTTCTTCTGAGGCATGATGGAGGAACCAGTGGAGTAGGCGTCGTCCAGGTCCGCGAACTTGAACTCCCAGGAGCACCACAGCACGATCTCCTCAGAGAACCGAGACAGGTGCATCATCAGGATGGACAGGGCGGACAGCAGCTCGATGGCGTAGTCCCGGTCGGACACTGAGTCCATGGAATTGTCGGTTGGTTTTTTAAAGCCCAGAGCCTGGGCAGTGGCGAAGCGGTCCACCGGATAGGTAGAAGTGGCCAGGGCGCCCGCCCCCAGGGGGCACTCGTCCAGCCGCTCCAGGCAGTCCTCCAGCCGGGTGACATCCCGCTTGAACATGTTGGCGTAGGCCATCATGTAGTGAGCAAAGGTGGTGGGCTGGGCCCGCTGAAGGTGGGTATAACCCGGCATGACGGTGTCTAGGTTGGCCTCGGCCTTTTTGACCAGGACCTCCTCCAGCGCCAACACCTGGCCGATGATAACAGGGATTTCCTCCTTGACATACAGCCGGGTGTCCACCGCCACCTGGTCGTTCCGGGAACGGCCGGTGTGGAGGCGCTTGCCCGCGTCGCCGATGCGCTGGGTCAGCATGGCCTCGATATTCATGTGGATGTCCTCGTTGTCCAGGGAGAACTCCACCTTGTCGTCCTCAATGTCAGCCAGGATAGCCTTCAGGCCCTCTACGATCTTTTCCGCCTCATGTGCCTCGATGATCCCCTGCCTGCCCAGCATCTGGGCGTGGGCGATGGAGCCCTGGATATCCTGCCGATACAGCCGGGCGTCAAAGCCGATAGAGGAGTTAAAATCGTTCACCAGTGTGTCAGTTTCCTTTTGAAATCTTCCTGCCCATAACTTCATGTCAGTTACCTCACAAATATTAAGAATAGAATGGAGAGCGAAGATATTGGGCTTATCTCCACTCTCCACTCTTAAATATTACAGCTTGCCCTGCTCTCTTAGCGCCTGTACCTTGTCGGGAAGGCCCCACAGGTTGATAAAGCCCTGGGAGTCCTTCTGGTCATAGTCGCTCTCCTCAAAGGTCACCAGATTCTCTGAGTACAGGGTGCAGGGCGAGGTGATGGAAGAGGTGATGATATTGCCCTTGTAGAGCTTCAGCTTCACAGTGCCGGTGACGTACTTCTGGGTATCCACGGCGAAGGCGGTCAGGGCCTCCCGCAGGGGGGTAAACCACTTGCCATTGTACACCAGATCGGCAAAGTCCACCGCCAGCTTCTGCTTCATGTGCTTGGTATCCTTGTCGATGGTGATCTGCTCCAGCACCTCGTGGGCCCGGTAGAGGATGGTGCCGCCGGGAGTTTCGTACACGCCCCGGTCCTTCATGCCCACCAGCCGGTTCTCCACGATGTCCAGCAGGCCGATGCCGTTGGCCCCGCCCAGCTCGTTGAGCTTGCGGATGATGTCGGACGCCTTCATCTTCTCCCCGTCAATGGCCACAGGCCATCCCTTCTCAAAGTCCAAGGTGACATAGGTGGGGGCGTCTGGTGCCATGGCGGGGGACACGCCCATCTCCAGGAAGCCGGGCTTGTCATACAGGGGCTCATTAGCGGGGTCCTCCAGGTCCAGCCCTTCGTGGGACAAGTGCCACAGGTTTTTGTCCTTGGAATAGTTGGTCTCCCGGCTGATCTTCAGGGGGACGTTGTGGGCTTCGGCGTAGTCGATCTCCTCGTCGCGGCCCTTGATGTCCCACTCCCGCCAGGGGGCGATAATCTTCATCTCAGGGGCAAATCTCTTGATGGCCAGCTCGAACCGGACCTGGTCGTTGCCCTTGCCGGTGCAGCCGTGGCAGATGGCGTCGGCGCCTTCCTTCTTGGCGATCTCCACCAGCCGCTTGGCAATGATGGGCCGGGCAAAGGCGGTGCCCAACAGATAATCCTCGTACTTGGCCCCCATCATCATGGACGGGATGATAACGTCGTCAACCATCTCGTCGGTCAGGTCCTCGATATACAGCTTAGAGGCGCCAGTCTTGATAGCCTTCTCCTCCAGCCCGTCCAGTTCAGTGCCCTGCCCCACATCGCCGGAAACAGCGATGATCTCAGGGTCATTATAGTTCTCCTTCAACCAGGGGATGATGATGGATGTATCCAGACCGCCGGAGTAAGCCAGCACTACTTTTTTTACTTGAGCCATGATTTTTCCCTCCAAATCTCAGTGCGGGGCGCGCTTTTTCCTCTGTCTGGTGGTCTGCGCCGTCCGCTCTGCTTTCCATGGCAACAGTCTACCACTCCCTTAACGTAATTGCAAGAGGTTATTTGCATTAATATGCATATACTAACAATTATTTTCCATATATATTTACCAAAAATGAATATATATTTGGATATTCCGTTTATTTATTCACTTTGATACAAAAACATCCCCGGTCCGGGGACCGGGGATGTTTTGTGGGCTTTAGCCGGCCTGGATGGCGGCGGAGATGGCGTCAAAGACCGTATCCTGGTCCTCACACATAACCATCAGGATGGTGCCGTCCTCCAGAGTTTCCAGTCTGGCGTTCTTAGCTACCTCGTACTGGTCAGCCAGATACATCTCAAAGCTGCTCTTCTGTTGGTCGATGTAGCCCTGCAGCCCCTCTTTCACAGCATCGGCCTTCCCCTCGGCGGGCATGACGGCGGCGATGGCGTAAGCCTTGACATTCATCATGGAGGCACTGATTCCAAAAGCGGTCATATCGCCAGTATCCAGCCCCAGCATCTCAAGGAGCATAGCGGAGCCGTCGTCCTCTTTTTTCTCTGTGATCACAGGGTTATACTCCACCATCTCGCCGCCGTTGTCTGTGATGGCAGTATGGTAGAGCTGGGCCAGTTCCTCCGGGCTCTTGTCAGACGTGGTCCCGCCGTTTCCGGAGCAGCCAGACAGCCCGGTGACAGCCAGGGCCAGGACAAGGGCAAGCGTTAAAATCTTCTTCATAACATAATCCTCCGTTTTGTCGTAAAGTTTCAGCCTATTTAGCTTTCCCTCTATTAGACGGCCCCTATCCCAAAAAGTTCCCTTCTTTTCCGTTTTTTATCATGTGCGGATAACAGGCCGGGAGGCCGCCGGCAGAAACCGGCGGCCTCCCGCGGGATGAAAAAATCAGATGGGAAAGATTAGGCGCACAGTGGTTCCATGCCCAGGGACGCTCTCCAGCCTGATTGCGGCGTTGTGCAGGGCGGCGCCATGCTTGACGATGGACAGGCCCAGACCGGTCCCTCCAATCTCCTTGGAATGGCTCTTGTCCACCCGGTAGAATCGCTCAAAGACCCGCTCCTGGTCCTCGGCCGGGATACCGATGCCAGTGTCGGCCACGGACAGCTCTATCTCTTTCTCCCCTAGGGAGAGGTTCAGTGCCACGCTCCCTCCCGGACGGTTGTATTTGATTGCGTTGTCGCACAGGTTATACACCATCTCCTCCAACACTGCCGGGATCCCGTGGATCGTAGCTGGCATCCCCTCTACGCTGACGCTCACGCCAGCCCGCTTGGCGGCGGGCTCCAGCCGCTCCATGACCCGGCGGCACAGCTCCAGCAGGTCCACCGGCGCCGTCTCCAGCCCCACGCCTCCCTCATCCAGGCGGGACAGGTGGATGATGTCCTCCACCAGGCTAATGAGTCGCTGGCTCTCCTTATAGATATCGCCGGCGAAACCCGCCACATCCTTCGGGTCCACCAGACCATCCTTGATGATCTCGGCCATGCCGGAGATGGCTGTCAGGGGAGTCTTCAGCTCATGGGACACGTTTGCGGTGAACTCTCGGCGCATCCGCTCCCCCTGCTCCCGCTCTGTTACGTCCAGCAGTACCAGGACCGCTCCGCTCACAGCTCCCTCCCGGAACACCGGGTCAGCCAGGAGATGGACACACCGGCCCTGGCGGTCCAGGCGGGTCTGTCCGCGCACCCCGTCCAGCACCTGCTCCACTACTCGGCGGAAGGCATCCGTCCGGTCCAGCGTCAGGACATTGGCCTCGCCCCCCGGCGGGATGGCGCCCAAAAGCCGCAGGGCGCCGGAGTTATAAGAGAGAACGCGGCCCTTTTGATCCAACAGCACAAAGCCCTCGGTCATGTTCTCGGTGAGGGCGGCAAATTCCTGTTGACGCTGGCGGAGCTGGTCCATCTGGCCCCGGATGGTGTCATTCTGCCGCCGGATCCTTGTCAACAGCGGGGAGAGCTCGTCATAGGTATTGCACTCCTCCGGGTGCTCCAGATCCAAGTCCAAAATAGGCCGGATGATCCCCTTGGACAGCCGGTTGGCCAGCACCGCGGCCAGGATCAGGGACAGGACCAGGATGATCAGCAGGGGCTGGACCATGGATACCAGCAGGACCACCACTGTATACTGGGCGCTGGCCAGACGGATGACAGAGCCGTCCTCCAGCCGCCGGGCTACATAAAATGTCTTTTCCGACAGGGTGGCCGACTGGCGCTGGGCCGTCCCCCGGGAACCATTCATCGCCTCACGGATCTCCTCCCGGTCGGCGTGATTCTCCATGGTGGAGGCGTCCGCCACACTGTCATAGAGGACCGTTCCATCCTCCCCTACCCAGGTGATGCGGCTGGAGGACTGGAGGCCGTCAAAATAGTCCATTCCCATGGACTCCACACCCCGGGCCACCAGCCACGCCTCGTTCTCCAGCTCACCGGTGATTTGGTCGCCGAAGTATTGGTACAGCACTCCCATGAACAGGGCCACTGACAGCAGAAATACGGACAGCCCTACCGCCATGGAATTGCGAAAGATCTTTGATGTCAAACCGCTACACCTCTCAATTCTGACGGCCTTGTCCTATTCCGATACCTTGTAGCCGATACCCCGGACTGTTTCGATGCAGGCGCCCGCCTCTCCCAGCTTTTGCCGCAGGGTGCGGATATGGACATCCACCGTGCGGCTGGCCCCGTCAAATTCATATCCCCAGATGGTATTAAGCAACTGGTCCCGGGTGAATACGGTGCCTCGCCGCTCCAGCAGCAGGCAGAGCAGCTGAAACTCCTTTAGGGTCAGGGTTACATCCCGCTCCCCATCCCGGACCACATGGCGGCCTGGGTCCACATAGAGAGCGCCCACTTGATAGGTCCTGCCTCCGTTCTCCCCCTGCCCGGAGTGGCGCAGGGCCGTACGGATGCGGGCCATCAGCTCCATCATGCCGAAGGGCTTGGCAATGTAGTCGTCCGCCCCCTGGTCCAGCCCCAGCACCTTGTCATACTCGGTGCTCTTGGCCGTCAGCATCAGGACCGGCAGCCTTCTGGTGTTGGAATCGGCCCGCAGGCGCTTCAGCACCTGCAGCCCGTCCTCCTCCGGCAGCATGATATCCAGCAGCACCAAGTCGGGCTGCCGCTCCTCCAGAGCGCGCCAAAAGCTGGAGGGGCGTTCAAAGCCCTCCGCCTCCATCCCCTGGCTGTTCAGGGTGTATACCACCAACTTGCGGATACTGGCGTCGTCCTCCAGAATATAGATCAAGGGGTCCACCTCATTCCAGTCTTGTTTCCCCGGCGGGAGAGGGACTGTGCCTTCTTCCCCATGCCGCCGTCCGGCAATCTTCTCTTTCAGTCATCCTCATAGTCCCCGGTGATGGCGTACTCCACCCACTGGGCGATATTACAGGCGTGGTCGCCGATGCGCTCGAAATACTTGGCGATCATCAGCAGGTCCAGGCAGAGGCCGCCATTCTCCCCTCCGGCGATCAGCGCGGTCAGCTTTTCCCGGACGGACAGGAACAGGCTGTCCACCTGGTCGTCCTGGGCGATGACTGAGTGGGCCAGGGCCAGATCACCCCGGACAAAGGAGTCCACACTGTCCGTCACCATTTTAATGGCAGCCAGGGCCATCTCCTCCATGGGCACCTGCCGCAGAATGGCGCTTTTCTCCATATACCGGGCGATCTCAGCAATATCGGCGGCCTGATCCCCGATGCGCTCCATATCGGAAATCATCCGCAGGGCGGCGGATACGGCCCGCAGGTCCTTGGCCACCGGCTGCTGACGCAGGAGGAGCTTCATACACTGGCTCTCGATATCCCGCTCCTTGTGGTCGATGTCTTGCTCCAGGCTCCTGGCCCGCTCTCCCAGCTCTCGGTCTCCCTCCACATACGCCTTGGTGGCGGCGGAGATGGCCTCCTCGCACAGGGCTCCCATTTTAATCAGTTCTACATTCAGCTGCTCCAGCTGTTCATTAAAACGGTTCCTCATATCAGCCAAACCTCCCGGTGATGTAGTCCTCGGTTCTCTTGTCCTGAGGCATGGAGAATATTTGCTCCGTCTCTCCAAATTCCACCAGCTCCCCCATGAGGAAAAAGGCGGTATTATCTGAAATACGGGCGGCCTGCTGCATGTTATGGGTCACCATAATGATAGTATAGTCTTTTTTCAGCTCTGAGGCAAGGTCCTCTATCTTGGAGGTAGAGATGGGGTCCAGGGCGGAAGTGGCCTCGTCCATCAGCAGTACGTCCGGCTTGACGGCCAGGGCTCTGGCAATGCACAGCCGCTGCTGCTGGCCGCCGGACAGGCCCAGGGCGGACTTCTTCAGCCGGTCCTTCACCTCTTCCCAGATGGCGGCCCCCCGAAGGGACTGCTCCACGATCTCGTCCAGCTTCACACGGTTGCGGATCCCATGGGTCCGGGGGCCGTAGGCCACGTTGTCATAGATAGACATGGGGAAGGGGTTGGCCTTCTGGAACACCATGCCGATGCGGCGGCGCAAATCGGTTACATCCCTGCCTGGGGCGTATACCTCCTCCCCCCGATAGGTCAGGGATCCAGTGATTTTCACCCCCGGAATCAGGTCGTTCATCCGGTTAATGGTCCGCAGAAAGGTGGACTTTCCGCAGCCGGAGGGGCCGATCAGGGCGGTGATCTGCCGCTCCGGCAGGTCGATCATAATATTTTTCAAGGCATGGTTCTCGCCATAATACAGATTTAGGTCCCGGGCGGACAGGATAGTATGGTCCATGGCTCTGTGCTCCTTTACTTCTTTAGCTTCTTCCCAACCAGGCTGGCGGACAGGTTGATAACCAGGGTGAGAATCATCAGGATGGCCGCGATGGCAAAGGCGATATCCGTCCGGCCCCGCTCGTTGGCGTAAAGGTATAGGGCCACGGTAAGGGTGGCGGAGGAGTTATTCAGCGCCTCGCCAAAGCTGTACAGCACTGTGCCGAAGCCAGCGGTGAACAGCAGGGCGGCCGACTCGCCCACGATACGGCCCACAGCCAGGATACAGCCGGTGACGATCCCGTCCACGGCGTTGGGCAGCACGACGGTGCGAATCATATGCCACTTGCCGGCCCCCAGGCCCAGGGCCCCCTCCCGGTAGCTCTGGGGAACAGTCTTCAGGCTCTCCTGGGTGGTGCGGATGATGGTGGGCAAAATCATGACCACCAGCGTCAGGCCGCCGGCCAGGATGCCCGCCTTCAGTCCCATAAGCTGGATAAAAACCATCATGCCCACCAGGCCGAAGATGATGGAGGGGATCCCGGTGAGGGTTTCGGCGGCAAATTCGATGATAGCGGCCAAACGCCGGTTGGAGGCATACTCCGTCAGATAGATGGCAGCGCCCACCCCCAGTGGCAGGACGATGGCCATGGACAGCACAATGATGTAGATGGTGCTGGCGATGTGGGGCAGGATGCCGGTGGTTCCCTTGAGCATACTGGTCTGGGTGGACAGCAGCTCCCAGGTGACTAAGGGAAGTCCCCGGACGAAGATATAGCCGATGAGAAAGACCAGCAGGGCGCACACCAGCAGACCACACAGGTAGAGCAGGGCACGAAGCCCCCGGTCGTAGAGCCAGCGCCTCTTAGACAGCTTTTCCATGGCTTCAGCCCTCCTTTTTGTTCTTGATAAACAGGTTAAGGATCACGTTGATGAGCATAATGAAGAGGAACAGCACCAGACCCACGGAGTACAGGGCCTGCCGCCACAGGGTACCCACTCCGGCATAGGACATTTCAGAGGCGATAGCTGTGGTCAGGAACCGCACGGGGGTAAACAGGCTGTCCGGCATATTGGGTACATTGCCGGACACCATGATGATGGCCATGGCCTCACCGATGGCCCGCCCCACCCCCAGCACCACAGCGGTTGCCACGCCGGACCGGGCGGCGGGCAGAGTCACCCGGAAGATGGTCTCAATGTGGGTGGCTCCCAGGGCCAGGCTGGCCTCCTCATACTCCTTGGGCACCGCCCGGAGGGAGGTCTCCGCCACGTTGACAATGGAGGGCAGAATCATGATGGCCAGCACCACGATAGCGGCCAGCAGGCTGGCGCCGGAGGCCAGCTCGAAGGTTCGCTGGATGGCGGGGACCAGGACGATCATGCCCACCAGACCGTAGACAATGGAGGGAATGCCCGCCAGCAGCTCCACGGCGGTACGGATGACTTTAGCCGCCTTGGGCGGCGCTACCTTGGCCAGAAACATGGCGGTCATCAGCCCAATGGGCACCCCCACCAGGACGGCGCCGGCCGTGCCGGCCACCGAGGTGAGGATGAAGGGCAGGATCCCGAACTTCTCCTGTTTGCCCGCCCACTCCGTTCCGAACAGGAAGTCGGTGACGCCAATCTCCAAAATGGCGGGCAGCCCGGCAATAATTAGATAAATACAGATAAAAAGCACACAGCCCACCGCTACAAAGCCGCACAATAGGAATACCATCTTGACGATGAATTCCATAGTGTCCCGGCCCCGGCGGAGACTGGAGGCCGGCTTGTGTTCCGCCCTAGAGGCGGCCCAGTCCATGACCTTCTCGCTTTCCAATGCCAAAACTCCTTTCGTTCAGCCCAACAGCCTCCACTCTATCAGCAGAGCGGAGGCTGTCGCGGAAGGATCTCTCAGAATCAGACCATAGGCACCGCGCCGGCGGCACGGATCAGGTCGGAAGCGGCGGCGGAGGTAGCCCAGTCAAACCAGGCTTGGGCGGCCTCACTCAAGGTCTCGCCCTCCTTGGTCACCAGGATGAAGGGGCGCTGGATCTCGTAGCTGCCGTCCAGCACGGTCTCCTCCGAGCAGGCGACACCGTTGACGGTGATGGCCTTGATGCCCTCCTGGCCCTCCACAGCGGAGAGGGAGGCGTAGCCAATGGCCTGGGGGTTATTCTTCACTGCCTCGATGACAGCGCCGGTGGAGGTCAGCTCCTGGGAGAGCACACAGACGTCCTCCGTCCCGGTGATAGACTCAAAGCCGTCCCGTGTGCCGGAGCCGCCCTCCCGGCCGATGCAGGCGATGGTGCCGTCCGCGCCGCCCATTTCCGACCAGTTGGCGACCTCGCCCTTGAAAATCTGGGCAATCTGCTCCACGGTCAGGTCAGAGATGGCGGAGTCGGCGTTGACGATGATGGCGATGCCGTCCAGGGCCAGGGTGGTGCTCTTCAGACCGTCGGCCACCTCCTCGTCCTTCAGGGCGCGGGAGGCCAGGCCGATGTCGGCAGAGCCGTTCTTGGCGGCCTCGATGCCAGTGCTGGAGCCGGTGGGGTCGTAGGACGCCTTTACATCGGGGTGGTCGATCATAAACTGCTCATTCAGCGTCAGGACCACCTTTTCCATCGAGGTGGAGCCGTTGGTGGTAACGGAGCCGCTCAGGTCAGTCTGTGTATTGTTGTCTGTGCTCTGCGCCCCGGCGGCGGAGCCGGTGTTGGAGTTGCCGGTGCCGTTTGAATTGGAGCTGGAGTTATTGTTGCCGCCGCAGGCGGTCAGGGACAGGGCCATGACCAGCGCCAGACCCAGGCAAGTCAGTTTTTTCATCTTCGTGATTACTCCTTTTTATTCTGTCTTGGTTCTTTTGATCTGTGCTACGGTGCCCAGTATAAAAAAGGAATGTAAAATGCGAAACACTACCTCTGTTAAGTCTTTGTAAAATTCCGTCTCAATGTAAAAAAAGAGGGCTCTAGCGCGTAAAACGCGCCAAAGTCCTCAGAAAAGCCGGCCCGGACCGCAGTGCGGTCCGGGCCGGCTTTATCGGTTATCTCTGACTGCGCAGGGGTCAGCTCCGCTCCTCGACGGGGTCTCGATCCCGGAACAGCAGGGAAACACACCATACAGCGGACAGGCCCACTAGGGCATATACTACCCGGCTGACCAAGCTGCCGGCCCCGCCGCAGGCGAAGGCCACCAGGTCGAACTGGAACAGTCCCACGCTGCCCCAGTTCAGCCCGCCAATGATCAGCAGGGTCAGGGCGATCTTATCCATGACCATATCAGGTCACCTCCTCGGATCAAGTTCCACAGGTAGTTTGACCAGATAAGGGCAGTCTATGCACACGGAAAATATTTCCAATCAACAGTCTACTTCAAGGACTTGGGTCCAAAGCCGTGGGGCAGCAGTTGGGACAGTTTGGTCTCAACGAAGGCGCCGTCCCCACGGGCACACAACACACGCAGATCCGGGGCAAACTCGTAGAGCATCTGCCGGCAGGAGCCGCAAGGCCAACAGTAGTCCTCCCCCCTGCCGGCGATGGCGATGGCGAGGAAGTCCTCCCGGCACCCCTCACTGACCGCTTTTAGCAGAGCGGTGCGCTCGGCGCAGATGGTGGAGCCGAAGGCGGCGTTTTCCACATTGCAGCCGGTAAACACCCTGCCATCCCCGCACAGCAGAGCGGCTCCCACCGGAAAATGGGAATACGGCACATAGGAATATTGGTGCATCTCAAAGGCCTTGTCCACCAGTTCTTGATCTGTCATTCTATTTTCCTCCTATTCCGCCACATCTATCCCCAAGATGCGGGCCACCACCGCCGCCTGATGGGGAGCAATCCTGGCTCCCTTCAGCTCGGCGCAGCTGGCCGACAGGGAGATGCTGTCTATGGTGCACCGGGACAAGTCGGTTCCCTTCAGTGAGGTTCTGAACAGCTCCGCTCCTGTCAGGTCCACCTTTTCCAGCGTCAGCTCCTTCACCACAGCGCTGGACAGGGTGGTCTCCCGCAGGTCACAGCACTCCAGCTTTGCGCTCCTCCACTGGCTCTCATTGAAGTTGGAGTAACGGAGCAGCGTATCCTTCCAACCGCACTCCCTTATCCTGGCCCCGCGGAAGTCGCTGCCCTCGGCCTTACATTCTAGGAGGGCGGTATCCCGCCAGCAGCTGTTTCCAAAGCGGCACTGAACCAACTGGCAGCTATGGAACAGGCATCGCTCAAGGACAGCGCTGGAAAAATCGCAGTCTGTAAAGCGGCAGCCATGGAAATGGCAGTCCCGCAGCTCCAGCTCCGACAGGTCCAGTCCCTTCAGCTCCTGGCGGAGCTGAGTCAGACGACATATCTGGTCGTCCTCCTCCCTGGCCTGGGCCAGAGCGTCTAAAAATCCTATTTCTTCCACGCTCGCCTTTCCACCTTTTTTATTTTTAGGATACTCCAGGACAAAAAAACTTGCAATCCCATTTTGAAAGTATTATAATGAGGGCCGGCTCCAGCCGTGGGATGGGGCCAAACAACAAGGGAGCTCGCAAACGGGCTGAGAGGAAGCTGTGCGCTTCGACCTGTGACCTGATTTGGGTAATGCCAACGTAGGGAGATAGTTTTTTCGGCTGATGCCGTGGGAACGTCTTTCTAAGAGGTAAAAGACAGGCCCACGGCATTTTACGTTTTAGGAGGAAATATCGATGCAGCAGATCCAAGCAAAAACCCAGCTCCGAACCAAGAAGATGGTGCTTACCGCCATGCTGGCCTGCCTGGCCTTCGTATTGAACACCTATGTCTACTTTCCATCCATGGCGCCCTTCCAGCACTTCGTGGATGTGATCGCCGCCGTCCTGCTGGGGCCGTGGTACGCCTGCGCCGCCGCCTTTCTATGCGGGATCATGCGGATGATGTCCGGCCGGACCATTCAGGCAGTGGTCGGCGCCGTTTTTGGACCCATCCTGGGCGGACTCATCTATCAAAAGACCCATAACATCTGGCTGGTCCTGGTGGGTGAGGTAGCTGGCACCGGCCTGCTGGGGGCCATGACCGCCTATCCGCTGATGAAGCTGTTTTACGGCCTGGACGCCCAGTCCCCTCTGTACTACATCCCCCTCTATACCCCCGCCGCCCTGGTGGGAGGCGGCATGGGGGTGGCCGCTCTGCTCATCTTCAAGCGGTCCGGCCTGCTGAACCGGATGCTGGCCGAGCTGGGCCGGGAGGCGCCCCATGGTTGATTTTTCCAACGCCCTGCATCTGGTCCGTGAGCGGGCTCCCCTGGTCCAGTGCATCACCAATTTCGTCACAGTAAACGACTGCGCCAACATTATCCTAGCCGCCGGCGGCTCCCCCTCTATGGCTCATGACATCCGAGAGGTGGAGGACGCCGTGTCTGGAGTGCGGGCCTTAGTGTGCAACATGGGGGCCATCGAGGACATAGACGCCATGGTGCTGGCCGGGAAACGTGCTAACCAGCTTGGTACGCCGGTGGTACTAGATCCAGTGGCCGCCGGTGGCACCCGCCTTCGGCGGGAATCCGCCAAGCGGCTTTTGGAGAAGGTACGGTTTACCGCCATCCGGGGCAACGCCTCGGAGATCCGCAGTCTGGCCGGCCAGGAGGCGTCCGGCAGCGGGGTGGATGCGGCGGCGGCTGACACCGTGTCTCAGGACAGCCTACCTGCCGCTGTCCAGACGGTCGCGGGGCTGGCCCGGCGCATTGGCGGCATCATCGCCCTGTCCGGCCCTCTGGATGTCATCTCTGACGGGGAACAGACTATGGTCCTCCGGAATGGCTGCCCCACCATGGCCCGCATCACCGGCAGCGGTTGTATGCTCACCTCCCTGATCGGCGCCTTCTGCGGCGCCATGCCGTCGGACCCCTTTGCCGCTGTCTGTACCGCCATGGCCGCCATGGGCGTGTGCGGTGAGGCGGCCGAGGCCCGCCGGCTGAAAAACGGCACGGGAAACGCCACCTTCCGCACTGATCTCATCGACGCGGTGTTCAACCTGACTGAAAAACAACTGACAGAGGGTGTAAGATATGAAATTTACTAGGGATGAAATCCGCCGGTCCATGCTGCTCTATGCCATCAGTGACCGCACATGGCTGAAGGAGGGGGAGAGCCTGGCCGACGTCTGCCGCCGTGTGCTGGACAGCGGGGCCACCTTCCTCCAGATTCGGGAGAAGGACCTGGAGCCCGGCCGCTTTGCCCAGGAGGCGGAGGAACTGCGCCAGCTTTGCCAGCGGCGGAACGTCCCCTTTGTGGTCAACGACAGCGTGGAGATTGCCCTGTCCTGCGGCTCCGACGGCGTCCATGTGGGACAGTCCGACCTCAGGGGGAGAGACATCCGCGCCCTCATCGGGCCAGACCGCATTTTAGGCATCTCCGCCGGCACAGTGGCCGAGGCTAAGGCCGCTCAGGAGGCCGGGGCTGACTACATCGGCGTGGGCGCTGTATTCGGCACCAGCACCAAGAAGGACGCCCGGAACCTGACAGTGGAGGCCCTGCGGGACATCGTCCGGGCCGTGTCCATCCCTGTGGTGGCCATCGGCGGTATCAACGCAGGCAATATCGCCCAGCTGAAGGGCAGCAATGTGGACGGTGTGGCTGTTATCTCTGCCATTTTCGGCGCGGAGGACCCAGGCGCGGCCACGTCCCAGTTGCTGGCGCTGGCAAAGGACATGGTGGCCGCCCATGGATAAAGCCTTTGCCATTTTCGACATGGACGGGACCCTGGTAGACTCCATGGACTACTGGCGTGGTCTGGCCCGGGAGTATCTGGCCCGGCAGGGACTTGCCCCCTCCCCCGAGCTGCTGGAGCGGATCAAGCCTATGACCATGACCCAGTCGGCGGAGCTGTTCATCCGCACCTTTGGACTGTCCGGCACTCCCCAAACTCTCGCTGGGGAGATGAACGCCATGATTGAGGCGCACTACCGGGGAGACATCCCCTTGAAAGAGGGGGTTGCCCTCTACCTAGACCGGCTTCGCCGGGATGGGGTGCGGATGTGCGTGGCCTCAGCCACCGCCCTCCCGCTGATGAAAGCCTGTCTGGATCGGCTGGGGGTGCTGGACTATTTTGACTTTCTTCTCTCCTGTGAGGAGGTGGGCTGGGGCAAGGACCGGCCCGACGTGTACCACGAAGCCGCCCGGCGGCTGGGGGCCTCCCCCGGAGAGATCGCCGTTTACGAGGACGCCCTAGGCGCTGCAAAAACTGCCAAAATGGCGGGGTACTATGTGGTAGCCGTCTACGACGGCGGTACCCAGCCCTGGGAGGAATTGAAGAAGCTGGCGGATGAAGCCATCGACAACTGGAAGGAGGAAATTTAATATGAGCGCAAGCATCGCCATTCAGGTACTGCCCCAAGTGGACAACGATGCCGATGTGTGCCGGATCGTGGACCGGGTCATCGACTATATCAAAAGCACCGGACTGAACTATCAGGTGGGCCCTTTTGAAACCACCATCGAAGGGGAGAGCTACGACCAACTGATGGATATTGTGAAGGAATGCCAGCATGTGGCCGTTCGGGCAGGAGCGCCCAAGGTCTCGGCCTATGTGAAGGTGGTCTATCGCCCCGACGGCGAGATTTTGACCATCGACCAGAAAATTGGGAAATATCAGCGGAGCTGATTTTTCCGCGGCAGCTTGGGGGCACCACCTGCTGTCGCGTAATAAAACTTCAATGCAAAAAAAGAAAGGAGTTTTCACAATGAAAACAGCATTGACGATCGCTGGGACCGACCCCAGCGGAGGCGCCGGTATCCAGGCCGATATCAAGACCATGACCGCCAATGGCGTATACGCCATGAGCGCGGTCACAGCCCTGGTGGCCCAGAATACGACCGGCGTCAAGAGCATCATGGAGGTCACGCCTGAATTTCTGGCGGAACAGCTGGACTGCGTCTTTACGGACATCATGCCGGACGCGGTAAAGACCGGAATGGTATCCAGCGTGCCTCTGATCCAGGTCATCGCCCGGAAGCTGAAGGAATACCGGGTGGAGAAGCTGGTGGTAGACCCGGTGATGGTGGCCACCTCCGGCGACCGTCTCATTTCCGAGGAGGCGGTGGATGCCCTGAAGGCGGAGCTGCTCCCCCTAGCCACCGTTCTCACCCCCAACATCCCGGAGGCGGAGGTCCTCTCCGGCATGACCATCCATGGTCCCGAGGACATGGAGCGGGCCGCCCGCTCCATCAGTGAGCGGTACGGCTGCGCCGTGCTGTGCAAGGGAGGCCACGACCTGAACGACGCCAATGACCTGCTGTGGCGCTCCGGCGAGGCCAAGTGGTTTTATGGCCGCCGAATCGACAATCCCAATACCCACGGCACCGGCTGCACCCTGTCCTCCGCCATCGCCTCCAACCTGGCCAAGGGCTACGACCTAGACACTTCCGTGGAGCGGGCCAAGACCTATCTCTCCGGCGCCCTGGCCTCCATGCTAGACCTGGGGCAGGGAAAAGGGCCGCTGGATCATCTCTTTAACCTAGAGGGGGAGTTTGTTAAATGACCCCCTCCACCATGATCACCGCTGTCTTTACCGTCGCCTATCTGGCCGTCACCGCCTGGCTGTGCCGGGGACTGCGCCTAAACACCAGGTCTGTGTGCTACGGCGGATTGACGTGTGCCGCCACCCTGGTTTTGGGCTCCTTTCTGCTCTACCTTCCCACCGGGGCGGCCATCAGTCCGGGCTCCTGGATTCCCCTGATGCTGCTGGCCCTCACCTATGACTGGCGGCTGGCCTGCGTCACCGGCTGGGTCACTGGTATTCTGGCCATCTTCCTCATCCCCGCCTGGGCCCCCGTCCACTGGGCCCAGATTTTCGTGGAGCACCTGGTTGCCTTCTCCGCCCTGGGCTATGCCGGGATCTTCGGCAACGGCAAGAAATGGAAGGTGCTGTGCGGGGTACTGCTGGCCATCCTGCTGCGGTTCATTGGCCAGATGCTCTCCGGCGTAGTCTTTTTCTCTCAAAACGCCTGGGACGGCTGGGGGGCCTGGGGGTACAGCATCACCTACCACCTGTCCTGCAAGATCCCCGAGGGCACCGCTACCACGCTGATTATGCTCGCCCTGCCGCTGAAGACCATCCAAAACGCCATAGGAGGGAAACAGTCATGAACTTTTTAGAGGAGTGCATCCAGGACAGCCTGCCCATCTGGGAGTCCTGCCTGAATACAAAATTTTTGAAGGGTGTGGCCGATGGCTCTCTCCCCGAGGAGTGCTTCAAGGGCTACATCGTGGACGACAGTCTGTACCTGCGGGAGTATTCCAAGGTATTTGCCTGGGGGATGATCCACTCCCGGGACATGGCGGAGATCCGTAACTATTACTCCCTGCTCTCCTTTGTCAATGAGAGCGAGGATGCCACCCGACGTTACTACCTGAAACGCTACGGCATTACGGACGAGGAGATCCAGCCCCTCCCCCTCCGGCCGGAGAATCGGGCCTATGTGGACAGTATGCTGGCCGCCGCCCGGGACGGGGAGGGGGCCGCCGAGTGCATGATGGCCTGTCTGCCCTGTATGTTGAGCTATGGCTGGATCTTTGGCGAGCTGATCCGCCGCTCCCCCGGAGTGGAAAATACTCCCTACTGGCCCTTTGTCCGGGACTACGCCGGCAACCGCTACGACGCCATCTGCCGGGCTTGGGCCGAGTTTACTGACCAGGCCTGCCAAGATCTAGCACCGGAGCGGGCAAAAAAGTGCAGGGAGATTTTCCGCGCCTGCTCCCTCCATGAGCTACATTTCTGGGAGATGAGCGCTCACCCCAGGGAGGACCTCCCTACATCCCCCTGAAGACTGGATGCAGAAATCGGGAACCCGCAAAAACAGAGCCGGGCAGTCCAGGACTGTCCGGCTCTGTTTTGCCTTTACAGGTCCATGGCCTCGGCCAGGTTTTCCACCGCCTCATTGACCCGCTTGGCGGCCATATGGGCGGCCCGCTTGATCTGTCGGTGGGATGGCGCCATAGTCATGCCCAGGGCCGCGCCCGCCGCCATTCCAGTGGCCACGCCCAGAACAAATTTTCCGCATCCTCCACAACCGCTGTTGTTCATTCTCCTCGCTCCTTCCCTGTTTTCAAAAGGCGTGGAACGCTTTGTTCCACGCACCATTATTCTTTCCCAAAATTTCAAAAAATCTGTTGTCAAATTTTTAGCAGCTTCCTGCTACACCCCGTGTTCTGGTAAAACTTGCGGCAAAACAAAAATTTCTCTTTTTGCCACATCTCCACAAATCCGCACGGTCGTCATATCATTTATGGTTGCCAAGCAAAAGAAGGGGCCGCTCCATGATGGAGCGGCCCCTTTGCCAGTACACGATTGGAATAAAATCGGCCTTACTTTGCGATATCCTCACAGAAGTTCATGAAGATCTGTGCTACCTCGGCACGGGTGGCCCCGGCGGTAGGCGCCAGGATACCGTTTCCCTTGCCGGACAGCAGACCGGCGTTCACCGCCCAGTCCATGGCCTTCACGGCATAGCTGGAGATGGAGGAGGCGTCCAGATAGCCCTCTGTCCCCTTGCCGCTCTGGCTGGTCTTGTACCCCTCGTTCTGGGCATAGCGGTACAG
>NZ_JACOPO010000009.1:0-94653 GCF_014287965.1 Flintibacter hominis | reverse complement strand
GGACACACCGGACATCAGGCCGTTGTCCAGGGCGTAGTCCACCGCCTCATGGTACCAGGCGTCCTCGTCCACATCCCGGAAGCCGGCGGCGGGGCAGGTATCCTGGTGGTCGATCTCCATGAAGGAGGCCTCAATGGTGACCTTGGACCGGGGCATCTTGAAGGTATACTTGCCGTCGCCCTTGTCGGTCAGCTTGATCTCGTCCCCGCTCTTGTCGGTGACGGTCAGCTCGTCCAACTCATAGCCCTCGTCGGCCTTGACAGTGATGGTCACCGTCCGGCCGCTGGAGGCGCTCCTGGGGGACACGGTCACAGTGCCGTTTTCGATGTTCTTGTCCACGCTGATGGAGTAGCTGCTGGAACCGCCCCCACCGCCGCTACTACCGCCACCTGTAATCTGGTCCGTGTTGAGCACAGCATAGATTGCATCCGGGGACTGGAAGCAAGCGTCCTTCCCATCGTCGCCGAATAGGAAGAAACCGCGCTTCTCGATTTGTCCTCGCTCAGGGAAAGGATTCTCGTTTCCGGCAGCCAGCCAATCTTCATTCAGCTTAAACAGGTCGGTCTTGGAGTCGGCCATCACGGGCTCGACACCGGTATACTCGCCGTCGATGATAGCCACATTGACCGCCACATAGACTGCGTCTTCATTATTCTCATCCACACGGATAGAGAAGTAGTCCTCAGCCTTCTGATCGTCAGGAACGGTCAGTGCGACGGAAGTACCATCCTTCAACAGACTGAAACTGACCATATCCAGTTCTCCGCTGCGGAGAGCGTTCCAGTCAGCAGAACTCATGTCGCTGGGACGTTCATACTTAAATTCAAGGCGCATGGGCAGAACAAAGTCGTTCTCCTGGAAGTCTTGATCGTCCAGAGACAGGTACACGCCACCTGATTCGTGCCCCAGATCATATGCAATCTGGCTCTTGGTGCCGTTCCCCCGTTTGGCCCACATATGAATCTCAAAGTCAGTGGCACCGATCAATTCATCTCCGTCCAGAATGGTTGTGCTGATTTTATCGGATGCGTCCTGGTAGGTGTCAATGGTTACGTCCAGCAGGTCCAAGTCAGCCCGGTCAGCATTAAGGCCTTCCAGATCCGCCCACATAAACTGTGCGCCCGCAGAGCCAGAGTAGCGGGCCATCTCCAGCATTCCGTCAGCCATCATCTTGGTCATTTGCACAATGGACTCAACGCTGATGCGCTCGTTGGCGGAGTGCCACCAACGCTCGTTACCAGGGATGACAGCGCCAAAGGCGGTCATCTTATTCTGATAGTCACTGGCCAGAGTACCGCCTGTGGTACCAACGGGATAGCTGATGTCCAGCAGTTCATTGGGACCGCTGAACTCATCGGGAGCAAACCTAATAGTTGCCTTATAGCTGGCATACTGGAGAGCGGTCAGGGGATTATCATGGGTCAGGTACAGACTGGGTGCGGAGAAAGACGGTACGTTTCCAGAGAGAGCAAAGCCATTCTTCTCACAAGCACTTACTACCGCCTGGGTTGCTGTCTTATAGTCGGATTCATTAGAGTGGATGCTTCTGATGACCAGGGGAATTTCCAAAGTCTTGCTTTCCTGGTCATAAAATGGGAACTTCGAGGGGTCCTCGTCGTTAATCGTGCCCATGGGTGCGATGGTCAGATTGGCTGTTCCGTCATTGGGGTTACGCAACAGATCTTCGGGGATGTCCATGTATTTGCCAATATAGGCTTCGCCCTCAACGCAGTTCTGGAAGAACAGGTTGGAGATGCCATCGGCGGCCTTTTTCAGCTCCATGTCCTCAGGGAGCGCCTGGGACAGGAGGTACATCCCCCAGACCACGGCGTTTTTGCTGTACATGGGCATAGGATACTCCATGGGCACATCGGTGTTGATCTCCATGGTTAAGGTGCTGTTATCTTCGGTCAGTTGGACTTTCTGGGTCTTGCCATCTTCCTTGGGCAGCCAGCCGCACTCCTCGGCGGCCTGTTCTACCTTCCGACAGAATTCCTCCACAGCGGCCTTCTCCGCATTGGAGGTGTCCAACACGAAAATAGCACGGGAGGCAATTTGGTTGGCACTACCGTACACGATGTCCTTCAGAGTGGGGTCGCCTTCGCGCAGGGTCACGCCGGCGCCGGTGCTTACTAAGGCGAAGGGCTTACCTAGGTCCCCTGAGAGGTTCATAGTAAGCGTGGGAGTCCACGCTTTTGTATTGCCTACCACCACAGGAAACCGGGAATCAGAGGTATAGGCAGCGATGGGGATTTCTTCCCGGTTCAGCGTCTTATAGGTCCAGTTGTCATAGAAGCTAGGGGCGCTGTAATATGGAATATCGATATAGTTCAAAGTGTCGTCCGCACTCGGTTTTGCAGGACTTCCATCCTCATAGCAGCCCATGACTATGCGGATGCGGCGGTCGAACTCCACACCGGAGTCCTGAAGGGCCTTAGCCGCAAAGAGGGTAGCCAGGGTGGGACCGCTGTCGTCCTGGACGCCAGCGCCGTACAGCCAACCGTCCTTTACATAGGGGGTGTGGTAGGCTGCTGGGTCACCGCCTTCTGCACCCAGCTTCCCGGTTGGATCTCTCCAGCGTTTCAGCTGGGCATCAGAAATTGAGCCGGTAGGCGAGTCCAAATGACTAAGGGCCATGACCATTTCGGGGGCGTCGGGATCGCCAATTTCTACATAAACGTACTTATCCTCCTGGCGCTGGACCACTTCTAGCCCTAATGCCTCACCCAGTTCCTTGACCCAAGCTAGCTTGGCTACCTTGCGATCATGCTCATTTTTATTGGCCTCGGTGTTGGGCACATAGAATGGATACTCCGTTGGCGCGTCACCAGATGCAGTTGCGCCATAGGAGATAGAGTCATAGCTAGAGCCCTCAGCCAGAGCCCCTACCAATGTATAAGGATTATATGTTTCGTCTCCGACCACCATGTCACCAACGTAACCGGCCAGGTTATCTACAGCCTCGTGAATTGCGGCGCGCTCCTCGTCAGTAACAGTGAACTCATAGGTAACTGCGGGCTGGAACGGCTCATCATCTCCTTCATCACCGCCACCTGGGATCTCTTCCTCTTCTTCCTCAATCTTGAGTCTGGCATACTCAACCAGAGCCCGCAGAGGGGCGTTGGACAAATCCTGGTCCACGTCAATGTCCCTGGTATCCTCCAGAGCGTCACGCTCAGGATGCCATTGAAGCGCCAGAGCGAATGTAGCCTCTTGGTACTCCACAGCCTCGATGATGCCGTCGGAGGACTTTGCCACTACGGTCAGTCCATCGGCCAGATTTTCAGGATCGATGGACTGATGGTGGGCAGTGGCAACCAGTTCGATCTCATCAGAGCCGATAATGTCATACAGCCACTTGGAATCCGTCGCAATACCTATGCCATCGCCGTCTGTGCCGGCGTCCAGTTTATGATAACCCTTACCGCCGCTGTGGACCAGCCCGTCAATCTGCACGCGCAGGTGACCAGCTTTACAGTCTTCACCAAATTCGGTGTAAGTTCCAGTCCCTTTGTCGTAGGTGCTGCCAAGTTTTTCTCCGTTCTCGTCATACTTGGTGTAGCCGGTATCCTGTACGGACTCAGCCAGGATTTCAGGGATCTCTTCAAGGCCGAACTTTTCACAGGCGGCTTCAAGCTGGGCCATTTCCGACTCAGAGGGGCCGGAAAGCACGCCAGTGACGCGGGCGGGAGAGATCTCTCCTTTGAGCACCTGCTGACCCAGATAATAAGGTACGTCCTGGATCAGTTTGCCGCCGAGGGCGACGTTGAAACCCTGCTCACCCCGGCAGACGGCCAGCAGAGGCACGTCTAGTTCAACAGCCTTACGCATCAGGTAAATATCTGAGGTATCACGGGCGTCGTTCCAGCCGGAAGACCCGTGGGGAGTTTGTATTTCATGATAGAGGTCAGGATTCCAGTCCTCTCCGCCAGTAAAGAAAATACCGTCAATAGAGGAAAGGACATCTGCGGCCTCTTCTTCCGTTTTCACCTGTGGCAGAAAAACGGAAATTGCGCCGTTGCGCTCAAACGCCTCAGCGAAGCCACTGTAATCACTTCCAATGGAATCTTTCTTCCAGGAAATTCCGATAATGGGGCGTTCGGCAATGGATTGTACCACGATCTCTGTAACTGAACCGTCTGTAATGGTTAGATTTGCGGTAATTGCATCGCCGAGGTCATCAGGCGTGCCGAGGGCGGTTTTCAATTCGTCAATGGAACTAATGCCCTCTCCTGACACATGAGTTGCCTCTGTCATTGCGGAGGAATAAACTACGTTGTACTCTAGCTCATTATCTGCATTGATCGTGTAAAGAATGGCATCTTCCACTTTCGAGCCCTGTGCGGCGGGCTGTGCAGAAACGCTCACCGTCAGTAGCCCCATAAGCATGGTGAGTACCAAGAGCATACTGATCATCCGGGATGTGCGCTTGCTGGGAACGTTCATTTTTTGACCTCCTTTTTTAATGTGCTGTGCATCAGGATGCCGAAGCAGAGCTTGCAGTATAGGACGACTTCCCATTTACCTCCTTATTCATTTTAATAATCTGCTATCGGCATCCTGAAAAAGTGTACTTTTCCAAATTTTGGATAGTACATCTTTCTAATATCAAATATAGCATTAACGCCAGAAAAAAGCAACAATTTAATTTTGTTTTTATTCTAATCTCCAAATTTATAAAAGTACACTTTTATAAATTATCCAGATTCTTCCTATAAAAACTCCCCCTGCCCTCATAAGGGCAGGGGGAGTTTCTTTTTCATTCACATCGAAACAGGGCATCCACCGTAGTGCCCAGCACCCGGGCCAGGCAGAACGCCAAGGCCAGCGTCGGGTCATACTTATTGTTCTCGATGGCGTTGACCGTCTGCCGGGATACATGGCAGAGCTTTGCCAGCTCCTCCTGTGAGATGCCCCGCTCTTTTCGCAGCTCACGGATCCTATTCTCCACGGTCAATCACCATATTTCTTTCTATAAATCATCAGCACAACAAAGTAAATCGTCGCTGTCGAAGCCAAATGAATAAAGGGATTGACGGCCATGGGCTGGCTCCGCACCAGATTTTCAATGATATCCAGCACCAGGGCACCAGAGGCCCCCAATAATGTATAGGTACTGGTCTTCCAGACGATCATCTGCCTCCGCTCATCCCCCTGGCGCACCAGAGAGACGATCATCCCCACATCCAGCACAATCAGAAGCAGCAGAAATACGCCAAAGGCCAGCAGGCCGATCTCCGTCATAGTCATAACCAGGTTCCTCCTACTCCATATTGATATATGTCAAACTCTTTTGACATTTTTAAGATATCATAGACTTCAAAATATGTCAAGAGTTTTTTACATTTCGATTCTGTGGACGCTGTAACTGTCGCAACCCGCTCCTCACACACCCTTGTATTTTCCCCTCAGACATGGTATCATAAGGGGCCAAAATCCGCAGGGAGGTCTATTTTGATGACTGACTATTTCCATCTTGATATGGGCCGGGATCAGCTTCTGGCCCTGTCCAGCCTCGGGCTGGCCCACTTGGGGGACAGCGTATTTGAGGTGATGGTACGCTCCTGGCTCTGCCTCCATGGCAAGGCCAAGGTAAAGGACCTCCACCGGGCGACCGTAACCTATGTGGCCGCGCCCGCTCAGGCCCGGCGGCTGGAGCGAATCCTGCCCCTGCTTACCCAGGAGGAGGAGGATGTCTTTCGGCGTGGACGAAATACCGCGCCCCACTCGGTCCCCAAGGCGGCCAGCCGGGGAGAATACCAGGCTGCCACCGGACTGGAGGCCCTGTTTGGATGGCTGTATCTCCAAGGGAGGACAGAGCGGCTCAATCAGCTGTTTGAAGTGATGATGGGAGAGGAATAAGCGCCCCATCCCTCCCCAGTTCTTTTGCGAGGTGGATATCTATGCCCTTAGACGCACTCTGCCTTTCCGGCATCGTCCATGAATTGAATACAGCGCTGGCAGGCTCCAAGATTGATAAGATCTATCAGCCCGGCCGGGATGAGATCCTCTTGGCTCTCCGGACCCAAGGGGGCAACGCAAAGCTGCTGCTGTCCGCCAATCCCAGCCACCCCCGGCCCCAGCTCACTCAGCTGCCCCGTGAAAACCCCGATACCCCCCCTATGTTCTGTATGCTGCTCCGCAAGCACCTCACCTCTGGACGGATTCTGGAAGTCACTCAGCCTCCGCTGGAGCGGGTGGTAGAATTTCGTCTGGAGGCCCTGGACGAGCTGGGCGACCGGGTGGAACGCCGGCTGATGCTGGAGGTTATCAGCCACCGGGCCAATCTGGTCCTGCTGGATGGCGAGGGCCGCATCCTGGACTGTATCCGCCGGGTGGACTCCGGCCTGTCTGACGGCACCGGGAGCAGACGGCTCCTCCAGCCTGGGATGTTCTACCGCCTCCCCCCCGCCCAGAGCAAGGAGGATCCGCTACATGCGGACAGGCAGCGGCTGGAGGAACTGCTGTCCACCGCCCCAGACGAGGCCCAGGCCGACAAATGGCTGTTGGACACTTTTGGAGGACTCTCTCCCCTAGTCTGCCGGGAACTGGCCCAGCAGGCGGGTGGCAGCACCGACATTCGTCTGAATGTCCTGGGCCCGGCGGGCCGGACCAGGCTGTTGGACCAACTGGAACGGCTCATTCGTTCCGTGAAGGAAAACCACTTTCATCCGACGCTTATCTACCTCGATGGGAAGGCAAAGGATTTCACATTTCTTCCGGTTACTCAGTATGGTGGAGCGGCGAAGCTGGAGAACTGGCCCACTTTCTCCGCTATGCTGGACCAGTTCTACGAGCAGAAAGAAAGTCTGGAACGGATCAAACAGAAGGGGCAGGATTTGATTCGCTCTGTCACCAACGCCAGGGACCGCACCGCCCGGAAAATTGGCAATCAGGAAAAGGAGCTGGCCGCCACGCTGGACCGCGACCGACTTCGTGAGCTGGGTGACATCCTGACCAGCAGTCTCCATTTGATGAAAAAGGGGATGTCCCGACTTCGGACGGTAGATTTCTATGACCCGGATGGCAAGGAAGTAGACATCAAGCTAGATCCCCTCCTGACTCCCCAGCAGAACGCCGCAAAGTATTATAAGGATTATAACAAGGCCAAAAAGGCGGAGGAGATGCTGACCATCCAGCTTGAGAAGGGGCGCAAGGAGTTAGATTACCTGAACAGCGTTCTGGAGAATATCACTCTGGCAGAGGGGGAGCGTGACCTTCAGGAGATCCGTCAGGAGCTCACCGACACCGGATACCTGCGCCGCCAAGCCAAGGCGCGTGACCGAGGGAGGCGGGTGTCCTCCAAGCCTATGGAGTTCCGTTCCTCCGCCGGGCTGCGCATCTCGGTAGGTAAAAATAATATACAGAACGACCTGCTCACCTGTAAACAAGCCTTCAAGAGCGACATTTGGTTCCATACCCAGAAGATACATGGCTCCCATGTCATCCTGTGGACCGAGGGGAGGCAGCCCGACGCCCAGAGCCTGACCGAGGCCGCGGGTCTGGCCGCCTGGTTCTCCCAGGGCCGGGACAGCGGCAAGGTCCCAGTGGACTATACGCCGGTAAAGTATGTGAAAAAGCCCGCTGGTGCCCGCCCCGGCATGGTGGTATACACCACTTATGAAACCGCCTGGGTGACCCCTGATGGTGAGCTATCCAAGCGCCTCCGCGTCAAATGACCCCTCTCCCCTCCGCCGGTTCTGGCGGAGGGGATTTCTTTTCCCCTTAACGTCTCTTTTTTCGACCCGTTTTTCCTTTTCTCCTCTCTCTGGCTAAAAAAGAGTGTCGAATAGCAGCGAATTGGGCTTTCTTTTGCGATATCTTTTTCTTTTCATTCTCCCATTACCCACTATATAATGTATTTACAACGAAAATCCGGGAGGTGAAGCACAAGATGATGGAAATGAAAATCGCATCAAGAAGCTGCGCGGACGACCTAGGAAGACAGCGTACATTTCACTACTATCTCACAGTGGATCAGATACCCGTTGGTCAGTTCTGCTGTGAGGACTATGGTGTACGGATTGACGAGGAAGATGGGGATTCCGCCTCGGTGCCGTCCATTACCACAAGCCCTGTCCGCATTGATGAGCTGATGACCCTTTTAGTGGACAACCTTGTGGGACCTGTCAGTCTGGAGGACGTAATAGATGACTGGAAATAAATCGTGCCGGGCCCACTTAGGTGGGCCCGGCACATCTGTTACTTCTTTCGGTTTTCAAACTTCTGCATCAGGGCTACCAGCCCGGCAATCAATCCCAGCACAACAAAAATGCCCAGCATCCCCTGCCCCATCATTCCAAGGGCATGGATTATATTCTCATTCATATTCTTTTCCTCCTTGTTCCACTGTTACAGGATAGGATTATTAGCGAAATACTGCAGTACCACGCCGCCGGCCACCACAGAGGCGATCTGTCCGGACACGTTGGCGGCCACCGCGTGCATCAGCAGGTGGTTCTGGGAGTCAGCCTCCTGCCCCAGCTTCTCAATGACCCGTGAGGACATGGGGAAGGCAGAGATGCCCGCGGCGCCCACCATGGGGTTGATCTTATTCTTTGGGGTGATCAGGTTGAGCACCTTGACAAAGAGAACACCCACCACCGAGTCCAGCACAAAGGCCACCAGGCCCAGCCCCATGATCATCAGGGTCTGCCACTGAACGAACTGCTCTGCCCGCATGGAGAAGGAAATCGTGATGCCCAGCAGCAGAGTAATCAAGTTTGCCAGCTCGTTTTGAGCCGTCTGGGACAGGCTGGTCAGCACGCCGCACTCCCGAATCAAGTTGCCGAACATAAGGAAGCCCACCAGTGCCACCGAGGAGGGGGCCACCAGACCAGCGATGGCGGTAACCACGATGGGGAACAGGATGCGCAGCCGCTTAGACACTCCCTGGGCCCGATAGGGCATCCGCATAGCCCGGTCCTTTTTTGTGGTGACCAGCTTGATGGCAAAGGGCTGGATAATGGGTACAAGGGCCATGTAGGAGTAGGCCGCCACGGCGATGGCACCCACATAGTCGGATTTTAGTATCTGGGACACCAGGATAGAGGTGGGCCCATCAGCGGCGCCGATGATACCGATAGAAGCGGCGTCCTTCAAGTCAAAGCCCAGTCCAGCCGCAAACAGGATGGTCAGGAAGATGCCCGCCTGGGCAGCCGCGCCACACAGGAACAGCTTGGGATTGGCCAGCAGGGGGCCGAAGTCTATCATGGCGCCAATACCGATAAAGAGCAGGATCGGCATGGCCTCGCTGGCCTCAATGCCCACCTCAAAGAGCCACTGGATGATACCGTGGGTCTCTCCGATGCCCTCGCTGACTTGGTTGATAACTCCGGACAGGGGCAGGTTTACCAAAATCGCGCCAAAGCCCATAGGCATCAGCAGTGCCGGCTCAAAGCCCTTTTCAATGGCCAGCCAAATAAGCAGTCCACCCACCACATACATGACAACCTGCTGTGGCGTAATGGACAGCACACCCTGCCACAAAAACTCAAGTCCCATTCTTCCGACTTCCTTTCTCTTCCATCTTCAATATCTTTGTGTGGGAAGTTTGCCCGATATCCGTAAAAAAAGACCTGCGTTCCCATATTTGGAACGCAGGTCTGGTCATTTCAGGCAAAACCAGAAGGCGGCTGGCACCTTCATGCTTGTTGGCTTGCCGCGCGGAGGGCCGCGCCGACTACTCCCCTTAACAGCACACATCGTATCACATACTTCCTGCCATTGTCAAGGACCGGGCAGGATTTTTTAATCTTTCTTAACGAGGTCTGTCATGGCCTGTTCAATCGCTGCTTCCTCCTGCCGCATGGCTCGCAGGGTCATATCTAGCAGCTTATCAAGGTCCCATCCCAGCAGCTCTGCCCCTCTGGCGATTACATCCCTGGAGCAGCCAGCGGCGAACTTCTTGTCCTTAAATTTCTTTTTCAGCGATTTGAGCTCCATATCCGCCACACTTCTGGAGGGACGCATCAGAGCGGCCGCCCCAATCAGTCCGGTAAGCTCATCCGCAGCATAGAGTACCTTCTCCATCTCATGTTCAGGTTTGATCTCCACCCGCATTCCCCAGCCGTGGCTCGCTGTCGCGTGGATGATGGGCTCCTCTACTCCAGCCTCCCGCATCAGCTCCTGGCTTTTGACGCAGTGCTCCTCCGGCCAGCGTTCAAAATCCAGGTCGTGGAGCAGGCCCACCAGGGACCAAAACTCCTTCTCTTGACCATAGCCCAGCTCCTGGGAGAACCATCCCATGACGTGCTCCACGGTAATGGCGTGGCGCAGATGGAAGGGCTCCTCATTGTATTTGGTCAGCAGGTCCCACGCCTGCTGTCTAGTGATAGACATCATATCCACTTCCTATTTTTTCTTTCCTATAGCCCTTTTTCTGTAAAGGACGCTTCCCCACAGTCCAGACCTACAGAAACTTTAATAGGCGGTCACAATACCGCCGTCGTTGGCATAGACAGAGGTGATACCTCCGGCTTCCAAAATAATGGTCTGGGCAAATTTACATTTGGCTTCTACCATATCCTTAACCTGGAAGGCCCGCTCCAGACAGTTGCAGTGAGTGATGGCCAATGTCTTGCCTTGGTGCCCTGGATCGCCGGCCATTTTATCCACCATCTTGACCAGAGCCTGTCTGGTGGTAAGGGCCTGACCCAGCTTGCATATCTCCCCCTCTGGGGTTGCGGCCATAAGCAGCTTAATCTTCAGCGCTCCGGTGACCACTGCCTGGAGTCTAGTTAGGCGACCGTTCTTTCTCAAATTCTCCAGGGATTCCAATACGAAAAGGGTCTGCATCTGGTAGATGAACTGCTCCACCTCCCGCACCACATGCTTAAAGGCCATACCACTGGAGGCCAGCTCCCGTATTTTCAGGGCGGTAAGCACCTCACCGGAGGAGGCGGAGCAGGAGTTGAACACATGGACATTGACTTGGGGCTCCTCTTCCTCCAGTAGGAGCTTACCCTGGACCGCACTGTTATGGGACCCACTGAGTAGAGCGGACAGGGTAACTACATAGACATCTTCCGCTCCTCCACGGTAGGCATCCAGATAGGACTGAGGCGATGGACATGAGGTAGAGGGAGCGTCTTCGCTCTGTCGCATAGACCAGAGCAGATCAGCTTGATCGAAGCCCTCGTCGTCCACAAAGGTACTGCCATTCGAGCGGATGGTCAATGGCACCTTAACAAAGCAGGGGTCCTTCAGCATCTGGGGGGATAGGTCGCAGCAGCTGTCCACAACGATTTCAAAACTCATGTATCCCATCTCCAAACATAGTCTTTAAAATTAGATTGTGCAAACTAGTTTACCACACCCTTCGTGGAAAGTAAAGAAAAATCAGTCAGGGGTATTCTCCGCATAGGGCCTCTCATCTCTCAGCTCCTCGTCCAGCTCCTTTAACAGCTTTCTGTCCTCTTTGGATGAGAGGTCCAGCTTCTCATACAGGTCCGGCCGACGCTCCCTAGTTCGGAGGATGGACTGCTTTCTCCGCCACTGTTCCACTTTGGCGTGATTGCCGGACAAAAGAATCGGGGGCACTGTTCGGTCGTGCCATACCTCCGGTCTGGAATACTGAGGCGCCTCCAGCATACCGTTCCAATGGCTTTCGTTCTCATAGCACGATGGGTCAGACAGCACGCCGGGCACCAGCCGGCACACAGCGTCGGCCACCGCCATGGCGGGGATCTCGCCTCCGGTCATCACAAAATCTCCAATAGAGATCTCTTCATCCACACACTCGTCGATAAACCGCTGGTCGATCCCTTCATAGTGCCCACAGACCAGAATAATGCGCTGATAGTCGTCCTTCAGTCGTCTGGCGTCGGCCTGCCGGAAGGTCCTGCCCGCCGGAGACATATAGATAGTGTGGATTCTTTCCCCCGCTTCATCACAAATATGCTTCCAGCATTGATAGAGGGGATCGGCCTGCATGACAGCACCTCTTCCGCCGCCGTAGGGGTAATCGTCCACCTGTTTCTGCTTATTTTTTGTATAATCCCGGATCTGGTGACAGTCGATGCGGATATAGCCCCGCTCCTGTCCCCGCCCTAAAATAGACTCGCATAGCATATCTCCCACCACGTCTGGAAATAATGTCATAATATCAATGTGATACATGGAACGGCCACTCCCTCCTATCGCAACTATTTTGTCTTATTATACGGTATCTTTTCCTCTTTTTCAATGTACTTTTCCGAAATCAAAAGCTTCTAATAAAAAAGAACTATTCCTACTATCTTTTTGGAAGAAAATGTGGTATGATAGCGGTGGTAAAAATCTCCTTTTAGAAAGTGAGGTCCAGATATGTACTGTATCCGCAAAGTGACAAATGACTTGCTGTGGATTGGCGGAAATGATCGGCAGACTCCCAAGTTCGAGGCCGCCCACCCCGTTCCCAGAGGGATGTCCTATAACTCCTATCTCCTTTTGGATGAGAAAACCGTCCTCTTTGACACGGTGGATCGGGCCGTTCAGACCCAGTTCTTTGAAAATCTGGAGCAGGCCCTCCATGGACGCAAGCTGGACTATGTCTTTGTCCACCACATGGAGCCCGACCACGCCGCCACCCTGGGCGACCTGATGATCCGGTATCCCGAGGCTCGCATCGTATGTAATGGCAAGTCGGTGAACATGATCCGTCAGTTCCACTGCGCAGATCCGAACCACGCCATTTTGGTCAATGAGGGGGATACGATCTCCACTGGCCGGCACACCTTTACCTTTGCCAACGCTCCCATGGTCCACTGGCCCGAGGTGATGGTCAGCTACGACAGCACCGACAAGATCCTGTTTTCCGCCGACGCCTTCGGCACCTTTGGCGCATTGAACGGCGTCCTCTTCGCCGATGAGTTGGACTTTGACCGGGATTGGCTGGATGAGGCCCGGCGGTACTACACCAACATCGTGGGCAAGTATGGCCCCCAGGTGGCCGCCCTGCTGAAAAAGGCTGCCGGGCTGGATATCCAAATGATTTGTCCCCTCCACGGCCCCGTCTGGCGTAAGGACCTGGGCTATATTCTGGACAAATACTCCAAGTGGGCTGCTTACGAGCCCGAGGAGCAGGGCGTCCTCATCGCCTTTGCCTCCATTTACGGAGGGACCGAGACTGCGGCCGCTATCCTGGCCTGCCGGCTGTCTGAGTTGGGCATCCGGACGGAAATGTATGATGTGTCGGTAACTCACTACTCCTATGTGCTGTCCGACTGCTTCAAGTACAGTCACATCGTCTTTGCCTCCCCCACCTTCAATAATGGTATCTTCGACCCTATGGAGCACCTGCTCCGTGACCTGCTCCATCACAACCTGCAAAACCGGAAGGTAGCCCTGATCCAGAACGGCTCCTGGGCCCCCGCCAGCGGGAAGCTGATGACCCAGGTACTGTGTGAGATGAAAAATATGGAGTTGCTTCAGGAGCCCATCACTCTGAAGTCCGCTCTTGCCCCAGGTCAGGAGAAAGAGTTGGAGGAATTGGCCCAGGTATTGGCCGCCTCTGTCAAAGGTGAGGCATCTACTCCTGTCCAGGAGCCCGCGGCGGACAAGCCCAAGGGCTTTGTATGTAAGATCTGCGGCTTTATCTATGAGAGTGACACCCTGCCCCCTGATTTCGTCTGCCCAATCTGCCGTCGGCCTGCCAGTGACTTTGAGCCTGTCACCTGACTTTTCTGGCGGCTGACGCGAGCCTTCTATTCTAGGGCCGGCCGGTAAAGATATCGGTCTTTTGATAGCCCCTGACCACCAAGGAAGAAAGGAGGATGCCTGGTGAAGTATATCTGCGATCTGTGTGGTTTTATTTATGACGAGGCCACCGAGGGCCCCATGCCTGACGACTATACCTGCCCACTGTGTGGGGCTGACAAGAGCCACTTCCAGCCTGAATAAAAAAAGCCCCGGACATCTTGTGGATGTCCGGGGGCTTTTTTACCGGGTCAATGCCTCCGGGATGGTGGCACGGGTATGGCGGATCTCCTCCCATACGGTGGTCTTTTTCACAAAGCTGCCAAAGGTGATTGGGATCCAGGACAGGAGGAACAGCCAGTACAGGGCCAGCGCCTTCCACAGACGCCTGTCCCATTTTCCCTCCGCAGCCAGCACCAGTCCGGCCGCCAGGGTGGAGCCAAGGGCGGTCAGGCCCAGATTGAACACCAGAGCTCCCAAAAAGGCCGCCAGAGCCTGTCCGACCGTCTGTCCGAACAGAGCGGCCGCCAGAGAGGACAGCAGGAGATTGGCTACCGCTGCCACCTGATAGGCTGGGATCATCAGAGTAAAGCCCAGATCCGCCAGCCGGCCTCCTCCCTCCCGGCAGACGGAGGAACCAACGCGGGAGAGATAGGCCTGGGCTACCTGGAGCGTGCCGCTGGACCACCGCCGGCGCTGCTTGACGGACTCCTCATAGGTAAGTGGCTGCTCGTCATAGGTGACAGCCTTTGGCACCCACCATACCTTTTCTCCAGCCAGAACGCACTGGGCAGTGAGTTCCAGATCCTCACTAATGGTGGAGGAGTTCCAACCGCCCAGTTCCTCCAGCGCTTTTGAGGAAATCATGAAGCCGGTCCCTCCGATCATGGCCGAAAGGTCCATCCCCGCTTTGCCCCCGTTGTGAAACCGGTCCATCATCCAGTAGTAGATGGAACAGCAGCCGGATATCAGGGTATCGTAAGGGTTTTTGCTGTCCCGATAGCCCTGTGCGGCACGGGCTCCGGACATATAGGCGTTATTCATCTCAGTCAGAAACCGACTGTCTACCACGTTATCCGCGTCAAAGACGCACCACGCATCGTACTCCCGGCCCCGGAGGCGGTTATAGGCAAAGCGAAGGACCTCGCCTTTGCTGCGCACCGGAAAGGGACACTCCAGCACCCGGGCCCCGAAGTTTCGAGCGGCCAGTGCCGTGTTGTCCACACAGTTGTTTGGAATGACCCAGATATCGTACAGTTCCTGGGGATAGTCTTGCATTAAAAGACTATTAATGAGGGGGCCGATGACCAGTTCTTCGTTTCGTGCGGCAACCAGAATGGCGAAACGTGTCCTGGCCGGGTGCCAGCCACAGTCCACTGGCTTTCTCCAGGACATGAATCCGGTGAGCAGGTAATATCCTCCCCACAGGGCTACGGCCAGGCCTGATATGCCCGCCAGTGTCAGAATGGCTGATAGCAGCAGTCTTTCCATATTGTTCGCCTCCCTGTCTTGTTGCTTCTGATCCTAACAGGAAAATATTAAGGATAGACTGCTGGATTCATTAAGATTTGGTAAAGCTATTCTTAATCTCTCCCTCCTCACGCTCTTAATACTGCCTTATTTTTCATCGACTAAAATTTACATTTTATTAATTTGACAGCTTTTCCAATTTTTGATATACTAGTTTTGTGAATTATGCCCTTTTTCACTCATTTAAAGTCACCCAAGATTTCTGTCTGCGGATACCAATCGCTATTTTCCCCACTGGCGTTTTTCTGTTCTGATGTGGGGTGATTTTTTCCTTATGGCCCGGCCGTCTCTTGCGGCCAACGGAAAAGGAGGTCTATATTGCTTCGATTCGACCATGTTTCTCTCTCTTACGGCAGTCAAACCATATTAAATAATCTATCCTTTGAAATACAGGAGGGACAGTTTGCCGTTCTCATCGGCCCCTCCGGCTGCGGTAAAACCACCACGCTGAAGATGATAAACCGGCTCATCCAGCCCAACAGCGGACATATCTATCTAAATGACCAGGATATCAGTGCCGTGGACCGGGTAGAACTCCGCCGTCACACAGGCTATGTCATACAACAGATTGGTCTGTTCCCCAACATGACCGTCGCACAGAACATCTGTGTGGTGCCCAAACTGCTGAAATGGCCCAAGGAGAAGTGTGATCAGGTAGTCCATGACCTGCTGGAAATGGTCAATATGCCCTTTGACCAGTATGCCCACAAGTATCCCTCGGAGATGTCTGGTGGGCAGCAGCAGCGCATCGGCATCCTCCGGGCGCTGGCCGCCTCTCCTCCCGTTGTCCTGATGGATGAGCCCTTCAGTGCTTTGGACCCCATGACCAGGCGCTCCCTCCAGATTGAAGTCAAGAATCTGCAGCAAAAGCTGAACAAGACCATTATTTTTGTCACCCACGACATGGAGGAGGCTCTGGATCTGGCCGACGTCATCATCTTTATGGACCACGGCAATATTGTGCAGATGGCCCCGCCGGAGGAGATGCTGGAAAATCCCGCCACCGATCAGATCCGGGATTTCCTGGGTAAGCATCACGCCGGGCCCTCCCCTGAACAGCTGACGGTGGACCACTTCATGCGTACCGGAATCATTACGGTCAACCAGAACCGTGGTGTCAACGAGTGTGTCAGCCGGATGCAGCACCACAACGTGGACACCCTGCTGGTGGTGGATGAGTACCGTCACTATCAGGGCACTGTCTCCATCGCCGACATCCGCCTCACCGGCCATGTAGTCAAGACCATAGGCCCTCTGGTGCGGAACAGCACGCCCACGGTCCACAGGGGCGACAACGCCAAGGAGTGCTTTGACCAGCTGGTATCCAGCGGCTTCCCCTATCTGGTCGTCCTGAATGACGATCAGACGGTGGCCGGCATCATCACAAAGACCAGCATGGCCTCCGCCATGGCTGAACAGCTGTGGGGGTGATAGCGTATGTCCGAAGTATTGCTGTCCATTTTGCAAAAGACCGCCGAACATACTGGTTATACCCTCATCAGCGTGGCCATCGGCTTTGTACTGGGCCTCTCCCTGGGTATTGGACTTTCCCGCTTGCCTACCCTGGCTAAGTATCTGCTTCCCCTGTTATCTATCTTGAACACAGTACCCGGTATTGTCTTTATTGGTGTGCTGTTCATTCTGATCGGTATGACTCCGGCCACCGTCATCATTGCCCTGTCCATTTACGCCATGTTCCCGGTGTTGAAAAACACGGTCACCGGACTGAATGGCGTGGACCCCCAATATAAAGAGGCAGCCCGCGGCTGCGGCATGAGCCATTTCCAGAGGCTGTATCTGGTGGAACTGCCTCTGGCCATGCCCACCATCATCGGTGGGCTTCGGCTTTCCACCGTTTATACCGTCAGTTGGGCCGTACTAGCCGCCATGATCGGAGAAGGCGGACTGGGCGACTTTGTCTATAAGGGCGTCAGCAGTAACAACAACGAGCTCATCCTCCAAGGGGCCATTCCGGCGGCTGTTCTGGCCCTCACACTTGGCGCTCTGGTGGATCTGCTCCAGCGTCATGTGGTCCCCCGGGGCCTGCGGAAAGGCGGGGTGGGGAAATGAACGTTGCTTTGATATGGGACCATCTCTCTCTGGTCCTCTCCGCCCTCATCCTGGCTGTGGGCGTCGGTGTTCCCCTGGGCCTGCTGGCCTACCTGTTTCCCCGGTTTGGAAAAGCCATTCTCTGGGTGGTAGACCTGATCCAGACCGTCCCCGCCCTGGCCCTGCTGGGCATCATCATGGTGGTAATGGACCCCGGCTCCCCTACCGCCGTCATCGGTTTGACTCTATATTCCCTGCTTCCCATCGTACGCAATACCTCTCTCGGCCTGTCCCAGGTGCCTGAACACCTGAAGGAGGCGGCCACTGGCATGGGAATGAGTGGGACCTATCGGCTGCTCCATGTGGAAGTCCCTCTTGCGGTCCCCATGCTGGTCACAGGCATCCGCATCGCCGCAGTCAACGCCATCGGCACCGCCGTGTTTGCCTCCTTCGTGGGTGGAGGAGGTCTGGGCGGCCTGTTCTACACCGCCATCCGTCAGGAAAATATGGGCATGATCTTCGTGGGCACACTGGTACTCATGGTCATGGCCTTTGTCTTGGATGCTGGACTGAGCTATATGGAACACAGGCTGTCCAGCCACAGTCGGAAGAAGCTGCCCACCCCTGTCAAGGCCGTGGGCAGCACGGTCTTAGCCGTAGCCGGTGTTGCTCTGGTGGTATCTATGTTTCTCCCCGCTGATACGGGAGGCCAGCTCACCCTCTATGATGGGGACTACTCTGAGGTGAAGCTGATGCATTCCATGGTGGAGCAATTGGTGGAGGATAAGACCGATTTGGAAGTGGTGATCCTGGACCAGATGACTCAGGTGAACAACCACAATGAATTAAAGGGCAGCAATCCAAGCTGTGACTTGATGTTCAGCTATGACGGGACCATCCTCACCACCTTCCTTGGGATGGACACCACCGACATTCCAGAGGGAATGACGCTCTATGACTTCGTCAACCAGACAGTGAGTGAACTAGAAGGCCTGCATATGTTGGGCAAGGTCGGTCTGAATAACACCTATGCCATCGGCGTGACCCAGAACATCATTGACCGCTATGGTGTCTCCAAGATCTCTGATCTTATCCCCATCGCAGGTGAGCTTCGCTTCGGCGCGGAGCATGAGTTCTATACCGAAGAGGGCAGCATGAAGTATCAGCCCTTTGTAGATTACTATGGACTCACATTCCAGTCCGCCAAGCCGGTGGACGTGGTTCTGAAGTACAACGCCGTAGAAGAGGGCGCCTTTGACGTCATGGTGGTCTACGCCACTGACGGCCTGAACAAGCGTGCCGGCCTGACCATTCTGGAGGACGACCAGGGCTTCTTCCCGGAGTACTATGGGGCATTTCTGGTACGCAACGACCTGTTTGATGATTTTTATGAGGCCGCGCCCAATCTGGAGCAGGTTTTGGAGCTGCTTACCAACCAGGTATCCAGTGAGGATATGGTGGAGTTGACCTATGCCGTGGATGTCGACGGTCGTTCCGTACAGGAAGTCGCCCGAGAGTTTCTAGTAAGCAAGGACCTGCTGGCACAGTAAATATGATCCGGCCCCCTCAGAATAGTCCGAGGGGGCCTTTCCCATTTTATGTATAGGGACAATCTCTCCCCTCATACCCTGTATCAACACAGAATTCGGGAGGAATGAGGATGGAAACTCGTATCGCAGAACTGCGCTATAAGGAAGTCATCAGCGTTGAGGATGGCAGCCGATTTGGTTACGTAGGAGATATGGAAGTAGATATGGACACTGGGCAGGTACGAGCCCTGGTCGTCCCCGGCCGCCGCCGCTTCTTTGGGCTGCTCGGCCGAGAGGAGGATAAATACATCCCCTGGAGCGCCGTTCGGCGCTTTGGAGAGGATATTATTCTGGTGGAAGACCACGGAAGCCGGAGAACGCCCAGGCGTGGTTGAACGCTCATCCGCCTCCCATGGCACAAATGCGTCGTATCCACAAAAAAGGCCGCCCACTAGGGCGGCCTTTTTACCTGTTCTCTTACAGCTCCACAGCGGTATCCGTGGCAAAAAACCATAGCGCCTTTCTTGCCACGGGTCTGTCCAGTATGGTGGAGAGTGCCCGCGCGTAGGCATCCAACTGGGCCCGGTACTGTTCAGCGCGGGCCAGTTCCTCCCCCGGAACTATCCTGTCGCTCTTAAAGTCCAGAACTGTGATCCCCTGCCCGTCCTCAAACCAGGCGTCAATGACGCCCTGGAGCAGGATATGCTCTCCCTCCGTCCGGGGATAATACTCCTCCGCCGGCACCAAGATGGAAAATTTGAATTCTCTACGGCACTCTCTTGCCTGGGCCATGGCCTTTCCCAGTGGGCTCTGGAAAAAAGCCGCCAACCGCTGGGCGGATACAGCTTCACGCTGGAGGGCTGTCAGAAAGCCCCTGTCCTCCAGTTGGTCCAACAACTGACCGATTCTCTCCTGGCTGTGGTCCCCCTCCAAGGGAATATATTGGACCGCCTGGTGGATGGCCGTACCCCGCTGGGCTGGAGTCAGGCCCTTTTCTTCTGTCATAAACCGGGGGCGGTAAATGACTCCGCGCTCTCTCCCAACAGTCTCGACCAGCTCCCCGGCCTCCTCCGCCGCCTCCTGATCCTGGGGACGACCCTTGATCTGGGTCGCTGTCAGCTTAGAAGGCACATTGGCGCAAACCATTTGCGGGTAGGTCCATCTTAGTTGAGCCGCCAGCTCCGATATATCTTTCTGTACCAACTCCGGCAGGTCAGTGTAACGTCCTTCCGTTTTACGGTCCTCTGCTAGGGGGGCTCCATCAATCCAGCGGATGTTCCAGGCTGGTCCCAGCCCCTCCGCCCTGATATCGGGCAGACCAGCCAGTTCCCTCACCCCCCCTGCCTCCGGGCGGGTCAGGGCGTGGAGCAGCACCCACTGTCCTACGTTCTGCTGCCGCTCTAGAGCCAGAGGGGAAATAGGAACGGACAGATCCTCCCCCAGCCGCTCCAGAGCTCTGGCCCCCTCGGTGAGCGCCAGGGTCAGGATCAATTTCTCCTTTGCCCTGGTCATGGCCACATAGAGCAGCCGGAGCTCCTCCGACATCATCTCCCGCTCCAACTGCCGGGCTACCGCCAGACGGGCCACAGTGGGATACTCCACCATGCGCTCTCGCTCCAGTCCCTTGGGCCCTACGCCCAGGACAGGGTGGAACAGCACCGGACGCATCAGGTCGTCCCTGTTCAGCCGCCTGGTCAGGCCACATACGAACACCACAGGCCTTTCCAAGCCTTTGGACCGGTGGATCGACAGGATGGACACGCCCTCCCCCTCATGACCTGGAGCCGTAGAAGCGAGCTTCCCGCCAGACTCTCTTAACCGCTCCAGCCGAAGTAAAAATTGGAACAGAGTGCGGCAGCCGCTGTTCTCTAGCTGACCGGCCAGATCATACAGGGCCAGCAGATTGCTCCGCCGCTCCTCCCCCCGCTCCATGGTACCGAACAGGCCCAGGATATTGGTCTGCTCATAGATGTGCCAGATTAGCTGCCGGCAGGTCTTATCTCCCGCTCCAAAGCGGAGTTGGGACAGCTGATCCAGAAATTTCCGGCAGTCCTCCTCTCCCTCCAGCGCCCCTTGGGACAACGCGGTGTAGAAGTCTCCCCTGGATCTGGACCTCAGTTGAGCCAGCCGGTCGCTGGAAAATCCATAGACCGGGGAGCGAAGGGCGGCCAGCAGGGCCACATCCTGCCGGGGGTTATCCACGATCTGGAGGATGGACAGCGCCACGTTGACCTCGGTGGTTTGGAAAAAGTCCTGTCCGCCGTCGGCGGACCAGGGGATCCCCTCCTCCCCAAGCGCTTGTATGTAGTGGTGCAGCACCGCCCCCGGACTACGGAGCAGAAGCATCACATCCGAGGGTCTGAGTGGGCGTGTCTTCTCTCCCTCCGTCACCATAAGAGGCCTGGACAACAGTTCTCTGATACGCTGGGCGGCAAACCGGGCCTCCAGCAGGTCCTTATTTTCCTTCTCTCCCTCCTGGTCCCCCAAAAAGGACAGGTCCAGTCCATCCAGCTCCAGAGCGTAAGGTCCAATCCCATCTGTCTGCTCCTCTGGCTCCGGAAACGTCCCTCCAGGCACCAGGGCCTGGTCCTCCGTGTAGTCCAACTCACCGAATTCCACGGACATAATGGCTCGAAAAAGGTCGTTACACCCCTCCAGGACCTGGGACCGGGAGCGGAAATTCCGGCTCATCACCCGCTTGCGGGGCTGTCCCTCCTCCGCCTCGTCCCCCTGGGCGAATCGCTCATACTTATTCAGGAAAATCGTGGGGTCGGCCAGCCGGAAGCGATAGATGGACTGCTTTACATCCCCCACCTGGAACAGCTTTCGTCCCCCGTTGGAGAGGGCATAGAAAATGGCGTTCTGGACCTGGTTGGTGTCCTGATACTCATCCACCAATATCTCATCAAAACGGGCGCTCCAATAGCGGGCCAGCTCCGTCGGCTCCCCGACACCATCGGCAAGCAGCTTCACCGCGAAGTGCTCCAAATCGGAGAAGTCCAGCAGTCCCCGCCGGTCCTTCTCCTTGGCATAGGCGGCCTGAAAATCAAGGACCAGGTCCATTAAAGCCTGAACAGCGGGGCGTGACAGAGACAGCTCATCCAAAAGGGTCTGGCTGTCCCCTGTCAGCCGCTCCTCTATCCTTCCAAGCAGCTTTTTGCAGCGGTTCCGGATCTGTTTGACCCGCTCACCCGACTGGACAGCAGCCGATTCCTCCATGGGGCTGATCTCCAGCTCCCGCTTTTTCTTCCGTCCAGCCGGCGGGAAGGGGATTGGAAGGGCGGATACCGCTCCGTCCCAGCTCCGCTCTGACAAAAACCTCTCCAACCCCTCTATGGTGGTCATGATGGAGGCCCCATAGTTGGTTTCCAGCAGCTCGTCCTTCCCAATCATCGTCAGAGCCTGGGACAGCCGCTCCAGGCACCATTGGCCCTGACGTCTGGCCTCGTTCAGCAGCAGCTCTCCCCAGGCCGTCTGGCTTAGATCGGATACCCCGTCCAGCTCCCACAGCCCCTTCTGCCTCTCCAGCCAGCGGGCGGGGTCTGGATGGCTCTGCACTCGGCCGTAGATGTCCAGCACGATCTGGGCCAGACGGCTGTCGTCCCGCCCAGCGGCGAGGGTGTCTGCCAGTTGAGCAAAAGGACTCTCCTCCTCCAACCCCTCATAACGGCAGTCCAGTACCTCCTCCAGAACTCGTGCCATAATGACCTGGCTCTCCCCCTCATCGCATAAGCGGAAGTCAGGGTCCAGATCCAGCAGATGGCCGCTCTCCCGCAGGAGAACAGAACAAAAGGCGTGGATGGTGGAAATCTGGGCCTGATACACCAGTGTGGTTTGACGGCGCAGGTGTCGGTCGTTCGGGCGCAGGGCCAGGCGGTCAGCCAGTTCCTGGGCGATACGCCCTCGAAGCTCCGCGGCCGCAGCCTTGGTATAGGTTATGACCAAAAAGCGGTCGATATCAACTCCCTCCCGGTCCACGCGGTCCAGCAGCCGCTCTACCAGCACCCGGGTCTTACCAGACCCGGCGGCGGCGGATACCAGCAGCTCTCCGCCCTGGTCGTCTACGATCTTCTGTTGTTCCTCTGTCAGCGCAAAGGCCATAATGCCACCGCCCCTCTCTTTCCAGGGGATCCAGTCGTTCCCCCGCTGTTTGTCAGCCGTCTCCGGCAGTTCCTCACAAGATTAGCACAAAGGTCCCAGCCGTAATCAGCAGCCCGCCCAGCACCTTCAGCGCTGTCACCTTTTCTCCCAGGACGAGGAAGGCCAGTACCATGGAAATGACCACGCTGAACTTGTCAATGGGCACGACCTTGCTGGCCTCACCAATCTGAAGGGCGTGGAAGTAACAGATCCAGGACAGCCCAGTAGCCAGACCGGACAGGAACAGGAACATCCAGCTCCTGGCGGTGATGTCACCGATGCCTGTATGCTTTCCCGTGGCAAAGACGATCCCCCAAGCCATAACCAGTACCACTATGGTACGCAAGGCTGTGGCCAGATTGGAATTGATTCCCTCCATCCCCAGCTTGGCCAGAATTCCGGTCAGGGCGGCAAATAGTGCTGACAACAGCGCAAAAACAGCCCACATAAGTGGTTTCCTTCCTCTCTCCACTTTCTTCACTCTTTGAGCACGCTCAAAAACTTTTCTATGCGGATACCCTTGTTCTTTTCAATCTCATCCTGTTCCAGAAAGATGAGCTTTTCCAGTACGTCCATGGCCCGCTTCACAGCAGGGCGCAGGGGGCTTCCAGCCAGGAGTTCCCCCACCAGGACGGCGGAAAACATATCCCCTGTCCCTGGGAAATGCACCCGGATAAACCGGTAGGGGATCGTAAAATATTCCCCGCTTCTGTGGTCATAGCCCCAGACTACATGGCTCCCACTCTCCTTCGATACACCACTGGTGACCACGACAGATCGTGGGCCCAGCCCCCGCAGCCGGTCCACTACCTCCTTGGCCTGTGACTGAGACAGGGCCTCCTCCCCCTGGTAAATGCCGGACAGAAATTCTGCCTCCGTCAGATTAGGGACGATTACGTCGGCTACCCCAATGAGGCGGCGCATATTCCCGACCGTCTCCTCCGTGACACCGTTATAGAGCTTACCGTCGTCCCCCATGATAGGGTCAGTCATGACCAGCAGGCCCTCCTTCTTCTGGCTGGCGATAAAGTCCCGGATAATGCCCACCTGGGCCGCCGAAGCCAGAAAGCCGGTGGTGATACAGTCAAACTGAAATCCCAGTTGCTTCCACACCTCGATGGCCTTTACCATGTAGTCAGTGGTATCTAATATGGTAAATTTCCCGTAGTCCAGAGTATTGGACACCAGGGCGGTGGGCAGGTTGTAGACACTATGGCCCATATTGGACAGGATGGGCAGCATGGCGGCCAGAGCCACCTTGCCGTAGCCCGGCATATCATTAATAATCAGGATATTTTTATTATTCTCCATTTGGCTTCTCCTCTTTTTCTTGTTCAGCTCCGGTCCAATAGAAACTCCAGCACCGTATCATTGAAGCCCTGCCAATTCCGCCTGGCTATAAAGTGGTCACCAGGAAGGATGACCAACCGGCTGTTTGGGATATTGGCCGCGATTGACTGAGTGTGGCTCTCTCGGATCATATCCTGTTCCCCCGCCACTACCAGAACCGGCATGTCCAGTCCCGCCAGCTCCGCCCTGTGTATATGCGGCTGGGTTACCATCAAATTCAGCATCTCCCAATTTTGTTTTGCCTGTTGGCTGAACAGGGCACACAGGCGGCACAGCCCCCATCCCAGCACTATGGGAATCTGTGTCTTCAGCTTTACGCCACACGGGTCCAAGTTTGCCCCGTTTAGTATGAGCCGCTCTACACGGTCCGGATACTTCAGCGCAAACAATAGGGCCACATTTCCTCCATCGGAAAACCCCAAGAGATGACATTTGGAGATACCATGCTGATCGAAAAACGATTTCAAGTCCTCCGCGAATCGGGACAGTGTAAACGGTCCAGTGCCCCGTGGACTCTCTCCATGTCCACGAGTATCCACAGCAATCACCCGAAAATGGTCGGCAAATGGTTCCATTTGCCTTTTGAAGTAGGTATGATCCTCCCCATTTCCGTGGAGCAGTATCAGTGGAAAGCCCTCTCCCTGCTCTATATAGTGTAATCTGATCTCCATTTCATAGTTCCTCTCCCATATGTTCCCAGAACTCCTGGGCGCTCATACTAGGCAGCCAGCGCCTACGGTCCCCACCCCGCCCTTCTTCAAAGTGGCAGGCGGCGGCATAGTCACAGAAGCGGCAGGCATTTTTTTCCGGTCCCCGCCAGAAAGGATCCGCGGCGATGTTACCCTGGGCCAGCTCTCCGCAGATCTCCCCCAGCACCCTTTGGATGTGGCGGCCCAGGCGGCCCAGGCGCTCCGCGCTGGCCAAGGCGTCTCCAGTGATGGCTCCAGTAGACTTGGACACCTTCAGGGGAAGGAAACGGTACCCTTCTTCAGAGACGTGCTCCATAGCCTCCAGCACGGCGGAGTCATCCAGGACCAGTCCGCTTCGGACCAATTCCCTGTCTAACGCCTTGCGCCATGCCTGTTCACTCATCGTCCGGCTTCCTCGAACCACCGCGTCCCGAGCCGGGAGATACAGCACCCCGGCACCCTCTACTGGCAGCCCATAGAGGGACTCCCCCCGTTCTTCCAGAGTAAAGAGATAAAGAAGCATCTGAAGGCCCAGGCCGTTCCAAACCTCAGTAAGATCAAAGGACTTTCGCCCCGTCTTATAGTCCACCACCCGCAGATAGAGTCGCCCGTCGTGGACCCATCCATCCACCCGGTCTACGAACCCAGAAACGCTGATAGTAACTCCATCCACAGTCAGTTCGACTGGCGGCAGGTCCTCCCCCTTTCCAAAACCCAGCTCAAAGGAGATAGGTCGGAAGCTGGAGTGAAGAAGCTCCTCCGCCACGTTGTCCACCACCGCCTGGACCGATCTGAGCAGTCGGTGGAACAGGTAGCGGAAGCGGTCACTCTGGCCTTCCAGCCCTCCCAGCTCCTCGGCCACATAGCGGTCCACCGCCTGGCGGGTGAGCTGTCGCAGCCGGCCGCGCGTATCCTCATCTAATTTTTCCGGCTCCATCCCAGGCAGTCTTGTCTGGCGGAACATATCGTCCTGAAGGACATGCTCCAGCACATAGTGGACAAATGTGCCATACTCCGGTGCTGTAAAGCCTGCCGGCTTTCTAGGCTCTGCCCGCAGGCCATACCGCATAAAATAGGAGAAGTGGCAGGATTTATACTTGTCCATCCGTGAGGCGGACATGGCCACCCGTCTCCCATACAGCTGGTCCACCGTTTGCCTAGTGAGTTGCCCTCTCTCCCAGCCAGCCACCCGCTCCAGCTTGTCCACTTGGCTCTCCAAGCCAGACAGGCTGCCCAACAGCTCCCGCAGCCTCGTATTTCTCCCCGCCTGCTCCAGGGCGGGCAGAGGGGCGGACAGCCGGAAGCGCCCCTCTAGCTCCTCCTCATGGCATATGTCCAAATCAGTATAGAGCAGCTGCAGCCGTTGGGCCAGGAAACAGGGCCTTCGCTCCTCACCTCCAGGCCCCTGGACAGCCCAAGATACCACTAGGCGGTGGCTGGGGCGGGCACAGATCTGATAGACCGTAGTCATCTCCCGGAAGAGCAGTTCCCGCTGGGACTGGTCCAGCTCCAGACCGTATACCGCCAGCAGAGAGCGGTCATCATCTGACAGCAGGCCAGGAGCCGCCCCAACCCTGGGGATGGAGCCGTCATCCGCCCCCAATAGAAAGAGAGCCTTCACCCTGTGCCCTGTCTGACGGGTGGTTTCACCGGCGGTCACCCGATCCAGGGAAACCGGGATCGTTCCTACATCATATTGGGACAGGACCAGCCGAAACAGGCCGGCAAACTCCTCCAGGTCCATTCCTCTCTCCCCCAGCAAAGCAGCGCACTGCTCTAGTCCGCCACAGAGGATCTCCCAGAGCTGCCGGTACTCCTCCGCCAGAGCGAGCTCTCCCAGCTTCTTCAGCGCCTCTACCCGTGCCTCCAGCTGATTTGGCAAGCCAATGCGCTCCAAAAATCTGTAAAGGGAAATCGCCTGTCCTCTTCCCGTCTTGTCTTGGGCCTTTCTCAGTTCCTCCAAAGGAGCGGTCACCTGCCTTCTGGCGCGGTCCAATCGCTCCAGAAGGGCACGGTCCTCTTCCTCCCAGGGGATGCCATATCCTCTAGGATGCCAAGTCCATTCCTTTGTCTGCGTCCAGCGGCTCCCCTTGATATCCCACTTCAAAACATAGTTTTCCAGCAGATCTCGGTCTTCTTCCCCCAGGTCCGTCAGTCCGGTCTTGAGATAGCGGAATATATCTTCGTAGGCATAGCCCCCCGCCACAGTATCCAGGGCCGCGGTGACCAGGGTGAGCACGGGCTTCTCCAAAATATCCGCCATAGCGGAGGAAAATACGGGTATCCCATATCTGGGCAGCACCGATTCTATCAAATCCTGGTAGGCGCCATAATCGCGGGCCACCAGACCAATGTCCCGAAAGCGGTAGCCCTCCTCTCGTACCAGGCTCAAAATGCGCGATGACACCCACTCCACCTCGGACCGCATGGTATTGGCCCGAAACAGAGTGACGGCCCCTTCACAGGAAATGGGGCTCTCCAGGCCCCCACCGAAGAGATGCCCCTCCAAAAATTGGAGCGGCCGCTCTTTTGCCGCAAAATCCCCGACAAGGCATTCTACTTTATAGCCTATTCTCTCCCGTTGAGCCAGTCTAATCAGTCGGGCCGCCGTTCTCCGTGCTGGGGAAAAGATGCCTGTCCCATCCTCATCCTCCTCCAGGTGGTCACAGGTCAGGGTGACAGTCATATGCTCCGCCTGGACCAGAAGCTGGCCCAGGACCTCCTCCTGCTGGGGCGTAAAGTCTGTAAATCCATCCAACCACAGATCCTTGCCCACAGCCCAGCGGCACTCCTTCAGCTTTTCAGCCGCTCTGGTCAGGCGATCCCTAGGGTCCAGTGCCACGTTTGCCGTGAGCGCGTCATAAGTCCCACAGATCAACCCCAGGTCCCTGAGTTTATTCCCTTCTGGGCCTCCTGCTTCCTGCCCCGCCGTAATCAGCGCCTCAGGGGGGATACAGCAGCTCTTCAGCTCATCCACAGTGGCCAACAGAGCGGTGAGGAAAGCAGGGCGCTGAGATGCGCGGGCATACACCGTCAGGACCTCTGATGTCTCCTTGAGCGCCCGGTACATAAGCAGAAGCCGCCCGCCCCCGTCCAGCTCCCGCTCCCCCAAGCCGCCAGCGGCCTGAAAGACACGGCCGCATAGCCGGCTGAAGGACAAGACCTCAGCCCAGAGAGAGGCCCCGTTCCCCCCCATCTGGCACAGAGCACGCTCGGCCTCATGGGACTGCTGTTCAGGGACCATCAGGACCTGCTGGCGCATTTGCCCGGCCTGACACAAACGCTTCAGTACCGCGGTGGTCTTTCCCGCTCCCGCGCGGCCAAGGATCAGCTTCAGCATCTTTTTTGTCCCCTCTCTCTTCCCGGCATCCCAGGAGATCTGTTCTTCAGTCGTTTCTGATATTGTATCACGTTATTCCAGTCAAAAAAAGTCCTTGACACTCTTTTCATCATAAGGAAAGAGGGCCTCCTTTTCAGAGGCCCTCTCTCAGTGTATCCGATACCGCTCCAGAAGCAGCTTCATATTGTTGTTGACCAGCTTTTGTGCCAGCAGTTCCCGGAATTGGACGGTCTTCTCCCTTCCTCTATTTCGCAGCTCTTCCAGGCGGGCAGAGATTTCTTCCCGCTCCCGCTCCACTCCGCAGGCCATATCCTCAAAGGCGGAGAGACGCTCCAGAGCCGCTGCCATTTCCTCCGGGGCCACCGTAACTTTTCCGTCTACGGTCCTTGTATATCGCTCCATGTCATCTTCCTCCCTTCAAAAACAGAGCCGCGCTCATGCGCGGCTCTGTACCTGATATGTCAGCTGGGGTTGACGGTATAGTTGGGAGCTTCCTTGGTGATATAGATATCGTGGGGGTGGGACTCCCGGAGGCCAGCGGCGGTAATCTGCATAAACTGGGCCTTGCTGTGCAGCTCCTCTACGGTGTGACAGCCAGTGTAGCCCATACCGGCCTTCAAGCCGCCCATCAGCTGGTAGATGGTCTCGCCCGCCAGTCCCTTGTAAGGAACTCGGCCCTCTACCCCTTCGGGAACCAGCTTCTTGTTGTTCTGCTGGAAATAGCGGTCCTTGGAGCCCTGGTTCATGGCCGCCAGGGAACCCATACCCCGGTAGACCTTGAACTGGCGGCCCTGGAACACCTCGGTGTCGCCTGGTGACTCCTCGCAGCCAGCCAGCAGAGAGCCCAACATGACCACGCTGGCGCCGGCGGCCAGAGCCTTTGCGATATCACCAGAATATTTGACGCCGCCATCGGCGATGATGGGGATATCATACTCAGCGGCCACACAGGCGGCGTCATACACCGCGGTGATCTGGGGTACGCCGATGCCGGCCACCACACGGGTGGTACAGATGGAGCCGGGACCAATGCCGATCTTCACACAGTCGGCCCCTGCCTCAATGAGGGCCCGTGTCCCCTCGGCAGTAGCTACGTTACCGGCGATGAGCTGTACGTCGGGATAGAGGGCCTTAATACGTTTGACACAGTTGAGAATATTCTGGGAGTGGCCGTGGGCCGAGTCCAGAGCCAGCACGTCGGCCCCCGCCTCCACCAGGGCTGCCACCCGGTCCAGCACATCGGCGGTAACGCCGATGGCGGCACCCACCAGCAGGCGGCCCTTTTCGTCACGGGCGGAATTGGGATACACCGTCGCCTTCTCGATATCCTTGATGGTGATCAGGCCCTTCAGCCGGAACTCGTTGTCCACAATGGGCAGCTTCTCAATCTTATGCCGGCGGAGAATCTCCTTGGCCTCAGCCAGAGTGGTCCCCTCTGGGGCGGTGACCAAGTTCTCTCTGGTCATTACATTGTCGATGAGCTGGTTCATGTCTGTTTCGAACTTCATATCCCGGTTGGTAATAATGCCGATCAGCTTTCCATTGTCACAGATGGGCACACCGGAGATGCGGTACTTGGCCATCAGCTCATCCGCCTCAGCCAGTGTATGGCCGGGCCCCAGCCAGAAGGGGTTTGTGATAACGCCGTTCTCACTGCGCTTGACCATGTCTACCTGTTCCGCCTGCTGGCTGATGGACATATTCTTGTGGATGATGCCGATGCCGCCCTCGCGGGCGATGGCGATGGCCATCCGGTACTCAGTCACGGTGTCCATGGCGGCGCTGATGAGGGGAATATTCAGATGGACCTTCCGGGTCAGACGGGTACGCAGGTCGATGTCCGCGGGGAGTACATCGCTGGCGGCGGGGATCAGAAGCACGTCGTCAAAGGTAAGGCCCTGCTTGACAAACTTCTGTGCGGCGTCCTGATTGACCATATCTACAACTCCTTTTTCTTCTGCCCGGCGGGCCGGGCCATATCTTTTCTTTCCAGTGTGTATAGTTAAGTTATTGTAACGCTCTGCCGCGTCTCTTGTCAAGGAACCGCTTTGCCAAAAAACAGGGCCGCTTCAAAGCGGGATTTGCCGCTCTCGTCCAATCCACGGACATAGCGTTGGTCCCCCTGCCCTCCGGATTGGATATCAAGCTGTTCTCCCGGCCTGCACTCGGCCAAATAGCCAATCTGCATCGAGGCCAGGAACCGGTCCTCCTCCAGCCTGTCCATTTCTACCGCGTCGCAGGCGAAGTCAGCGTACCGAGTATTATTCACATGGCCGTTCAAATCGCTGTCACTGTACCGCATGGGCCGACGCTCCACCTGGACCAGCTCCTCCGGGCAGTGGAGCTTGGAGAGCGTCATAGTCTTACACAGTTCTCCCCCTCCGGTACCAGCCAGCTCCGTGACCGAAGACAGGCGCATCAGCTTATGTCCCTCCAAGCTGGCCAGCACCCAACCGGACACGGACTCACCCACCAGCTGTCCATCGGCATAAATGTCGTAATCCCGATACATCATGGCCCCCCTATCCCCCCGGTGCCAGGTGCGGACAGTCAGCTGGTCCTCGAACCGCAGGGGCCGGTCCAGCCGGTACCAGGACCGGGCCAGCATCCAGAAGGCCCCGTACCGCTCCATCAGCATCTCCCGGTGGAAGCCACCTGCCTCCGCCGCCAAGGTAGCGGCGTCCTGGAGGTGGTTGAGCAGGGCCGAGGCCTTGCACATTCCATGTCCGTCGATATCCAGACCGTTCAATCGAAAATGGTGTTCATAAAATAGGCTCATCTTTTTTCCTTTCCCCGGATCAGAATGGTATCTTTGCAGCAGATGTCATCGATGTCATCTGCGGTAGCGGCCGGCACCCGCATCTGGGCCCCGCAGTCGGCGCAGATGAGGTCTACGGAGCTGTAATTGACCTGAAAGGTCCAGTTTTTACTGCCGCAGGCACAGGAGATGCCCCCGCGGGCCGCGATGTCCCGGATCTCAGACAGCACCTCCTCCATGACAATCTCATCCAGGAACGCACCCTGGCTCACCTCGTCCTCGCCCAGCTTGTCCACTGCCTGTTCCAAACGGGCGGTGGCCGCGTAGACCGGCCCCTCCTCCCCCACATAGCAGCAATCCAGGCCAGAGGCGGCACAGGAGAAGGCCAGGGCCTTCTCCCGCAGGAAGGCGTGGGAGGAGCAGGACACAGCGTGCTCTCGACCGCAGAACAGGCAGGGCACCGTGAGTTGGACCCGGCTGGGCAGAAACTCCACCGTCATCTCCGACTTGCCGCAGGGGCACTTGATGTGGGCCTTGGAGGCAGCCAGAGAGAACAGGTCCCGCTCCACGATGACCGACTGGCGGCAGCGGGGACAGATATAGGCTAAATATCGCTTGGTATCCTCTACCATAATTATAATTACTCCTTACTGCTCCGGGGCTGTACGCTGATTCCATCCCGGCTTATCATTTTCAAGCACTGGTAAAATTTCACCAGATACCAGACCACGCCTATCACGGAAACGATTATAGTGATTATGGAAACGAGAAGAGAATCCAACAAATATGTCAGCACGGTACCGCAGGCGCTGACCACTTCCATAAGCAGCCAAGCGTAAAACAGCCCCCTGCTCTTCAAGTTTTGTCCTGTATTTGTTTCAAGCTCCACCATTCCTTTGACGATTACATAGGTAACCACCGCCTGAAGCACTGTGCGTACCAGGGTGAATGACAACTCCAGTTCCCCCAAATAGCTGGTATACTCAGTGAATCCGGTGAACACATATTGCCCCCCTGAAAACATGCAGGCCACAAGTGCCGTCCAGTGGTACCGGGCAAAGGTCTGGATTCCGCGACAGCGAATGATCCCCAGCCACACCAGGAAAAAGCCGACAAAATCCGGTGTAAACACGATGCCATTGATACGAAAGTCAAAAAACACAAACAACAGCAGGCCCCAGAATATCATCCACATAAACGGCACCTTCTCTCTTTCTGCTTCAACGCTCCGCCATAACAGCCCCTTCTACTCTGCCGCCCCAGCCACAGGCTCGTCCAGCACCCAGGGCAGCCAGATCTGGCACTCCAGGTCAAAATTTGGTTTTGGAAAATCCGGAGCGCCATAGGGATAGTCCTCATGCCCCAGCACCAGGCCGCCCCAGGGCCGCTCTATCAGCGGCCCCCACCCCGGGCCATTTTCTCCCGGCGGCACAGCCAGGACCGCCCCGCCAATCCGCCAGCTGAACTGGTAGAGCAGTCCCTTTTCTTTCCAGTTCTTATCGTGGTAGAGCTCGCACACATAGGTTGCCCTGGCAGGCGGGACAGACAGCCTGTCCAGAATTTCCAGAATCTCGCCCGGTAGCCTTCTCTCCCGTGCCAGGGTCAGGAAATTCCGGCAGCGGCCGCAGGCGCAGCCCCAATCCTCCGCCTCGGCATACCAAGCGGAGGTGGCTGTTTTGTCCACCTCCACCTCATAGCCATGCCAGGAAAAACGGGTCATTTCTTAAACTCCTTTTTGGTGGACCGCCTCTCCTCATCCACCTCGTAGGCCTTGATGATCTTTTGGACCAGAGCATGGCGGACCACGTCGGCCTCTCCCAGCCGCATGATGGCGATATCATCCACGCCCTTCAGCACCCGCATGGCCTCCCGCAGGCCGGACACCACATCCTTCGGCAGGTCGATCTGGGTGATGTCGCCGGTGATGACGATTTTCGATCCGAAGCCCAGGCGGGTCAAAAACATTTTCATCTGTTCCCGGCTGGTGTTCTGGGCCTCGTCCAGGATGATGAAGGAGTCGTCCAGCGTGCGGCCCCGCATATAGGCCAGGGGGGCCACCTCGATGTTGCCCCGCTCCAGATACTTCTGATAGGTGTCGGGCCCCAGCATCTCAAAGAGAGCGTCATACAAGGGCCGGAGGTAGGGGTCTACCTTGGATTGCAGATCGCCGGGGAGGAAGCCCAGCCGCTCCCCCGCCTCCACCGCCGGGCGGGTAAGGATGATGCGGTTGACCTCCTTGGCCCGGAAGGCCGCCACCGCGGCGGCCACCGCCAGATAGGTCTTACCGGTGCCCGCGGGGCCAATGCCAAGAGTTACCACATTGTCCCGGATAGCCTCCACATACTTTTTCTGCCCCAGGGTCTTGGCCTTGATAGGCTTGCCCTTGGCAGTGACGCACAGCACATCGCTGGCCAACTGGTGAATCTGGGCCTCACTGCCCTCCCGGACCAGTTGGATCACATAGCGCACGTTCTGCTCATTGATGGCTTCCCCTCTAGCGGCCAGCGTCATCAGGCTTTCCACCGTTCGGACGGCGCGCATGACACCCTCCGGGTCCTCACCGGATATCTTCAGCGCCGAGTCACGGCTGACTACGGTCACCCCCAGCTCCCGTTCGATGAGGCGGATATTCTCGTCAAAGGAGCCAAAAACGCTGATGGTCTCCTCCATTCGCTCCAGGCTGATGCTCTGTTCTGTCATTCCTACTTATCTCCTGTTTATGAGGAGGCCTGCTCCTCTGATTCGCCGTGCTCCTCTGGCGGGGCGGAACCTGGGACCTCTTTCCCGATCTCCTCCTGGCACTCAGCCTGGGCGGTCACCTTCAGCTGCCCATCCTCCACCTTGGCGGAAAATCGGATAGAATCTATCTGTCCGTCCTCCCCGATCAACCGCTCCAGACGGTCTTTCAGCTGTTCCTCCAGCAATCGCTGGGCCGCTTCCCGGTCTAGCTCCCTGCTCTCCAGCTCGTAGGCGCGATAACTCTCCTGGATCAATGAGATAGGAAGAGCCCGCTCCCCCGGCAGGGTGAGTTGGCGCACTGTGGTTATTTTATCATAGAATGGCCAGGAAATGCTACTGTTTCCAAAAATTTCGATGCGGCGGTCTAAAAATTTCAGGGACCAGACCTTCCGATCCTCCCCCGTATATACTTTGGTGTTCGCCTCCAGGGGGATCTGTGCCGTCAGCGTCCGCCAAGTCCGGGCCCACACCCGTCCCCTGGCATGGGTCTGATAGTAGCGGGTGGGCAGGTCGCTGTACTTGGGAGGCTCCATGGTCACAGTGCCGGAGATAAGCACCTCTCCGGCCAACACGGTATCCCCCTCCTGAACTGCCGCATCCCCTTGCTCCGGCTCGATGTGGGTGACAATGCCATCTGCTTCGGCTACGATGTCAAAATATCCTTCCTCGTCTATCCGCTCCGGGGAGGCGACCGCCTCCCGCACGATGACCTCCAAGCGGGTACCGTGGAGGTTGATCCCCACCCAGGACAGCTCCTCCATTTCCCGCAGGGTCTCCTGAGCCAGCTGCTGCCGGTCCAGGCCGGGGCCATAGACGCCGGGCCGGACGCCCAGCTGTCTCAGCTGGCTTAGGATAACGGCGGTAGGTACTCTCTCGTTTCCCTTGACCTCCACCGTCAATATGAATTGGGACAGGAAGGCTACGGCGCACAGGGACAGGGCGAGGCCCGTTAGGAAGGCATACCGGGTCCGGAAGCGGATGAGAAAGTCCGGCAGCCCCCGGCTGCCCTCCTGACTGACGTCGCAGCCTACTCTCTGGGCAAGCTCCCGGAGCTGTCTCAAGTGTCGGCGGCGGACTGTGAGGCGCAGAGTATGCTCATCCAGCCATTCTACGCCCCAGAATTCCACTCCGTTCTGGGCACAGAGGTTTATCAACCGTTCGGGGAACAGGCCGGTAACCCTCAGGTCGGCCATTCCCCGCAGAAAATTCATCAGCCGCTTCATCCCGATTCCCTCCTAGTCCAGCTCTATCTGGCGTATCTTCCCGGTGATGAGCAGTTCCAGCCCAGTCATGGCCCGCAGCTCCAGCCCCTCGCCCGCTATTTTTACAATAAACACGCCGCCGCTGACGTGGATCTCCTCCTTACCATAGGCCAGGATACCCCTGTGATTCTCCATTCTCAGTTCCCCGTCCCCCACCAACTCCAGTCGGGGCAGTCCTGCCAGGGCGTCAGCGGGCAGGTCCAGGGCCTCCGCTGTCCGCTCCAGCAGACCGGGTCGCCGTGGCTTTCTATCCATAAAAAATCACCTCTCCCCTATTTGTATGAGGGAAAGAGGTGAAACTTGTGGGAAACCTTTTCTTTATCTCAACGGCTTTGTGACGCTGGGCCATCCCCCCTCCTCCAGCTCCATGGACACCGTACCCCAGCAGAAATATTGAATGGTCCAGGAGGCTATGGACCCAGGTGGCCGTCTCTCCACCTGGACCCAGACGGGAACCAGCGGGAGTCTGTCAGAATATAGTCCCCGGCTGTACCTCATCACCGCCGCCTGAAGGTCGGGTGGCAGGGGCTCAACTCCCTTATGGTACCGCAGGAGGGGGTGACCGCACAGAAGGGCAAGCATTAAAATGACCGCACCACCGGCGGCGGCCCAGCGTTTCCTCCATTTCACTCTTCTGACCAAAGGAATCAGACTGGCGGCCAGGGCCAGGAGGGCAGCCAGCAGGGCAGCAGCTCCCGCTTGAACCGTCCACGCCGCCAGGGTAACTATCAATTCCATAGATCAACCCACCTTTTAGGCTGTTCCGTCATCCTCCAGCCGGGGCGGATCTCCGCCCACTGTGCTGTATATCTCTCGACTTCCCCGGAAAATCGGCCCGCGGTATTCGTAGTAGTCGTACATGGGGTCCAGAAAAGAGCGGTCAACCTCTACCAGCAAGCAGCCCTCATGGGCTAGTATTCTCTCCTCTCCGCCATAAGTGACAAAGATCCCCCACAGGCCCCAGAACAGGCCGACACTGGACAGGACCATAGCACACAGCACCAGGACCGCCTGAGGAACACGTTGCTTCCAACCCCTGACGGCCACATACCAAATACAGGCCAGAAAGCTTACTATTGCCGTCAGACAGAGGATCAGAGCAGGACGGTTTCTCCAGGCCAACCCCAACAGCTTATTTCCGCCCCACAGGAGAAGGAAGCTCCCCAGAGCAATTCCCGACAGCACCCAATAGCGCCGGTCCTTGCGGCGGATACTGTTCACACCATAGACTGCCGCTGCCAGCAGAGCTATTGGAAAGGCTATATAGGCAGTGCCCATCATAAGCAGCTCGTCCATCTCTTCGCCTCTATCAGACTTTTACGGCAGAAAAGGCCAGACAAAGTGAATATAGAGGGGGATCCCCACAACGGTCACCAGACAGAAAGTCAACAACAGTCCAAGCAGCACACGGCTGATATTCTCTTTCATCTCTTCTCCATCCTTTCCCTATTCATTCACTTCATAGTATTCTCCGTGGTACAGGTCATGGTCCCCCAGTCCTTCAGGGTAAGGAAAAGCCGCTCCCCCTGAAACTCCAAATAGCTGCGGGCCAACTCCCGCTGCCAGCAGTCAAAGAGAACAACAACGCATTCCCCCGTCCCAGCCAGCTCCAGGCCGTAACTCTCTCCACACTCTAGCAGCCCGCTCCCATCCTCACTGGAAACCGACTTTGTCTGGCTGCTTTCTGTCACAGAGATCCCATCGATCACTGCGGAGCTTTCATTTACCACTACAAGGTCGGCCTTCTCTCCGCCGCAGCCGGACAGCCAGAAGCCGACCAGGGAGCAGCTGGAGAGAGTCCCCACAAGGGACAGAGTCAGGAGCGCGGTCATTATCTGTTTTCTCATTTCTTTTCTCCTCTGTTCAGTCCTCTGTCCTCAGGGTCAACACCACCACCTCCGGCCTGTTTAAGAACCTGAATGGAAAGGTGCTGTTGCCCAGTCCCCGGGACACCACCAAAGTGGTGTCCTCCACTTCATAGAGCCCTTTGGTCAGTTTGGGCAGGAATCCCTGCCCCGGCGCATAGAGGCCGCCCACAAAAGGCAGCCGTATCTGGCCGCCGTGGGCGTGGCCGGAAAATACAAGGTCCGCTCCGGCCCTGGCGTAGTCGGAAATAAATTGGGGCTCGTGGGCCAGCAGGATGGATAATCCATCCGGAACATCCTCCATCAGCCAATCTACCGTTCCATCCCGCAGGCTTTCGTCTGACAGCCCAGCCAGCACCAGGCAGCTCTCCCCCACCGGAAGAACGGCGCATCGGTCCTCCAGCACCACGACTCCGGCCTCGGTCATCCCCTCCAGCAGCTCCGTCCGCTCTCTGTCTGCAATCGACCACTCGTGGTTACCGGTGATATAGTAGGTAGGCGCCAGCTCTGACGTCCCCTTTGCCAGCTCCAGAGCTGGGATCAGGTCCGTTCGGTTCCGATCCACCAGATCTCCTGTCATCAGGACCAGGTCCGGCTCCAGCTCCTCCACTAACTTCAGCAGCCGGCGCTGGCCATCCCCAAAGCGGTGGTTGTGCAGATCGGAGAGCTGGACGATGGTATATCCGTCCAACTCCCGCGGGACCTTCGTGGACGTAAACTCGTACCGGCTCACCGTCAGGCCGTTGTTCTGCCACCAGAAAAAGGCCGCCAAAAGCGCCAAAGCAGCCCCAATCGCAACCATCTGTTTCCAGCGCCCTTCCCTTGTCTTCAACGCTTTTTCCTCCAAAATCCTAGAAGTCTGTTTCCAGTACATACAGCCTTCCCTGTTCCGTATCCATCAGAGCAAAGGTGCAGTTTTGCAGCACCGGGTTAAACTCACACTTTTTTCCATATTGCTCCTGAAACCTGTCCCGGTAAAACCAGAAGCCCCGTGGCTCCTCCGGCAGAGGGGGTATCTGTTCGCCGTTTTGCCGCCATGCCGCCCGAAACTGCTCCCACAGCTCCGGCTCTATGGGGCTCTCCCTCCAGCGCTGGGAGATATCGTCAATCAGCCCCTCCGCCTTATCGGGATCTGAACACTCCACCAAAACTGTGAGCACCCCGTCGCCGTGGAATCCTCCGTGGCTGTCTTCATAGGTAATTGCCGCTCCTGCAGGCAGGTCGATCCCCAGTTGTTTTTCCAGATGTCTCTCCATTCCGGAGCCGCCCAGCCATCCCGTAAGAATACCGCACAGCAGCACCGCCAGCGGTAAAATGATTAAAAGCCGTTTCATATTGCCTCCAAATTTTCCTTCCATCCGGTCTTGAAACCCTCCTTTCCCCATAGGTCCAGCCGTGCTTTTTCAGGCCTCAGTCCACATAGATCCTGCTCTCCGTTACAGCCCCGTCCTCCAGATAGACAAACAGGTAGCCCCATCCCAACCCGTAGCTCCCGATGGGATAGGCCAAAAGCTCCCGCGCCTCCGGGCCGCCGGGGGTCAGCCTCTCCTCCCGCTGGTCCCCATCGGTGTCCGGTCCCAGCAGGGACACCACCTCTTCCTGGGACATCCCCTTCAAGCCGCCGTACTGAGTCAGCAGGTCGTCTACAATGTGGTGGCGCTCACCGGGCCGGGCTGCCCATCGCTCTGGAGTAAATTGACTCCGCTGCCACCACCAACCCAGAAATATCAGGGCCAGCGCCAGAAATAGCGCCAGCTTTTTGTGCCTTTTGATCCAGCTCATGGCTCCCCCTCCCCGTCAGGGACAAACTCCAGAATGTCCCCCGGCTGGCAGTCCAGGGCGGCACAGATGGCCTCCAGCGTAGAAAAACGGATGGCCCTCGCCTTGTTGTTCTTTAAAATGGACAGGTTCGCCATCGTGATATCCACCCGCTGGGCCAACTCCCCCAGGGACATCTTTCTTCTGGCCATCATCACATCTAAATTGACTACAATCTTCACAGACCCGCCCCCTCAAATTGTCAGGTCCTGGTCCTCCTTCAGCTCCGCCGCCTGGCGAAACAGGGCGGACATAACCAGGAACAGCAGCCCGCCCATCAGGAAGATGGGGATGAACAGGGTGTTATAGGTATAAATAGGAGCCGTGTTTTTCAACCATATCAGCTCCCCGATCAGCCGCACCGCCGCCATCCCGGTGATAATCCAGCAGCAGACCGCCGCCCGCCTCATACTGCGGGCGTTGGCCATCTGGAACGGCATTCCCTCCAGAACGGTATTGAGTATCCCTTTGGCTTGCTTGAGAATCACAAAGCAGCACACACCGCAAATCAGCAAAAAAAGGGTGTACAGGGCGCAGACCGTATCCTGCCAGACCTCTCCCCAGCCGGCCAGAGCCACAAAAATTATGGGAATCACTATGTCGTCCTCGCCATACGGCTGAATCCGAAGCAGATGGAGCACCCGCTCTTCCAGAAACAGATGTAGCTCGTCCGCTGAAGTCACCAGCCAAGGGACGAACAACAGCGCAATTACATTCAGCACCATCATACCAACGACCAGCATTTTCAGAACGCCTGCCAGCTTCTGTACCCCTGTCTTTTCCATGGAAGATTCCCCCTTTGCTACCCTAGCCTAGCACGGCAAAAACCGATTGTCAATATATTTTTATTGTTTTTCGATAAATTTTAAAGTTTAAATGTCCGGCACAGTACCGTGCCGGACCCTCATCCCGCGGTTTCAAGTGCACCGCTGTATTTTTTCAGTTCCTGCCGCCGCCGTCGCCAGTCCGGCATGAGTGTATCCATCCGGGCATAAAAGCCGGGCCCGTGATCGTGGTGAAGAAAGTGGACCAGCTCATGAAGCGCCACATAGTCCCTCAGCCCTTCTGGGCACCGGGCCAGAGCCACATTCAGGGTGATATACCCCTGGCTCCAGTGGCAGTTGCCCCACTGGCTTCTCATCTTCCGCAGCTTCAACAGAGGGCGTGCCACTCCAAGTCCCTCTACCAGAGGATAAACCCGGCCAACAGCATCTTCCAGCAAACGGAGGCACTCTTCTCTATCAGGGCCAGGGAGCAAAGGAACAGTTCGATCCGCCATACGAGCTCGCACATCCATAATCCAGCCGCCCTTTTGAGCAATCAGGTGGTCAGCCTGCTCCAGAGGACAGTGTGTGGGGATGGATAAAACTACCGTGCCATCTCGCCGAATGTGAAGATTCAAGTTTTTTACCCGCTTCTTCACCAGAAGGTATGTAATTGGACCCAAAGGCGTGTCCACCACCCGGTATCGCTCCATTGAGTTCCCTCCCTTTTCACTTGCACTGGCATAGAATCAGAATAGGCCCAGCACCTGTGGTGAAGGGCCTATTTTTATTCTATCAGGGCCTGGAAGAAAAAGCAAGGCGGCCAGCTCATACGCTGTTCTGCCCGTTTCTTTACTCGGTAATACCCAGTTGAGCTCTGGCGTTGACCAGCCAAGCCGGTTCTTTCTCACCACTGCCAGTCATGCTGTCATACACCTCAGCAGCACTCATGCCATCGGCGGCCTCCCACCGTTCCATCCAGCCGCAACGCTCAGGCTCACCTCCCACTACGACGACAGTACGGTTTCCCTCGTCGTCCTCTGAGCTATAAATATATGGAGTGCTCTCGTTGATCCGGTCTGTAATGTCTATATGCTGGCCATCAGCTACAAACCACAGCCTGCCAGCCTCCCAAGACACCACAAGAGGGGTACCCGCCTCGTCATACCCTGTGGATAGCGAGATACTCGCATAGTTTTCTCCAATACTTAACTGGCCGCCGGACATCAGGGTATAGATCTGCTCTCCGTAGGCCCAGCCCACCAGCGCCAAACAGGCCGCAAGTGCCGCGGCAACCAACCCGGTCCGCCGCGCTGTATGGCGTTTTCCCTGTACAGCAGTTATCACTCTTTTCTTAATCAGATCCACATCCACTTCATGTTCCTCCTCCGGTATAAACTCCGTATCCGTGTATTGCTCCATAAGCTCAGAAATCTCAATTTTCCATTGGTTCATAACCAACCTCCTGTAAAAATCTCTTCAACCTCTCTCTGCCCCGACGCAGCCTCGTCTTGGCGGTAGACAAGTTGAGTTCCATCTCTTCCGCCGCTCTTGCCACCGTCTGGCCATAGTAGTAGTGACGCACAAATAGTTCCCGGTCCTGCTGGTCCAAGCTGCCAAGAGCCAGGGATAGTGTTGACCGCAGCTCCCTGTACTCCGCTTCACTCTGGGGGAGGTCCGACTGCAGTAGTAGGATATCCTCCTCTAGGGGCAGGTCCTCTCGATGACCTCGCCGGCGGTTGAACGCCCGGTTTCGTGCTACTGTGGACAGCCACCCCTTCACCTGCCCTGGCCGGAGCTTTTTCCGGTTGTCCCAGGCGGCCAGAAACACGTCGCCCGCCAGTTCCTCCCATTCCTCTGGGCGGCCGGGTAGAATACGGGCCGCCACCCCACAGACATAGGGAGCATAGCAGTCTATCAGGGCCTCCAGCGCGGCTGGGTCTCCCCGGTTCAGTCTGAGCACGATCTCTTCCTCCAGAATATTTCCCCCCTCCTTTCTGTTGAAACGCGCTTCAACTATCATAACACCGCAGGGTCTGGTTTGGTTTCATCTCCACCCCTCGATTTGAAACATTTTTTTCAGGACAGGCATCCTTCTCCCCTTTCAGCCATATGCTTTGTTCCGGGAGGTGATAGTTTTGGGTCGGATTTTGGGCAAGCAAAGGTACAGGGACATTCTGCTCGGTCTGGGGCTGCTCCTTTCCGCCGCCGCCCTTGTGGTATGGCCACAGCAGTCCATGGGGGCCATGAAGGATGGACTGAAGCTGTGCGCCAATGTCATCGTCCCCTCCTTGTTTCCATTCTTCGTTTTGTCCTCCTTAGTAGTAGAACTTGGAATGTCCCGCTATCTTGGCAGGCTTCTGGAGCCAGTCATGGCCCCTCTGTTTCGGGTCAATGGCAGTTGCGCTACCGCCCTAGCCCTGGGGTTTGTGGGCGGCTACCCTGTGGGGGCCAGAACAGCCATCAGCCTGTATGAGAATGGCCAGTGCTCCAAAACGGAGGCGGAACGAATGCTGGCCTTCTGCAACAACTGCGGTCCGGCCTTTATTCTGGGAGTGGTGGGCACTGGAATCTTTGGCAGCGGCCGAGCGGGACTCATGCTCTATTTCGCGCATCTGGCCGCCTCCCTTCTCATTGGGTTACTCTTCCGATTCTACCGGTCGGAGGAAGGTCCCCGCCGTTGGAGGCAGGCTGGGCCACAATTTCAGGCCACCAGTTTTCCCGCCGCCTTTACCCGTTCTGTCACCGGGGCACTTCAGTCCACCCTCAACATCTGCGCTTTCATCCTTTTCTTTACGGTTGCCATTCGTATCTTCACCTTTTCCGGTCTTATGTCTACCTCATCCGCTCTTTTGTCCACCCTTCTCTCCCCCTTTGGCCTGTCCCAACAGTGGGCCCAGAAGCTGCTCACTGGACTGCTGGAGATGTCCTCCGGTGTGTCCTCCCTCACGGATGGGGCCCTGACCGGCCGGCTATCCATGGCCGCCTTCATGCTGGGCTGGGCAGGAGTGTCTGTCCACTGCCAGGTCATGGCCTTTCTGGGGGACAGCGGCCTGTCCCTGCGCACCTATGTGGCCGGGAAGCTGCTCCACGGCGCTCTGTCCGCCGCCCTCATAGGCGGGCTGCTCTGGTTCTTTCCCCAGGAAATATCCGTCGCCTCCTACCTGGTGGAACAGACCGAGGCCATTGCTACCCTGGACTTCCACCGTGCTCTCACCATTTCGGCCGCCTGGGCCTGGGGGATGTGGCTGGTCTTTTTTGCCCTGGCTCTGTATGTGCTAAAAAAAAGCAGTGGAAAAAGGGGAAAATCTGTATTATAATATGGGCAAGATGAAAAAAGGAGCGGCCCGCCATGAATTTGTTTCAAAAGAAAATCGAGCCCAGATGCGCCTACTGCGCCCACGGCCGCACGCTGAACGAGGACCAGGTGGCCTGTCCCAAGCGGGGAATTATGTCCCCCAGCTCACACTGCCGTTCATTTCAGTATGACCCCCTTCGTCGGGTTCCTCCCCGCCCCACCAAACTGGCCACCTCGGTACTCACGGATGAGGATTTTAAGTTGTAAGCGCCCTTTCTCTCCCGTCTGTTCCAAACAAGAAAAGGACCCGGCGCTGTCGAATGACAGCGCCGGGTCCTTTTTTCTGTCTGCTGGGCCCGATCAGCCCTTGCTCTTGATGTACTGGTCGATGGACTTGGCGGCACTCTTGCCCGCCCCCATCGCAAGGATGACCGTTGCGGCACCAGTAGCGGCGTCACCGCCGGCAAAGATGCCGGTGCAGGAGGTACAGCCGTTCTCGTCCGCCGCCACACAGCCCTTTCTGGTTTTTTCCAGACCGGGAGTATCCCCATAGCTCATCTGGTTGGCCTGGGTGCCCAGGGCCATAATGACCGCGTCCACTTCCATCTTAAACTCGCTGCCCTCGATGACCACAGGGCGGCGGCGGCCGGAGGCATCAGGCTCGCCCAGCTCCATCTTGACACAGGTGATGGACTGGACATGGCCCTTCTCATCTCCCTCAATGGACACAGGGTTGGTGAGCAGGTCAAATACGATGCCCTCCTCCTTAGCGTGGTGGACCTCTTCGGCACGGGCTGGGAGCTCCGCCTCAGAGCGACGGTATACGATATGGACATCGGCTCCCAGGCGCTTGGCGCACCGGGCGGCGTCCATGGCCACGTTGCCGCCGCCCACCACAGCCACCTTCTTGCTGTGAAGGATGGGTGTCTCGGCATCGGGCTTATATGCCTTCATCAGGTTGATACGGGTCAGGTACTCATTGGCGGAGTACACACCCACCAGGGACTCTCCAGGGATCTTCATAAACATAGGCAATCCGGCGCCGGAGCCGATAAAAACAGCCTCATAGCCCATGTCGAACAGTTCCGTAATGGTCAATACCTTGCCGATCACCATATTTAGCTCGATGTCTACCCCCATCTTCTGGAGGTTCTCCACCTCACGCTTCACGATGGCCTTGGGCAGACGGAACTCGGGGATGCCGTAGCTGAGAACACCTCCAGGGGTGTGGAAGGCCTCGAACACGGACACGTCATAGCCCATGCGGGCCAGCTCACCAGCACAGGTCAGGCCGGCAGGGCCGGAACCAATGACCGCCACCTTGTGTCCATTCTTGGGTGCGGTGGCCACATTGGCGATGCCATTGGCGGCAGCCCAGTCGGCCACAAACCGCTCGATGCGGCCGATAGACACGGGCTCACCCTTGATGCCACGGATACACTTGCCTTCGCACTGGGTCTCCTGGGGGCACACCCGGCCGGAGATGGCAGGCAGGGCATTGGCGTCGGACAGAAGCTGATAGGCGGCTGCCAGGTCTCCCTCGGCCACCTTAGCGATAAAGTCAGGAATGGGAATGCCCACCGGGCAGCCACTGACACAGGGCTTATTCTTACAGTTCAGGCACCGCTGTGCCTCGTTCTGAGCCTGCTCCATGGTGTAGCCCAGAGCCACCTCCTGGAAATTGGCGTTGCGGACATTGGGTTCCTGCTCCGGCATCGGAGTCTTGTTCATCTGCATATTAGCCATTCATGGCACCTCCTCCCAGGCGGCAGAGATGCTTCTCCTTCGCCTTGGCCTCATGTTCCTTATAAGTGGCGTTGCGGGCGATAACTTCATCAAAATCAACCTTATGGCCATCAAAGTCGGGGCCATCCACACAGGCGAATTTCACTTCGCCGCCCACAGTGAGCCGGCAGCCGCCGCACATCCCGGTACCATCGATCATGATGGGGTTCATGCTGACGGTAGTAGGGATGCCGTACTTTTCTGTCAGCTTGCAGGCAAATTTCATCATCATCAGGGGGCCAATGGCGAATACATGGTCAAATTTGACCCCGCTGTTGATGAGCTCCTCCAGCTTTCCGGTGACGAAACCGTGGTAGCCGTAGGTGCCGTCGTCGGTGCAGATGTGCAGGTCAGTACAGGCCTGGCTCATCTCCTCCTCTAGAATGACGATATCCTTAGTCTTAAAGCCGCCGATCAGGTCCACCTGGTTCCCGGCCTCATGGAGCGCTCGGGCCACAGGCAGTGCGATGGCACAGCCCAGTCCGCCGCCCAGAACGGCTACACGGCCCAGGTCCTCTACCTCAGTAGGCTGTCCCAGAGGGCCCACAAAGTCGTGGAGGCAGTCGCCCTCGTTCAGCTCGTCCAAAGCCAAAGTCGTGCCGCCGATCTTCTGGTAAATGACGGTGATGAGCCCATCCACCGCACTGGAGATGGTCAGAGGAATACGCTCCCCCTCCTCATCCACGCGCAGGATAATGAACTGACCAGCCTTTGCTTTTGCGGCTACCAGCGGCGCGTACACCGAGATCTGGCCGATCTCTGGTGTCAGCGTCTTTTTCTTTGCGATCTCATACTTCTTCACTGCGGATCCTCCTTGTTGAATTGTTTACCGGGATCCCCCCGGCGCCCAAACTCCTTATTTTACGCGGCCCCTGCCGCGGGGATCACATCATTCTTCTCCAACGGTGCCCACGCCCACCATAGCGTCGGTTTCTCTGGCGCCGCGCTGCCCAGCGGACCAAAACGACCACCAGGGCAGCGACCAGGATCAGCACCAGCAGCGCCACCAGTGTGATCCAGTTAGGACGTTTCAGCAGCTCGACCGGATTCCAGCTTTGGCTGACATCCTTCCGCCCATCCGGGCCTGAATAGCGTTCAGGCAATCCATCCTCTGCGAAGGACTGTAGATAGGCCGCCAGAGCGTACCACTCCTTTACCTCATTCCCATACTGGTCGTAAATGATACGCTGGGTGAAGTCGGTGACAGGCTGGCCGTTCTCGTCCTTGGGCTCAATCGATAGCAACCCAAAAGATCGTTCCTGGATGGTACCCAGCATCTGGGCCGAGTACATCCCGGTGACTACCCGGTAGAGTTGGTCGTCGTCTATCTCTGTGTATTCACGCTCCTGCCGTGTCACGGAGAAGCCCATGTCTTCCGCCGAAGTCCCGCCTCCCAGGACCGGTGCTTTCTCAGTCCGGCTTTTATCCTGGTATATGCGCGCCTCAGTCACCCGGTTGAAGAACATCCGGTGGGTGTTGAAGGAATATTCCATTCCAGCCATATAGAGCTGGGCAACCGGCATGATGGGGGTGACGGAAGCGTCCACCTCCGCGACCGCTTTCAGCTCTTTCCCGGTAAGATAACAGGACACCAGGGGATAACCTGAGGTCCCGTCCGCTCCCACGCCCATGGACAGCACATCAAAAGCCATAGAGGTGGTGACCTCTCCGGCGTACAGTGGGGCACGGAGGACCCCGTCGGCCGTAACAGTCACTACAGGCCCATCCGGTACGTCGGCCTCTAAATTCTCCACCGCCCACAGGAAGGAATCCGCTACCAACTCACCTAAGGCGTTTCCAGTTTGTATGCCGGGCTCTGGGGCCGTGAGGTCAAAGTCTAGAGTGGTAAGCACCTGGTCATAAGACAAACCATACCGGGACAGATAGCCGCCCTCCACCAGCCCCTTCCACTCCTCCACTAGAGCCGATATCTCCCCGTCCTCTGGCATCGTCTCGTCGATGGGGATCAGCCGGTAATCGGCCAGCTCCTTTCCTTCCGCTGACCAATTCAGAGTGATGGAGCCCAAATTCTCACAATAAGGACCGGAGGATACGATATAGGTGTCCCCAACCACCAGCGGCTCTTTCAAAGTGGTATGGGTATGGCCAGAGATGATAAGGTCAATACCCTCCACCTCTTCGGCCAGCCGCTCATCCTCAGACAGCTTCTTTTTTTCGTTGGTCCCACTGTGGGACAGGCAAATAATGAACTCCGCCCCCTGGCTCTTCAGGGCATCCACGCACCGCCGGGCATTTTCCTCCACATCGCCCAGAACAAAGCCAGAGGCGGGGGCACATGCGGCGGAATTTTCTCCCATCAATCCGAAAATGCCATAGGTCACGCCACCCCGCTCCAGCAGCATATAATCCTGAACTCCGTATGCCGCCATGGCGCGCTGGATATTGAGCTGATCCGGATTTTCAGGAGACGGCTTGTAATTTGACATGAGCAGCGCCGGCGAGGGTCCCCCACTGAGGACCACCGCGTTAAGCATCTGAGCAAAGCCCGTCCCCTCGTGGTCAAACTCGTGGTTGCCGGCGGTAGCGGCATCATAACCCAGGGCACCCATGGTCCGTAATTCCGCTCCCTGAGTGGTGTACATCGTCTGGATCAGGGACCCGATGGAGAAATCCCCTCCGTCCAGTACCAGAGCATTAGGATAGTTCTCCCGCTCCCGGTCCAGGGCAGTCTTCAGCCGGGCATAGCCCCCCGATTCCCCTCCCGTTCCATCCGCCTGGGGCAGAAAATGGGAGTGGAGATCGTGGGTAAACAGAACTGTGGTAGTATTGACCTGGGACGCATCCTCCGCCCCCGCCTGGACCGGCGCCAGCGGAAGGATGAGCAGCAGGATCAGCACCAAAGTCGAGAAACGGCGGAAAAAGCCCAAGCCGGCACCTCCAACTGATACAGATATTTTGCCATATCTAGCTGATTTTTGGATTCTCATATCTTGCTATTTTCTTGTCGAATAATCACATTTTTTGCAATTTTTAACGAAAAATGCGCAAGATTTCCGTCAAAATTTGATATTTATTTAACAAATCAGGTCATGGCACACCGGCCGATAAAACAGGGCTCTGACCCCCTCCGGACTCTGCGTTTGGCCCAGCACCCACATAAGCTTGGCGGTGGCCCCCTCTAACGTCATGTTATATGCCTCCAGCAGTTGGAACTTCTCCTTGACCTGCTGGCCCACCTGATAGACCGCCATATCGCTGCCCTCATAGGGCACCTGGGTCATCATCACGATGGTCCTCCCAGCGTCGAGCCACTCTCCAATAGCCTGGGCCAGTGGGCCGCTCTCCCCGCCCGGCAGTCCGCCCACCCCAAAGGACTGGAGGATGACCGCCTGGTAGCTGTCCCTCAGCCGCCGCAGCCCCTCCGCTCCCATGCCGGGAATCAAGGTAAGCAGCAATACCCGCTCCTCCAGCTTGTCATAGAAGGTGGGCTTCGCCCCATCCATATACTGTTTTGGCGCCAGGTAGCGGATCAGCTTGCCATCTCGGATAACGCCAATCTCCGGATAATCCACGCTGGAAAAGGCGTTATAGCTCTTGGTCCGCTCCTTCCGGGCCCGAGTGCCTAGGATGACTTTTCCATCAAAGACCAGACTGACATCGTGGGAATCATCATCCGCCGCATAGAGGAAGCTGTTATACAGGTTCATCCGGGCATCAGTGTCGTGCAGACAAATGGATTTTTGGGAGCCTGTGATAACGATAGGCTTGGGGGAAGCCTGGATCAGATAGGATAGCGCGGCGGCAGTGTAGGCCATGGTATCGGTGCCATGTGTGATCACAAAACCGTCATACCGGTCGTATCGCTCCCGGATGGCGCCGGCCATCTCCAGCCAATGGGCAGGACCAACATTCGTGCTGTCCAGGTTCATGAGTTGGACAGCCTCCACCCGGCACAGGCTGCCCAGACTGGGGACATAGCTCAATATCTCCTCTGAGGTAATGGCAGGACTCAACCCCCGCCCGCTCTCCTTGGACGCGATGGTGCCGCCGGTGGCCAGCATGAGGATATGCTTCATCGGCTCTCAGCCCTCCCCATCCAGAAATATCTCCACCGGACGCCGCTGAGAAAATTTCTCCGTCAGTCGGCTGGCCAGGGCCGAACTGTTATACCCAAGCGCCCCCACGGGACACCGGGCCGCGCAGGCCATACAACTGATACATTTGGACATATCCCATAGCAGTGTCTGCTGGTCCATGGCCCCTGTTGGGCAGACCTGGGCGCAAAAACCGCAGCCCAGACAGATATCCCAATCCCGGTCCTTCTTCACTGGAACGGCGGGCCTGGGTACGGGCTCTGGATCTCCTGGAACGTCAGCCTCTGCCCAGCTCAGTTGATCCAGCTTCTCCCTAACTCCCCTGGCAAACTCCGTCAAAACAGCCATATCTTCTTCATCAGGCCGGCCCGCTCCAAGGGTAGGGGCAAAGATGTGGGGCGTGACGACAGCCGCCCCGCCTACACATCGGAACCCCTGTGCCCCCATCCGCCGCTTCATCTGGGCCAGCGTATCGTCATAGTGTCGGTTCCCGTAGGCGGCTACTATGACACAGGGAGTGTTTTCTCCCCTAAGTCCATCCAGCAGTCCGGGGATAGCAGGCATCTGCCCGGCATACACCGGCAGGCCGAGCACCAGCAGCTCGTCCGGTCCATAGTGGGCGGCGCTCCGTTCCCGGCCGCCCAGGTCCAGCAGCTCTGCGGGGCCAAACAGGCCGCAAATCAGCTCCACAGCCCGCCGGGTCCCTCCGGACGGGCTGAAATACGCGCCTTTTACCTTCATGATATCCTCTATCCTCCCCAAAAACAGTCCGCTTTTTCCTTACAGGCACTGTAAATATTTCCCATACAGAGTCATGGAGAGCTCGCTGCCAATAGTATGGACCTGCTCCTCTGTGATCCAGCCCTCGTAAAGGCCCAGTTCCTCCAGACAGCCTACATAGCGCCCAGTGGTATCCTGGATATTGCGGATGGTCTGTCCCGCCTCCAAAAGGCTGTCGGCGGTACCGGCGTCCAGCCAGGTAAAGTTCTTTTCCAAAGGGATGACCTGAAGTTCCCCCCGGTGGAGATATTCCAGATTCACATCGGTAATCTCCAACTCTCCCCTAGCGGACGGCTTCAGGTGGCGAGCGATCTCCATAACCTGGTGGTCGTAGAAATAGAGCCCCGGTACAATGTAGTTGCTCTTAGGATAGCGAGGTTTTTCCTCAATGGAAATCGCCCTGCCGTCCTTGTCAAACTCCACTACACCAAACGGGCGGGGATCTTCTACCCAATAGCCGAAGACAGTGGCACCCCGGTCGTTGGCAGCCGCCCGCTTCAAAGTGGCCGCCAATGTGGGGGCATAGAAGATGTTGTCCCCCAGCACTAGGCAGACGCGGTCGTTCCCCACAAAACTCTGGCCAATCAGCAGCGCGTCGGCGATACCCCGGGCCACCGGCTGTTCCGCAAAGGAGATACGGGTTCCATACTGACTGCCATCTCCCAGCAGGGCCTCAAAGGTCTCAATCTCTCCGGGAGGCACAATAACCAAAATGTCAGAGATGCCTGCCTGCATCAAAATGGCGATTGGATAATAGATCAGAGGCTTGTCATAGACCGGCAGCAGGGGCTTGCACACCGGCTTAGTCATGGGATAAAGGCGGGTCCCCTTCCCCGCCGCTAGAACGATACCTTTCATTTCTGTGCCTCCTTGCCTGTCCGCAGGACAAAATGTCCATACAGCTTTTCTTATTTTACCACGAAAACAGCGCCTTTTTCAAGCCAGAAATCCGTTAACTGCCAGCAAGCAAAAACTGGGTGAGAAGCCTTGCTTCTCACCCAGTTCCTATTCTTTTAACCGGTCAGCCAAGGACGACCAGCAGGTCATCCGTATTGACGGCGGTTCCTACCGCAGCAGAAACAGCCTTGACCGTGCCATCCGCAGGTGCGGAAACCTCAATTTCCATCTTCATGGCCTCCAGAACCACCAGGACATCGCCTGCCTTCACGGACTGGCCCACAGAGCACTCCACCTTAAAAATGTTGCCAGGCATGGGGCTCTTGACTGCCGTCTCACCGGCGGCCACGGCGGCGGCAGGAGCCGCAGCGGGAGCAGGCGCTGGGGCGGGAGCGGGAGCGGCGGCAGGAGCAGCCACAGGGGCGGCCGCGGGAGCAGCAATCACAGGGGCAGCCGCCACAGGCGCGGCGGGAGCAGCCCCGTCAGCTCGCTCAACGGCCACCTGGAAGGGCTTGCCGTCGATGGTGATGGTAAAGGTTCCGGTGCAGTCGCCGCCCTGAGCGCCCATTACCAGGTGGGGGGGCTGATAGGAAGCAGCGAAGGGCTCGATGGGGCGGGCAGTATAGCCATGGCCCGCGGGAGCGGACACGCCGGTGTAGTACACATGACCCTGCCAGGCAGGCAGGGGGGGCAGTTCGGGGGCCTTGGCGGCAACGGGAGCGGCCGCCTTCTTGGGCTCCTCCTTCTTGGGGAAGCCAGCCTCCCGGTCCTTGAAGAAGGCCATGGCCACCTGAGGGAAGGCGATGTAGGACAACACATCCTCATCGCTCTTGGCGGTGGCGCCCAGCTCCGCCTTGGTCTTCTCAAAGACGGGCTCCAGGGTGTCAGCATAGCGCCCTTCCACCAACGGGGTATCGCCCAGGATCTTCTTCTGGATCTCTGGATCAATGGGGGCGGGTGTACGACCGTACTCACCGCGGCAATATGCCTTGATCTCCTTGCCTACCACCTTATAGCGCTCGCCGGCCAGAACGTTCTGCACAGCCTGAGAACCCACCATCTGGCTGGTAGGGGTAACCAGAGGAGGATAACCCAGATCCTTACGGACCTTGGGCGTCTCGGCCAAAGCCTCGTCCAGCTTGTCAATGGCGTTCATCATCTTCAGCTGAGAGATGAGGTTAGACAGCATACCGCCGGGGATCTGATAGTTCAGACACTGGGTATCGGTAGCCATCGAGATGGGGTCCAGAGTGCCGTCCTTCAGGAAGTCAGCCCGGACATTTTTGAAAAAGTCAGCCATCTTGATCAGCACCTTGTCGTCCAGATCCACCTGGAAGCCCATTTCCCGCAGAGCATAGGCCATGGTCTCGGTAGCAGGCTGGGAGGTACCGCCGGACATGGGGGAGATTGCGCAGTCCAACACATCGGCGCCCGCCTCAACACACTTCATATAGGTCATGAAGGCCAAGCCGGTGGTACAGTGGGTATGGATGACAACAGGCATATCCGGTTCGGCGTCCTTGATGGCAGACACCAGATTATAAGCCTCCTGGGGTCCCATAATACCGGACATATCCTTGATACAGATGGAGGAAGCACCCATATTCTTCAGATCCTTCACCATGCCCACAAAAGTGTCCTGGGTGTGGACCGGGCTGGTGGTGTAAGAGATGGTACCGGAGGCATGGGCCCCCTGCTTGACGGCCTCGTCGATGGCGACCTCCAGATTACGCACGTCGTTCAGGGCGTCGAAAATACGGATGATGTCGATACCGTTTTTGACTGAGTACTCCACAAACTTACGAACTACGTCGTCCGGGTAATGCTTATAGCCCAGGATATTCTGACCACGCAGCAGCATCTGCAGCTTGGTGTTGGGCATCTTGGCACGGATCTTACGCAGCCGCTCCCAGGGGTCCTCCTGCAGGTAGCGCAGGCAGACGTCAAAGGTAGCGCCGCCCCAGACCTCAGCGGAGTAGAAGCCAGCCTTGTCCATAGTCTCCAGGATGGGCTCGAACTTGCTGTAAGGCAGCCGAGTGGCGATCAGGGACTGGTTGGCGTCACGCAGTACGGTCTCCGTAATATTTACTTTTCTCATGTTGATCGACCTCCGTATTGCTTTTTTTGCGCGGTACAAAATCAAAAAATCATCGCGCGGCACAATTTCAGCCGCCATCTAAAAAACGCTTACCGCTATTTTAGTATAATTTTTCCCATAAAGCAAGACCTCAATCAAGAATTATTCTGCGTTTTTCACTCCCTCTCCCTCTATCCGGGGGCGCTCTTTCCAGATGTATCGCTTCCTCTTACTTTTTAACAAAGAGCAGAAAAAGCCGCAGCATGGTCTTTTCAAACCTGCTGCGGCCTTCTGCCGCTTGTTCCCCGCGGCATGGGGATGCACTCCCCGGTCACCGATCACTGCACGAATCACCATCCTCATAGGAGTGATATCTGTCATACTCAAAGATTAAGTCATCCACGTCCACGTCGGCACGGACACGGGACCAGATATTGTTCACTTCACGCTTAGGCATCGTCATGCGGACACCTCCTTCCTTGTTTCTAAAATTAGGTATAAAAATACCACCGCCTGCGCCGCAAACGATGGAGCCAACATTCCAATATGTTGTGGATGCACGGACTGTCAGGTCCAATATCCGCGCACAGAATGTCGCCATCGCTTGCAGCTATAGGAGCCGCCCTGAGTTACATAATGATTTCGCTGATTCATTCCGCACGCCTCCTCTCTCATTCGTATCGCCGCCAGCATGAAAATGCCCGCAGACTGACAGCCAACTTTGAATATTTCCAAAGCTTCGGCCGTTTCCGCGGGATGGCTAACGTATAGAATTGACTTTATACCGTACCAAAATAAAATCCAATTTCTTCGTTTTTGCCAGAACCAACAGGCTCTCCCCGCGGCAGCATCCTCCGCTGGTGATATTATTGTAAACCTAGACAGCCCGTTTGTCAATCCTTTTTTGCAGGATTTTTCTGGTCAATCTGCAAGAGGGAGGGACTGTGCTTAGTCCCTCCCTCCGCTTCCTTATACGGTGGGCTGTTGGTTTGAATACTTGGTGTAAGCTTGGCTAATCTTATCCTGGGGCGCCTGTTCGGGGCTGTACCAGCCCTTGCTCTGGGCTGTGGTGAACAGCTGGGTCTGGGTCTGGTGGCTCTGGTTAATCAGCTTGAGGAACTCATCCCGCAAGGGGACGCTCACGCACTCAGAGGCAAAAATACCGTAGTTCAGGGACATTTTCTTCTCACTATTCAGAAAATCTGTAATGCGTTCCTGGTCGTTCATACTCTCGTCCTCCTTAGTGCAGATACTTCAGCAGGCAGGTGTAATTCTGCTGGTGCTGGCCAGCCAGGTTCTGGAAGCAGGTCTTCAGCTCCTGGTCGGTTGTTTCCTGGACGGCGGTCTGGTACTTGCTGTACAGCACCCGCTCGAAGTCCAGCTGGTCGGACAGGCCCGCCAGCTCTTTTGTGGTCAGATTGGGCATAGATGTTCCTCCTTTTTCTTGGGGAGATCCCCGTACTGGAAGTTAGTCTGCCCTGTTCATTCCCGATTATGCGGCCTCTTTGGTCTTCCCTCCCCATCAAATTCCCAGACCAGGTGAGGCCCGCCCTCCAGCCGCTCCAGGCGGGCCAGACAAAACAGGGCGTTCATCGGCACCGGCGCATTTGTACGGAAGGGCGCGGCCAGCCAGAATCCTTCCCGCCCCCTTCGGCATGGCATAGGGGAGCGAAGCTGCCCTCGGAGCACCGGGTCGGACACCAGCCGGTCCGGATGCTGTTCACAGTACCACCGCCCTCCCCTCTCCTCAGAAAAGGTAAAGGCCAGCGGCGCTTCGACCCGGAAGTCGGGCCAACAGCCTGCCCGCTCCAGTTCTCCAACGCTCAAGGTACGGCTCAATCGCAGGCGGTCTCCCTCAGGAACCAGGGTTCCCAGCAGCAGCTTTCCACCCCGGTCGCCGTGGAGCCATACCTTATATAGTCCCCTTCCATCAGATGGGCGCTCCGCCTCCAGCCGTACTCTAGGCCCCTCCTGACGAAGGAGCAGCGTCCCACCGCCGACCATTTCCATTCTCTGCTCCACTTGCGATGCCCCCTCTCCCTTTAGTCTATGCGGAAGGGGAAAGATTTTCTTCCCTTTCTCCTGTTTTTCAGTGATTTTTGTCCATACGGTGACCTTGTCACAGAATTTTTTCCCACACCGGGATAAATTATATTCAATAAGTTCTAGGGAGGCGTTTCCATGGGACCCTTTGATTTTTTTCTGCCGGGCAGGCGGCTTGCCAAACAACTGACCCAGTTAGACCAGTTGTCTGACCCCCTTCTGGTGGACGTCCGCACTCCGGAGGAGTTTCGTTCCGGCCATCTGCCTGGGGCCATTAATCTGCCCTTAGACCAGTTAGGGGCCGTCCCCCTTCCAAAAGGCCGGCCTGTCTTTGTCTACTGCCACAGTGGGGCCAGAAGCGCCCAGGCCTGCTCCACGCTCCGGGCCATGGGCTGCCAGGCATCTAATCTCGGCGGGCTTGCGGGTTACCGCGGCCCCTTGGAATAAGAGAGGAGTTTTATTATGAAAGTTGTAATCATCGGCGGTGTGGCCGGCGGGGCCACCGCCGCCGCCCGGCTCCGCAGGCTGGACGAGACCGCGGAAATCGTGATCCTGGAGCGCACAGGCTATGTATCCTATGCCAACTGTGGCCTTCCTTATTATGTAGGAGGGGTCATCCGAGCCCAGGACGCCCTTACCCTTCAAACGCCGGAGAGCTTTCGCGCCCGGTTCAACATCGATGTACGGGTGGGCCACCAGGCTCTGGCCATCCACCAGGAGAGCCATACCATCACAGTCCTGGATTTGGCCAGCGGCACACAATATGTGGAAGGCTATGACAAGCTTATCCTCTCTCCCGGCGCGCGGGCGGTCAAGCCCGATCTGCCGGGCGTAGACGACTGCCGAGTATTCACTCTGCGCACAGTGGAGGACACCCTGCGCATCCGGTCTTACATCGAGTCGCACCGTCCCCGTTCCGCTGTGGTGGTCGGGGGTGGTTTCATCGGGCTAGAGGGGGCTGAGAATCTACTCCACGCTGGGGTTGCCACTACTCTACTCCAGCGAAGCGGCCAGGTTCTGCCACCTCTTGACTGGGACATGGCCCAGGAGGTCCACTCCTACCTCCGCGGTCAGGGGCTGGACCTGAGGCTGAACGCCGGAGTGCAGGGTTTCCAGGAGATGGATGGGCAGTTCTACACCCTAGTAAAGGACAGCGCCCCTATCCCCTCTGACCTGGTGCTGCTGGCCATCGGTGTCACTCCAGAATCCGACCTGGCACGAGAGGCTGGTCTGACCCTTGGAGCCAAGGGCGCCATCGTGGTCAATGAGCACATGGTCACCTCTGACCCAGATATCTATGCCGTAGGTGACGCTGTGGAACTGACTCACTTTGTATCCGGCAGCAAGGCCCTGATTGCCCTGGCCGGTCCGGCCAACAGGCAGGGCCGCATCGCCGCCGACCACATCTGTGGCCGGGAGAGCCGCTATGCCGGGGCACAGGGCTCCTCTATCATCAAGCTGTTCCACATGACGGCCGCCTCCACCGGTCTGAACGAAAAGGCCGCCCAGGCCGCTGGCATCCCCTATGATAAGACGGTCACCTACTCCGCCTCCCACGCTACCTATTACCCCGGCGCTGAAAACATGACCATCAAAACCCTGTTTGACCCATCCAGCGGTCGGGTCCTGGGGGCCCAAATCGTAGGCTTCGGCGGTGTGGATAAGAGGATCGATGTGCTAGCCACCGCCATCCGGGCCAGGATGACCGCCGCCGAGCTAACTGAGCTCGATCTCGCCTATGCCCCGCCCTATTCCTCCGCCAAAGATCCGGTCAATATGGCTGGATATGTCATTGAGAACCTCCGGAATGGAGCCATTTCCCAATTCCACTGGTCGGACGTGGAGTCCATTCCAAAGGATGGCTCTGTCACTCTGCTGGATGTGCGCACTCCCCAAGAAGTGGCCGTCCAGGGCCTCATCCGTCCGGACGCTGTCAACATTCCCGTAGATGAGCTGCGGGATCGGATGGGAGAATTGGATCCCTCTAAACCCGTATACGTCAACTGTTACAGCGGACTGCGCAGCTACTTGGCCTGCCGTATGCTTGGCCAGCGCGGTTTCCAGTGCTCCCACCTCTCTGGCGGCTGGCGGTTCTGGTCCTATGTGACGACAGATCGGACCCACGAGGCGGCCCCTACCCACCCGTGCGGAGCAGAAATCGAAGAATAATCTGATTTTTACAGATTTTTTCATTTTTTTGTTGCATAACCATGAAAACCATGGTATACTACCAAGGCATTATGCGTGGGAGTGCGGATCTTTCGCCCGGTGCCCAGCCAGAAGTTGGGTTGGCGGAGGATATGATGCCCCCAGAAGAATTGAACTGAAAAACAGGAGGAAACAAACTATGGCAGTCGTATCTATGAAGCAGCTGCTGGAGGCCGGCGTTCACTTCGGCCACCAGACCCGCCGGTGGAATCCCAAGATGGCCACCTACATCTATACCGAGCGCAACGGTATCTATATCATCGACCTGCAGAAGACTGTGAAGAAGCTGGAGGAGGCCTACAATTTCGTCCGTTCTCTGGGCGAAAAGGGTGAGACTCTGCTGTTCGTGGGCACCAAGAAGCAAGCCCAGGAGGCCATCAAGGAAGAGGCCGGCCGTGTGGGCATGTATTGGGTAAACGCCCGCTGGCTGGGCGGTATGCTGACCAATTTTAAGACTATGCGCGGCCGCGTGGAGCGTCTGAACCAGCTGAAGAAGATGCAGGAGGACGGCACCTTCGATATGCTGCCCAAGAAGGAAGTTATGAAGCACCTGGGCGAGATTGCCAAGCTGGAGAAGTACCTGGGCGGCGTCACCGAAATGAAGAAGCTGCCCGGCGCCCTCTTCGTGGTCGATCCCCGCAAGGAGCGCAACGCCATCAACGAGGCCCGCAAGCTGAACATCCCCATCGTCGCCATCGTGGACACAAACTGCGACCCCGACGAGATTGACTATGTCATCCCCGGCAATGACGACGCGATCCGCGCCATCAAGCTGATCTCCTCTGTCATGGCCAACGCCATCCAGGAGGGCAAGCAGGGCCAGGACCAGGCTCCCGCCGCTGAGGCCGAGGCCACCGCTGCTGAGTAAGCAAACACATTCCATTCGCATCACACAGCGCCCGCCCGCGCGGGCGGGCGCTGTTCTTATTTTGACATACAGCCGGGCCGGTGGGCCGGCTTGAGATAAAATGGAGGTAATTTATTATGGCTATTTCCGCAAAGGACGTACAGAAGCTGCGCGAGATGACCGGCGTGGGCATGATGGACTGCAAGAAGGCCCTGACTGAGTCTGAGGGCGATTTTGACAAGGCCATCGAGTGGCTGCGTGAGAAGGGCCTCGCCGCCCAGACCAAGAAGGCCGGCAAGGTGGCCGCCGAGGGTGTTTCCTACGCTGTTGTTACGGAAAAGGGTGTAGGCGTCATCATCGAGGTCAACTCCCAGACCGACTTTGTGGCCAAGAACGACGTCTTTAAGGATTTCGTTATGGCCCTGGCCGTGGTGGTGGCCGAGGAGGCTCCCGCCGATGTGGAGGCTCTGAAGGCCTGCCGCTATCCCGGCACTGAGCGTACCGTGGCCGATGTCACCGCCGACAAGGTGCTGGCCATTGGCGAGAACATCCAAATCCGCCGCTTCGTCCGCTATGCTGAAGGCGTCAACGTCCCCTATATCCACATGGGCGGAAAGGTCGGTGTGCTGGTCAATCTGGCCGTTGAGGGCATCGAGCCCCAGCAGGTCACTGAGTTGGGCAAGGACATCGCCATGCAGATTTGCGCTATGAACCCCTCTTACCTGGACAAGTCCGACGTTTCCCAGGAGGTGCTGGACAAGGAGAAGGAGATCCAGCTGGCTCTGATGGCCAACGATCCCAAGATGGCCGCCAAGCCCGACAAGGTGAAGGAAGGCATCGTGATGGGCAAGCTGGGCAAGTACTACGAGGAAAACTGCCTGCTGCAGCAGGCCTTTGTCAAGGAGAACAAGATTTCTGTGGAGAAGCATGTAGCCGAGATTGCCAAGCAGCTGGGCGGCAAGATCACTGTCAAGGCTTTCACCCGCTTCGCTACTGGCGAGGGTATCGAAAAGGCCGAGGATGACTTCGCTGCCGAGGTCGCATCCATGGTCAAGTAAGGAGTCTGTGACCTTTAAATGATAGGGGCCCGTGGTATTTACCACGGGCCCCTTCTTTTCCCGGTTTGCCATAAATACGGAAAAGCCTCTGGCATTGCCAGAGGCTTCACAGTTTGATTCAAGCTTTCGGCGGGAATGTGATCCCAGCCACCGACACATTGACCACTGAAACCTCTAAGCCGGTCATCGATTCAATGGCACTCTTGACACCATCCTGGATGGCCCTTCCAATCTCAGGGATGGTGTGTCCATAGCCCATCAGGACGGACAGCTCCACTTCCACTTTATCGTCCTCCATCCTGACATGCACGCCCTTAGCCAGGTTCTTTTTGCCCAGTAGCTCGGCGATATCACTGCCCAGATTGGCGGCCAGACCGCTGACCCCCTCCACATCCAGAGCGGCAGCGGCGGTGATGGCAGCCAGCACCTCCTCGGAGATATGGATATTGCCCAGCTCATCCGAGCGGGAAACGTACTCTTTATTCTCACTCATGGTTTGCCACGCTCCTTAGATCGCAGTTTTCATCAGAGAAGCCGGACGCCCCCAAGCGTCCTCCTTACTTCGTGCTTATTGTAACACAGTTCTCTCCGTTTGACAACTGCGGTCTGAAAACTTTCCCGCGCCTTGTCACTCCACCTCGATAATCTTGATCTGATCGGCGGTAAAACCGGCTGCCTGGTTGACCACGTCCACGATCTTGGCGGTATCTGCCTCCACCAATCCGCCCTCCGGCGCGGAAACAGCCAGCGACAGAGAGTTCTCTCCAATAAAGGCTACACAGTCTGTATAGCCCTTTGCCACCACCAGATTTTCAATTTGAGCTTCCGTCACCGTGTAATCGGCCATGGTCTGAATAGTCTCGTTGACCTGCTCTTTTACCGTTTCATCGGCATCCTCACGGGCGGCGGCGTCCTGAAGAAGGGACAGGGCGCTGTCCCTGGCCTGCTGCCGGTTGAGCCGGGCTGTGGCAAAGTAGTCGCTGGAGGCTGACGCTGTCCCTGTATCACTGGCCGTCCCGCCCACATCGGCGGTCCCGCTTCCATTGGACAGCAGAGGATCCTCTGTCTCTCCGCCTACCATGGTGGACTGGCCCAGCGTCTTGCCCGCCTGGGCCTCCTGCTCATAGTTCCAGTTCAAATAGACCGCCGCGCACACGAATAGGGCAATGGCCGCCACCACCGCATTGCGCTTCCACAGCTGGGACCAGCCGGTCCCCTTCTTACCCGTTCTCATGTCGATTCCTCCCTGATATAAATTAAGTATTTCCCTGACAAATGGATATCCGGTCCGTGCCCAGTCCCGTCAAAGCGGACACTGCCTCCAGCAGCCTCAGCTGGATTCGGGGATCTCCCCCGCCGGGACAGACCACCAGCGCCCCCCGAAACTCCGGAGCCAGTGTTTGGAGAGGGACTACTTCCTGCTGTCCGGAGCCCCGCCCCACGGTAACTGTGGTAGAGGAACCTCCCCCTTCCCGGTCCCGCTCCTGGTCCTGGGCCAATATCTGGCGGCCGTCGCTGTCCAGCGTCAGTACCACCCGGACCTCTCCAGCCCCCTCCACTTGGGAAAGAGCCCGCTCCATCTTCTCCTCGAAGGCCTCCAGATCAAAGCCCTCAGCAGGAGCCTGGGCCCCCTCCTGGCCTTTGTCTCTCTGGCCTGTCGTGGGCAGGGCCATCAGCACCACCCCAAGCCCGATAACCAGCAGCACATATTTATATTTTCCCAGCGCCTCCTTCCACCTCAGAGCCAATTTCGGCCAATCCAGCTTCACGGCAGTTCCCCCTCCTCAACATAAGCCTGCTCCTCCTCCGGGATGCCCAGGTCCTCCTGGATCACCAGGGACAGCCGCTCCCGCTCCCCTTCTGTCAGAAAGCCGGATACTTCCGCCCGCTCCGGTAGGAACAGCCCCTCCTCCCCTGCCCGGCAGGATACCCGGGCGGTGCAGGTCAGTCCAAGTTCTGCCGCCTTGTCCACAATATATGCGGCATATTCCTGCTCTATGATCGTTTTCATCTGCTCATCCACCTGCCGCTCCAATTCCTGTGTTCTATCCTCCAGGCCCAGGTGATATTCCTCCAGCCAACGCTGCCCCCCTTCCAGATCCAGTTGGGCCAGAGGGGCGAGGATGACCGCCAGCAACATCAGGCCGCAGACCAGCCGTCCCACCCGCCTCACTGGTCCGGCGGGCATTAGGCCGTCAGCCAGGGCGCAGAGGACAGAGGCCCCCGTGATAGACAGCAGCCAGCTCCCGACCCCGGCCATCATGGGATCACCGCCATAATAGCAGACACCAAGCTGACCAGCAGCACCAGAGCCGCCGCGCCGGTCATCCCCAGCACTAGGCCGAACGCGCCGCCGATGGCGTCGATCAACTGACTCAGCCTGGGCTGTGCCACAGTGGCGCACAGGGCCGCCGTGGCCTTATAGATCAGGTATTGCAGGGCCAGCCGCAGGAAAGGAGTCAGACAGATGGCCAGCACCACCAACATCCCAACCACCCCAACCGTCCCTTTCAGCACACCCGCCCCGGCCAGCACAGTTTCCGAGGCGTCGGCCAGAATTCCCCCCACCACTGGAATAGCTCTGGAGATAGCCAGCTTGGCCGCTTTGACCGCCGAGGCGTCTACCGTTCCGGCGATAGCTCCGCTGGCGGTCAGATAGCCCACAAAGGCCAGGAGGAAGGCCGTCAACAGGAAAGAAGCGGCCCCCTTCAGCAGCCCCGCCAGTTTTTTCAGTCCGGGATTACCCACCGCCGCATGGGCACAGCTAGCCGCCACGTAGGCATATACCATAGGGATCAGGAGCCGGTCCATGGCGGTGATGAGAAGCTGGGAAAACAGGACTGTGGCTCCCTGTCTGACTGCTCCTCCCGTCACCCCTCCGGTGGCGGCGGTGAGTACAGCCATCACCGGGAGCAGGGTTTCAGAAAAGGTTCCCATCCGGCCGATGGTGTCACGCCCCATCCCGATCATGACTGCCATATCTGTCATGGTAAGTGCGGTGATAGCTAGCGCCCCGGCGATCTCCACCGCCTGGAGTCCCTCACTCTTGCCCTGGGCGGCCCCCTCTGCCATGGCGCACAGCAGGACCACCGCCAGCAGCTTCAGCCCTGTGGCAATGCTGGTCCGGAGCAAGGAGCCGATTTGGTCCAGAGCGTCGGAAAAAAGATTGGACAAGCCCTGGTCCAATCCCCCATCCGCCTCCACGCCGTAGCTCTCCACCTGGTCCCACAGCTCGTCCATTCCCGGCACCTCCGCCTCCTGGGCGAAACAAAGCGGAGCACTCAATAGGAGGGCCAGCAGCAGGATACAAAACTTTTTCATTTTAGCATCTCCGTCATCATCAGTACCACCGCTCGGACGAGCGGCAGGGCCACCACCAGGGCCAGGACTGTTCCAGCCGTCTCCACAAAGGCAGCCACCCCTCCCTCACCGGCTGACTTGCATACCTCCGCGGTCAGACGTGTCAGGATAGACAGGGCCACTGTCTTGACCACTGGCTCCAGCAGCTCCTCCGACAGGCCGGCCAGACTGGTGAGCTCCTCCATCAGGGCCACAACTGCCCCCAAGCCGTCCGCAACCAGGGCGACCATCCACAGCCCGGCCGCCAGGGCCAGCAGCAGAGCCAGCTCAGGGGTGTTTTTCCGCAGGACTACTCCCAGCACCGCAGCCGTGATGGCCCCCGCCGCCACCTTGACCATCAGGTCCATATCAGAGGCGGAACAGGGTCTTTACCATGTCGAACAGGCTGGCGATCTCCTGGACCACCATCATCAGGACCACCACCAGGGCGGCTAAGGTGGTCATCATAGCCTGTTCGTCCCGGCCAGCCCGGCTCAGAACCTGGTTGAGTACCGCCACCACGATCCCAATCGCGGCGATCTTAAAAATTAGATCTACGTCCAATGCGAACCCCTCTTTCGTGTCAAGATCAGATCAGCAGGATGACCAAAAATGCTCCACCCGTCAGCCCAAGGGCCTGACACACCCTGCCCTGCCGCCGGCTCTCTTCCGCATCCTTCTCCCGTTCTTCCTCCAAATGGCGGCGGGCAGCGGAGATACCCTGTATCTGGGCCTGGCTGTCATAGCGCCCAAGCAGCTCGCCCAGGGGATAGAGGCAGGCCCGCCCACTCTCTCCCAGCTCCCTCCGGCGGTCTATCAGAGTGGGCCAGGACCTGGACAGCCCCTCCTGATCCAGATGCTCCAGCGCCTGCCGGAGATCCTGAAAAAGCAGTCTGGCCTGTCCCCTTGTCCGGCCTGACAGGTCATCCACCAGATGGGGCAGGGGGGCTCCCCCCAGCTCCAGCTCCCGTTCCAGCAGTTCCAGTCCCTCCGCCACTTCTCCCATGGCCCTTCCTCTGGCCCGCATCTCCCAGGAGGCGCGAAACCCAATCCAAGCACATCCGGCGGCCAGCAGGGTGGCACCTAAAAGTCTTATCATTCATCCCAACTCCTCTATTTGATAGCTCCTTCCAGCGCCCTCCCGTCGGATGAGGAGCAGCTTTTGAAAGATACCTGCTTCCATCAACGCCCGGTACAGGGGGCGCCGCTCCAGGTCTTCCCGGCTGTTCCCATGGGCCGTGGCCAGCAACGTAACTCCGCAGCCAGCCGCGGTTCTCAGGGCGGCAACATCCTCTGGCGCCGTAATCTCATCTACAGCCAGCACCTGGGGATTCATCGCCCGCATCAGAAGCATAAGCCCCCGCGCCTTTGGACACCCCTCCATTACATCAGTTCTGGAGCCTACATCCAGCTGAGGACAGCCGCTGTAAAGGGCTGCCACTTCCCCACGCTCGTCCATCAAGGATACGCGCCGCGGTTGGCAACCATCTCCGTCCGACACCCGGCGGACTAAGTCCCGGAGGAGCGTAGTCTTTCCGGCCCCCGGCGGAGCCAGAATCAGCGTACTGACTAGCTTCCCGCCTGGGCACAGCCTGCCCAAGACCGGGTCAGAGGCATTCCTCACCTGTCGCGCCACACGGATGACCGCCGAGGAAAGCTGCCGCAAGCTGTGAATTTCTCCCTCCCGCAGAACAGCGGTGCCACACAGGCCGATCCGATGCCCCCCTTCCACCGTCAAGTATCCTCGTCTGAGTTGGTCCAGTACGGCATGAACCGAGGCCCTGCTGGCAATCTCCACCAGCTGCTCCAGCTCACCCGCTCGCACCGGTTCCCCGCCTAGCGGCCTCTCTCCCTCTGGAAATACCGCCGACATGGGCTGTCCCACCCGGAGCCGCAGTTCCTCCGCTCGGCATTGATCTTGGAGCGGGAGGGAGAATGCCTCCTGCCGCAGCCTGGGCGGCAGAACGCCCACAACCTGCCGATATGCCTGTTCTCGTATCATTTGTTCCATTCTTTTCCACCGACCTTTGCCTTATCCTATGAGGACAGGCCCTGGGATATGACCAGTAAAATATTTTCCTCTCTCATCCTAGGGACTCTCAAGCTGCATACCAGTGGGAAACTGAATTTTTCTCCTTGACATTTTTATTTTTATATGATATATTTCGCACATATGATAAAAATATATCACATAACAATACATCACTGATGTACAGGAGGAGTATATGAAACATCCATTCAACTATCTCTCATTGGCCGCCCTTCCCGCGCTAGCCAGCCTGCTCTATTTCCCCACCGGAGAGCGCGACTATCTCTGTTTTCTCGGTTTTTTGGTTTTTCTTCGATACCTGTGGGTCAACCCTGACGAGTTGTTCTTACTCTCTGTCCGTAAAGCGGCCACTGGCGCCTTCCTGCTTCAGTTCGCGCTGATCTGGCCCTGCCTGTTTCTATTCCATTTCCTGGCTCCCCAGGCAAATCCCATGCCCCAGGCCCTCGGGATCAGTTGGGCCGCCGGTGTCATCTTCTTCTGTCTGTACCACAGCTGGTTGGAGTGGAGAGAGGCGGGAGGATTGGAATGAGCCTGAAAACACGCATCCGGGAATTGCGGGCCCGTGACAGACTTAGTCAGGAAGATCTGGCCCGGAAGGTGGGGGTACGCCGGGAGACCATAGGCAATCTGGAAAACGGCAGGTATAACCCCTCCCTAAAGTTGGCCATGGACATCGCCAAGGTATTTGATACTACCGTGGAAGATATTTTTTTCTTCTTTGACGAATCAGCATCCTAGGACTGATGCTGAAAAAAATTCTCTCTCCTTTTTCTATGAAACAGTGAGGGTATCAGGATGCTTCCTTTCCGGCATAGTCCCATAGCAGTGTAAAGGAAAAGAAGTTCTCTAACAAAAATACCTCTGTCCCATACTGAAATCTGGACAGAGGTATTTTTCGTATAAAGTTCTTTGTAAAGATTCTAAATACTTCTTTCGCCGCACGGACAGCCGTGCGTCAGTTACAAAATTCCTTCGCCACCTCGACAATATGCTCCGCGGACAGGCCAGCCTCCTTCAGCAGAGCAGCGGCGGGGCCAGAGTGTCCAAATTCGTCATTTACACCTATGCGCTTTACTGGAGTAGGATGCTTTTCACTGAGCAGCGCGCATACGGCCTCACCCAATCCGCCAATCACACTGTGTTCTTCACAGGTGATTATTTTGCCGCAGTCCCTGGCTGCGGCCAGGACGATTTCTTCATCCAGTGGTTTGATAGTGCAGAGATTGATCACACGGGCACTGATCCCTGATTCTTTCAAGATTCTTCCCGCCTCAGCCGCTTCATTGACCATCAAACCGGTCGAGAGGATCGCTACATCAGTTCCGTCCTGAATCATCTCGCCCTTGCCAATCTGGAATGTAAACGTATCCTCATCATGGAATACAGGCACAGCCAGTCTGCCAAAACGCAGGTAAACCGGCCCTTGATGCTCATAAGCAGCCTTAACAGCGGCCCTTGCCTCCACATCGTCAGAAGGGCAGAGGACAACCATTCCTGGGATGGAGCGCATCAGCGCGAAATCCTCACAGCACTGATGTGACGCCCCGTCCTCTCCTACCGAAATTCCCCCGTGGGTAGCGCCGATCTTCACATTTAAATGGGGATAGCCGATTGAGTTCCGGATCTGCTCAAAAGCCCTTCCAGCGGCGAACATGGCAAAGGTGGAGGCAAAGGGCACCAGTCCCATAGCCGCAGCCCCTGCCGCGGCCGCCATCATATTTCCCTCCGCGATCCCACAATCGAAATGACGGTCAGGATATTCTTTTTGAAAGACATTTGTTTTGGTCGCCCCTGCCAAATCGGCGTCAAACACAATCAGGTCCTTATGTTGAGCAGCTAATTCTTTCAAAGCACGTCCATAACTGTCGCGGGTCGCGATTTTTTTGATATCCGCCATTTTACATCGCCTCCACTTCTGCCAGATGGGCTGACAATTCCCTCATGGCAATCTCATATTCCTCATCATTCGGGGCTTTTCCGTGCCAGCCGACCTGATTCTCCATATAACTGACACCTTTCCCTTTGACCGTTTTCATCACAATGGCAAAAGGTCTGCCTTTGGTCACTCTGGCCATATAAAAAGCCGCTTCAATCTGCTCAAAGTCGTGTCCATCTATTTCCATGGTCTCTATGCCAAAGGCGCGCAGTTTATCAACAATCGGATAGGGGTTCATCACATCCGCGACATTTCCGTCAATCTGCAATCCGTTGTTATCGATAATGACACAGAGGTTGTCCAGCTTATAGTGATGAGCGAACATCATAGCCTCCCAGACTTCCCCTTCTTGGATCTCGCCGTCGCCCAGCAGAGCGTATACCCGGCAGCTCTTGCCCTGATATTTCGCTGCCAGAGCCATCCCCGCAGCTGCGGATATTCCCTGCCCCAGAGAGCCAGTAGACATATCTACACCTGGAGTTTCATTCATATTTGGATGGCCTTGAAGATAGCTGCCAATGTGCCGGAGCGTCAAAAGATCCTCCACTGGGAAAAAGCCTCTGTTCGCCAAAGCCGCGTACAGCCCCGGCGCCGTATGTCCTTTTGAGAGCACAAATCGGTCCCGATCCTCCCAGCCTGGCCTATTTGGGTCTACCCTCAACTCTTTAAAATAGAGAAATGTGAACAGGTCCGCGGCGGACAAGCTGCCGCCGGGGTGACCCGCCTTCGCGCTGTGTGTCCCCTCAATCACGCCCATGCGCACTTTACAGGCCATCATCTCTAACTGCTTTTTTTCCTGGGCTGTCATAGTTACTCCTTCTTTCTCCTGTCAGTGTTGTTTCCATGTTTCTTTTTAGTTGCTCAATGAATCGCCAATCGAATCGGATATTTCATCCAATCCAACTGCCGTATGAAGCGAAATTCCGGTTCTCACCGCGCATTAAAAATCTCATCGATGATCTGCTATCTTGTGTATTTGTTCCCAATTTTCTTTCATGGATGCTCATAAGTATGTCCTACGCCCACGGGCTCCCCAAAAGCACCAGGAAGTATGTTTTATTATATTTGTTTTAAGGCAAAAATGCAAGACTGTCTTAGCCTCTAGCTGACTATTCCTTTTTCAAATGGTCATTCTGTTGGCACCAAAAGATATGTCTTCTTCAATCCCTTGACGCAGTGAGAAATGCCTGAAACACCCGCTTTATCATTCAGAGAAGCTCAACAGAAGAAATCAGGCGAAAGGATTGGGCGCAAATTTGTATAGATTTGCGCCCAATCCTCTCTTTACTATATTGATTGACCTATCTATTTATTTTCCATGCTGTCTGGCCGCATACAGGGTATTTTCCATCAGCATAGCCCTGGTCATCGGGCCTACCCCGCCCGGAACAGGTGTAATGTAAGACGCCTTGTCAACTATTGAGCCATAGTCCACATCGCCGCACAGCTTCCCCTGTTCATTGCGGTTCATGGCCACGTCGATGACAACGGCCCCCTCCTTCACCATATCCGCGGAAATCAGGCCGACCCGTCCGGCGGCAGCTACCAAAATATCTGCCTGGAGGCACATCTCTTTTAGATTCCTGGTCCGGGTGTGACAGATGGTGACAGTGGCATTCTTTTGGACCATCAGCATGGCCTGGGGCTTCCCTACGATATTGGACCGGCCCACAATGACACAGTGCTTCCCTGCCGGGTCGATCCCATACTCCTGCAGAAGTTCCATAACACCAGCTGGGGTGCAGGGCTTGAAGCCCTCCTCCCCGATCATCATCTGTCCCACATTGAAGGGGTGGAAGCAGTCCACGTCCTTATCCGGCCGGACAGCCAGCAGCACCTCCTTCTCATTCAGGTGGCTGGGCAGAGGCAGCTGCACCAGTATCCCGTCAATATCCTCTCTGTCATTCAGGGCGGCCACCAGCTCCAACAGCTCTTTCTGGGTGGTCTCCCCCGGCAGGGCGTACTCCTCACTGTAAATTCCGCACTCTCCGCAGTCTTTTTTCTTTCCGTTCACATAGACCCGGGAGGCGGGGTCGTCCCCAACCAACACCACAGCCAGCCCAGGCTTTATGTCAAGCTGTTCCACCTGACGGCGGACCCGCTCCTTTACCTTGGCGGCCAGAGCCTTTCCGTCCATTACGATCGCTGCCATCGGTTAATCCTCTCCTCTGCCTTCCTCATTTTTCTCTTTCTGGGTGGTATCTTCGCTGTCCTCGTCTCCATCTTCGGTGGTGTCTGGGCCCTGACATTCCTGTTCCGCTGCTCCGGCCACCCGTTGAGCCGCCAGACGGTTTACATACAGCTTTTCCGGGCTGTGGCCCCTTTTCAGCAGCAGGAACAGCAGGACCGCTCCCGCCACCACAGCCGAGATAGCCGCCAGCGCCTGGGAGGTACGGATCGGCACCCCAAACAGCTCCAGGCCGAAGAAATAGAGGCTGTCGGTACGCAGGCCCTCGATCCAGGCCCGGCCAAGCCCGTACCAGAACACATAGAACAGGAAGCACTGTCCGTCGAACTTCCGCTTTCTGCCTACCAGATAGACCAAAATCAGCCCCACAAAGTTCCAGGCAGATTCATAAAAAAAGGTAGGATGTACCCCCAGCGTTCCGCTGAGGATGGCCTCGTAGCCGGCCTGGTCCACATAGCCCCACCGCAGCATATCCTCGGCAATGGATGGACCGCACATCCGCCAGGGCAGGGTGGTGACGCCGCCAAATGCCTCCACGTTCATGAAGTTGCCCCAGCGGCCTACCAGCTGGCCGATAAACAAGCCGTGCACCCCCAAATCGGCAAAGGCCAGGAAGCTGATCTTCCGCACATGGCAGAAGATTAGCAGTACGATAACCGAGGAAATGATGGCCCCATAGATGGCCAGCCCGCCATCGCCATAATTGAGTATCTTTCCCCAGTTCAGAGAGCCGTCCGCATTTTGGAAGATACTCAGGTTGAATATCACATAGTAGGCCCGAATGGCTACCAGGGCAGCCGGGACAGCGAAGATCATCATATCCAGGATCTGGTCCTCGTTGATCCCGAATCGCTTTCCCCACCGGGAGCACAGGATGACTGCCAGGATCAGGCCGGACACAATGATGATGCCGTACCAGTAGATCGGCCGGCCCAGTACCGTAAGCGCCACTCTGTTCAGGGTAAATTCCAGTCCCAGACCTGGAAAGGTCACCGTATTAATCAAGCCTGCCCCCCCTCTCTGGGACGGACCACAGACAGGGCCGCGCGCTCCTCCGTGACCCAGCGGCCGATCAGGTCCTCCGCCTCCTCCTTGGTGATGGAGCTGAACAAGTCCGCAAATTGGAGGAAGTTCACCCCGGCGAAGAAGGATCGAGCCTGACCCACACACAGGTTTTCGAAGGAATTGAGGCCCCGGACCTTGTTGCCGTAGACGCCCTTCTTCAACCGCTCCCAAAGCTTGCCGTCAATGCCCTCCCGGCCGATGCGACCGGCCTCCTCAGCCACCGCCATTCGGACCGCCTCCGGGTCCTTGGACTCCCCCCCGGCGCACAGGAAGGAACAGCCAGGATAAGACTCATACCCGTAGGAGAAATTCTGATTGATGAGCCCCTCCCGGTACAGCTTGGAATACAGCGGAGTGGAGTTGCCCAATAGGCCCTCCAGGGCCAGCTCGGCCACCAGCTCCTGACGCAGACCACTCTCGCCCCTCTGGGGGGCGTCGCCCTTGTAGCCCAGCTGGAAGATGGGGGTGGACACCTCCATCCGCTCCTCCACCAGGGACTTGGCCACACGGTCGGCCTCCTTCTCCCCATAGTCCTTGGCGGCGATTGAGCCCGCCTGCCTGGGCAGGATCTCCCGGGCCACCTGGCAGATATGCTCCGCCTCCACAGGGCCCGCCACGCACAGCACCATGTTGGCCGGATCGTAGAAGGCCTTGTGGCAGGCGTACAGGGTGTCGGCGGTGATGTGGGAGATGGACTCCACACTGCCCGCCACGCTCACCCGGATGGGGTGATGCTGGTACAGGGCGGCCATCAGGTTCATAAAGACCTTCCAGTCCGGGTCGTCCTCGATCATGCCGATCTCCTGGCCGATGATACCTTGTTCCTTGTCTACGCTCTCCTGAGTAAACCAGGGGACAGAAACAAAGGAGAGGAGGATGCGCAGGTTCTCCTCAAATTTCTCCGTGGACTCGAAGTAGTAGCCCGTGATGGCAGAGCTGGTAAAGGCGTTGGGGGAGGCCCCGTTGGCCGCCAGGTCCTGGAGGGCGTTGCCCTCCTTGGTATCGAACATCTTATGCTCAAGGAAGTGGGCCACACCGGCCGGGCTCTGATGCCACTGGCCGTCCAGACAGAATTTCATGTCCATGCCGCCGTAGTTGGTGGCAAAGAAGGCATACCCCTTCTGAAATTCCGGCTTTGGGAATACGAACACATTGAGTCCGTTGGCCAGCTTTTCGTGGTACATCCGCTCCCCTACCCGGGAAAATTCCAGCTTTTCCATGGCTCAACCCTCCTTGCCCTTCAGGAAATATACAGTGTCCAGCTCCAGCTTCCGGGCCACGGCAGACACCTGCTCCCGTGTGACCTCCTCAAACTGGGCGGTCAGCTCCGGGATGGTGGTATCCAGGCCGGCGGCGGCCTGGCCCAGCCAGAACTCCTCCTGCCGGCCCTGGTCGTCCAACGTGGCCAAGTGGCCGCCGATCAGGGTGCGCCTGGCTCCCTCCAGCTCCCAGTCCTCAATCTCGCCCCGGCGGATGGCCTCCAGTTGGGACAGGATCTCGTCCTTGGCCGTCTGGTATTTGTCAAACTCGATACCAGAGGACACCAGGACCAGCCCCTTCATCTTCTCCAGCATAGAGCTGGCGTAATAGCACAGGGACAGCTTCTCCCGGACGTTCATAAAGAGCTTGGACAGAGTAGTCCCGCCAAAGATGGCATTGAACATGGTCAGGGCGGGGTAGTCCTCCTCCCAGCAGGTAACGCCTCCGGTGCGGAAGCCCAGGGCCAGCTTGCCCTGGCTTACGTCCATGGCCTCCTCCACCACCTGGGGCTGGGGTCCGGCCGTGACGCGTACCTCGCAATCCGGGTCCAGGCGCTCTCCGCTTATCGGAAGGGCAGCCAGAGCGGTACGCAGGGCCCCCTCCGCCCGCTCGGGCTGGGCGGAGCCGCAGTAGTAGACCTCAATGGCCGCCCCCTTCAGCAGCTCCTGATAGCGCCGCCAAAGGGAGTCAGGGGTGATGGCCGCTACGCTCTCCTCATCCCCCAGCTTGTCCACCCCAAAGGCCTCCTCTCCGCACATAAGCTGAGTAAGGCGGTAAGTGGCATAGGTCCGCTTGTCATTGATCTGGCTCCGGATCCGGTCGGTCAGGTTGTTCTTCTCCTGGTCCGTATACTCGGAGCAGAAGCAGCCGTCCTGGGTGTAGGGAGAGAGCAGCATCTCCCCCAGAAGGGCGGCTGCAGACTCCAAAATCTTTTCTCCCTCCAGGGCGTAGGCGTCGTCCAGAAAGCTGGCCACAAAGCCCACACACTGGGTCTCTCCTTTTTTGCGGACCAGCGGCTCAATGGCGCCTCCGTACAGCTCGTCCAGAGCCGCGGACAGGGTCTCCATGTCCGGGTGGGCGGCCGTGCCACGGCGGAGGACATAGGGAATCAGGGCGTTAGCCGCCGCCGTGTCCCGGTCCAGGGGAGCCAGCAGAGTGATAGAAAGATAGGAGCTTTTGAATTTGTCGGTGTGGACCGTACGCAGCCACACACCGGGAAAGAGCTCCCGGCGAGTCGTTTCAGACATAAAACAGTTCCTTTCTCCGGATAGTAAAAAGGGACGAACCCTTTTTTCTCAGCTTGGATATCATACCACGATTTGGCAGGGAAAGTAAAGAGCTGTGAACAGGTTCGGAGCTCTCTCCATGGCTAATCGAGCCTGTTTTTCCCACGCTCCCTCCAGAGGGCCCCGCCCTGGAACCGCTGTTCCAAGCTCAGGGGATGACCACCCTCAGGTGATGCTCTCCCTCCAGTTCCTTCAGCGCCACCTCGTCCACAGGCTGTCCGTCCAGCAGGGCCGCATCAGCCTCTCCCCGCTCAACCCGGATCAGCAGCGTACCACGCTCCAGCCGCCACTCCGCCTGATAGCCCGGCCAGTCGGATGGCAGTCTGGGCTGTACCCGCAGACGTCCCTCCTTGACCTTTAGTCCAAGCAGCTCCTGGACCGCCACCTGCCAGTACCAGCCCGCCGCCCCGGTATACCAGCTCCAGCCTCCCTGTCCTTCTCGGCCGGTCGCGTAGGATACGTCGGCAGCCAAAACATAGGGCTCCGCCCGGTATCCCTCCGTCGCGTGGCAGGCAGGCAGCAGCGCCCGCAGCACCTCCCAGCCTTCCCCTGCCCTTCCCAGACGGAAGCAGGCCATGGCCAGCCAGACCGCGCCGTGGGTATACTGCCCGCCATTTTCCCGCACACCGGCCGGGTAGCCTTTGATATAGCCGGGGTCCTTTCGTCCTTTTCCGTCGAAAGGAGGATCAAAGAGACGGACCACCTGTCGCTCCCGGTCAAAGAGCCGGGTCAGCGCGGCGGACACCGCCCGGTCCGCCCTCTCCCGGTCCGCTCTCTGGGGCAGTACGGAGAAGGACTGGGCGATGGAGTCGATCTGACACTGATCGCTCTCCCGGCTGCCCAGGGGAGTCCCATCGTCATAGTAGCCCCGGCGGTACCAGTTCCCGTCCCAGGCCGCCTGGGCCGCCGCCAGGTACTTCTCTCCCTGGGCCAGCAGCTCCTGGGCCAGCTCCTCCTCCCCGCTTCGCTGGCAGAGGGGGGCAAAATCCTGAAGCACCATAGTCAGGAACCAGGTAAGCCACACCGACTCACCCCTTCCGGCGGCCCCAACCCGGTTCATGCCGTCGTTCCAATCCCCGCCGCCCATCCGTGCCAGTCCATGGGACCCGGTTCCCCGGTCCAGGACGCACTGGATAGCAGATAGGGCGTGGTGGTAAAGGGTATCTGTCTTGGAGCTGACTTGAGGGATCTCATACCGCTCCATCTCTTTGGGCTCCAGGGGCCTGGATGTCAGATAGGGGACCTGCTCCTTCAGTACCTCCCAATCCCCGGTGACAGAGCAGTAGCGGCACAGCACCCAGGGCAGCCACAGCAAGTCGTCCGAGATGCGGGTCCGTACACCGGCCCCTGCCGGCGGGTGCCACCAGTGCTGGACATCCCCCTCCTCAAACTGACGGGAGGCGGCCAACAGCAGCTGTTCTCTGGCGCGCTGAGGCCAGGTATACAGGAGCGCAGCCACATCCTGAAGCTGGTCCCGGAAGCCGAAGGCGCCGCCGTTCTGGTACTGGGAGGTCCGCGCCATCAGTCGGCAGGCAGTCACCTGGTACAGGCACCAGCCGTTGAGGTAGTGGTCCAGCGCCCGGTCCGGGGTGGACAAGGTAAGGGAGGACACCCGCTCCCTCCACCATGTCAGGGTCTCGCCCCTCAAATCCAAATACCGCTTAGTGGAAAACCGGGATTCCAGCCCTCTGTGTCCCGGCTCTGTGACCAGAGTCAAAGGCAGTCCCTGGGCAAGAGGGCGGGCCATGGGCTCCCCCTCTCCCATGCGGTAGGAGAGTGTCCCGCTTGTTCCTGCCAGGGTGAAGGTCAGGATCCGCTTTGTCCCGATGAGAGGTACAAACGCCTCTGTTACCAGCCGTCCTGTCCCCATCTGCTTTTCCCACCGTGCAAAGCCCGGTCCGTAGGTGACCGTACAGGGACAGCCGTCGCCATCAGCAAAGACAGACCACTCCTTCTCCTCTAAGCTTACCATAATTTTTTCCGGTCCACCGATTGCCAGAGGGTCATTGCTCCATGGAGTCAGTTTTCCTTCCCTGGAATTTCCCCCTGTCCAGAGCAGCCCGTTTCCTGTCTCATCGGTGAGCCATCCGAATTGAGAATTACATAACACCTGGCTCCAGCCCACTGGAGGGAGCGCCTTCCCTGTCCGGATGAGGACGGTCTCCTCCTCCCCCGCCCTCCATTCCGGCTGGGCCAGGGAGAGGCGGACCGGGGTGGCGGGGGAGAGTTTTTCCTCTCTCTGCTCTCCCGGTCCCATAGGGAGGATCACCCTGGCCCAAGCCAGAGCGGCAGGGGCCGCTCCGCTGTCCGCCAGGTGGATTCCCCCCTTCGCCCCCAGAGCCGATTCGGCCCCCAGCGTCTTCAGTTCCTCGGTTAGAGCAGTACGCAGGGGGCGGCGATAGTCGCCCCCCTCTTCCACCAGCAGGACCAGGTCAAAGGGATATCCAGAACGGGTCAGGAGCTGGTGCCACCGGCACCAGAGGACAGCCTGTTCTCGCCCCTCCCCCTCGGTCACTGGACCCACCGCCAAGGGCAAGTCCCCCGAGATTCCATAGGGCCACAGGGCGCTCTTTGGCGGCCGTTCCCCCGGCTCCTCTGCCGCGGACAGCCGGGACAGCAGTTGGAACGCCTCTATCCCCTGCCGCTCTGTCAGGGATAGCTTTCTCGCCAAAGGAGCCAGAGAGGCTGCCTCCCCCGCCTGTCCTCTCAGGATGTTCCTTGCTCCCGTGGAGGCCGCAGCCGGGGTATCTCCAGCTCCCAGTGCCAGGGCGAACACCGCCCGCTCCCCTGGCTCCAGTAATACCGGGAAGCGGACCATCAGGCAGGGATCTGTGCCCACCCCCCGCTCCAGGGGACCGGCCCTCCGGCCACCCAGAGCCCTGAGCCCCCCCCTGCCAAGGGCAGAGGCCCGGTCCAGACAGGCTGTGATCCCCTCCCCCTCCCAGAGGACAGCCAGGGACAGGCTCTTTTCCTCCCCCCTGGGACGGCGCTGAAAGAGAACGCCGTGGTCATCCAGCTCTCCCTCCAGAAACAGGCGGGAGAAGGCGGGGTGGGATTGAAAATCGGCCAGTGGGCACAGTACCGGCTCCAGATAGGCGAGCAGCTCGCCCTCCAGCCGCCCCTCCCCGGTCCAGGATAGCTCTACTCTACGCAGCTCCCCGTTTTCTCGCCGGGGGACGGCCAGGGTGGTCCGGGTGGCCAATCCTTCCCAGGTAAAAGTCCAGGCGGCTCCGGCGCTGTGAAACTCCCAGCTATATTCTCCCTTCTGGTACAGAGGGGCCGGGGTCAGGCCGAAGATCCCCTCTCTCCCCTGGAAAAATAAGGATATTCCGGCCGGGGCATAGTATTGTCCGAGCTTGGCCAGGGTGATCTGGCAGTCCCCCATCCGGGAGGCGGTAAGGCCGTTGTCACAGGCCAGGACCGACCAGCTACCATTAGACACCAGATGGCACTCCGGCGCCAGACGCCCAAACTCCCGCCCTGCCCGCACCAAAGCGGGGCCCTGGACGGGCCTGAGTTTTTCCGGGATGTCCCGCTCCGTCTGGCGCATGATAGGCGCCCCCACAGGGACCCGCTCCTGGAGCAGCTCCCGATAGGCGGCCATGTCGCAGTCCTTCATAAACCGCCGCTGCATCACATTGTCGTTGAGGGCGTTGTCAATGGCAATCAGGCTCATCCCCAAGTGGTGAGACATATAGGAACGGACCACCTCATGGTCCTGTCCCTCCGTCATCCGGGCAGGGGTATAGTCCACCGCCTCATATAGACCATAGGGCCCCTCCAGTCCCATATCCCGGAGTCTCCGCAGGTTGCGCAGGGCGCTTCGGGGAGCCAGCAGGAGGGCCAGGAAGGAGGAGTAGGGTGAGACTACCAGCTCGGAGTCCAGCCCCCGCTTCAGCCCTAGGGCCTGGACCCCGTGGGCCTTGTACTGGTAATTCATGCCGGGGTCAAAGGCGTAGAAGGCGGATTCCGAGATGCCCCAGGGAGTATGGGTCTTGTTCCCCCGCCGCTTCTGGGCATAGACGCAGAAGGACAGGGATTCGTACATAAAGGAATTTGGCTCGCAGGGCAGCAGCAGGTTGGGCATGAAGTATTCGAACATGGTCCCCGTCCAGGAGGCCATACCGCTGTAATCGTTGTCCCCCAGCATCATCCTGCCCAGCCTTCGCCAGTGCCGGGGCGAGACCTCTCCACGGGCTACGGAGATGAAGCTGGTCTGACGGGCCTCGCTGGCCATCAGGTCATACCACCCCGGCGTCAACCGGTCCCGCTCCGCCTCGTATCCAATGGAGAACAGCCTCCTCTCCCGGTCATAGAGGGGAGCGCAGTCCATAGCGTCGGACAGGCGCTCCGCCCGGCGGGCCAGTACATCCTCCCCCCACTGGTACAGCCCCTCCCGCAAAGCGATGAGGCAGCCCCGGAGATTGCCGCTGTCCACTGTGGACACATACCGGGGCTGGAGGGGCCGGAGGGAGGCGGTGTCGTACCAGTTGTACAGATGTCCCCGCCACTTCTCAAGCTCCTCTATCGTATCCAGAATGTGGGAAATGAGGTCGATCCCCCGCTCCCGCGGGATCAGCTTCAGGTCCGCCGCCGCCATAACAGACAGCAGAGCCATTCCGATGTTGGTGGGGGAGGTCCGTCGGGCCAGTCCCTGGCTGGGCTGCTCCTGCCAGTTGTCCGGAGGGAGAAAGTGGTCCTCCTGCCGGAGGAAGGCGTCAAAATATCCCCAGATGAGGGCCCCCTGGTGGAGGAGAAAGCTCCGGTCCGTGGGGGGCAGCTCCTTGCCCTTTTTGCCGGGCTTGCTGATGGCCCAGGCCAGAGCTGGAGCCATCAGCCACACCAGGCCCACCAGCCGTCCGATGCGCAGTTGGGCCAGAAGAAGCACGGCACCCCCTATGACCACGGAAAACCAGCATTTTTTCCCGTAGAACCATAGGCCGTCTCTCCCCTTTTCCGCCTGAGCGGCAGTGACCCAGGCCAGCAGGCCCCTCTTGGTGACGCCCATCCGCCACAGGGCCGTTGCGGCGGCGGTGGCGGCGGTATATGCCTGATATGGCAGAAGGACCAGCTGGAGGGCGGTCTGCAGGATGACTCCCGCCAGCCCGGCGATGACCGTGGAATGGTAGCGGCGGTGTTTACCGTTCCGCCGCCTGGCAGCCAGCTCCGCTCCGGAGAGCAGCAGGTTGGAGGCGGCGGCCAACACCGCCACGCCCCCCGCCCAGGCGAAAGCCCGGCCCGAAAAGCAGATGCCAAGCACCAGGGCTGCCAGGGTGCCCACCGGAGACAGAGAGCGGCGAAGATTGTCAAAGATTTTCCACCGGGCCAGAAGGGACAGCGGATTGTCCTCGGTCCCACCCTGGCCATCAGGGACCTGGTTTTTCAGCCAGGGCAGCAGCTGCCAGTCCCCCCGGATCCATCGGTGGAGCCGGGCAAAATAGCCGTACACTTTATAGGGGCAGCCGTCGGTCAGCTCCACCTCCCCCAGCAGGCCCGCCCGGAGGTAGCTGCCCTCCAGCAGGTCGTGGGACAGGATGGCGTTCTCCGGAAAACGGCCATCGAGGCAGGTGAAGAAGGCCTCCACCTGGAAAATTCCCTTTCCGGTATAGGTGCCCTGGTCAAAGAGATCGTGGTACACGTCGCTGGCTGTGGAGCCATAGGGGTCCACGCCCCCCAGGCCACCATAGACACGGGAGAAAAAGGACCGGTTGGCCGCCTCCAGTTCCACGGCCACTCGCGGCTGGAAGAGGGCGTGTCCAGAAGTGACGACCCGCCGCTGTCCGTCCACTACCGGCTGATTCAGGGGATGGGCCATAGCCCCCACCATCTCACGGGCGGTGCCTACGTTCAGGCTGGTGTCGCCGTCCAGTGTAATGACATATGTCACCTCACGCAGCCAGTCCTCCTCCCCCACCTCTGTCCGCAGGCCGGTCGGCTTCCTTTTCAGCAGACGGACCAGTTCGGTGAGGGCCCCCCTTTTTCTCTCCCAGCCCATATACTTCTCGTCCTGGGCACTGAAGGCCGGCCGGCGGAAAAAGAGATAGAAACCGCCGCCGTATTTCTCATTGAGAGCTTGGATAGCTCTATGGGCGCTGGTCACCCAGGCAGCTCCCTCCTCTCCCATGGGGGCAGCGCCGTCAGGCAGGTCGGCCAGAATGCCGAAGCGCAGCTCTGGACCGCTGTCCCGGTTGGCCAGCCGGTATCGCTCCAGCAGGGCGGCCAGCTTGGGGCCGCTGTCCTCCCCGGTGAGCAGGGACACGACCACGCAAAGGGTGCGATTCTCCCTTGGGATACCTCCCTCCAACTCCATCCTGGGGACGGGCCGGGGAGGCACTATCCGAACCAGGCCAAAGTCCAGGACGTTCTTCACGATATCGGACAGAGGAAGCAGTAGGAGCAGGGACAGCCACAGGCTCCCAGCGGCCACCCACAGGCCCGCCGCCAAAGCCAGAGACAGCCCAACCACCGCCCCCCCATAGCCCAGCCCGGAGGGAAGGCGCTTCTCCCGACCCAGAGGCTGCCGGTACAGGTACCAGCCGATATGTCTGGCAGCCCCCGTCCCCCGTTTGGCCAGTTCCAGGGCCTTACGGGCGGTCTGGCTCTCCTCCAGGCGGAATTTTTTGGCCAGGCGGCACACCTGCTGGCGGTAGCGCCGCCTGGTGTCGTCGTCCATGTGGGGATAGTGGCCTGAGGGGTCCTGGGTCAAAATCTCTTCCACTCGGCTGATCTCCTCCAGCAGAGGGCCCCAATTCTCCCCCTCCAGCGCACGCAGGGCAGAAAAGAGATGCTCCAGCCGTCCAGGGTCAGTCCGCCCCTGCCGGAGCTCCTCCAACTGTCCGGCCTCCTGGGCCAGCTCCTGGATCAATTCTATCGCCAGGACCGGGACCAACAGGGATAGTTCCCGTTCTGTCAGCGGCTGAACAGTCTGAAAGGCTTTCAAATACCAGGTCAAACGCTCCCGTTCCAGGTGAGGGACCGCCCACACTCCTCCCCTGACACAGCGTTGGAGCAGGGCCCCTCCCTGTCCGTCCCCACGAAGCGGACCGGCCTTCTTCAGTGCCCGAAGGGCCTCCTCCCCCTCCCGCACCGCCAGGTAGTGGTTGTCCAGCAGCCACTCCACACTGGGCGGCAGGACCGCTTTCCCCTGGCTCCATTCACTCAGCTCCTCCTGAATCCGGTTCAGGATGGACAGATCCCTTTTCAACCGTCGGACCAGCCGTCGGACCGGCACCTTCCCCCGCGGCTTCAGCTCCCGGGCGGCGTTGACGGCGTATTTGGTCAGATGGGCGTCGTCCATGGGGACATTGGGGGTATGGGACATGGCGATGTACCTCCTGTCAGTGTAAGTCACCGCGGCGCGCGGCCGGACCACTTCCGGTTCTTCGCTCCGCTATTTCTTCAGTTTCCCCCTCCTTCTGGGTGAATATACCAAAGCAGAGCCCTCTGCCCGCAAGGAATTTGACTTGACAACAGGAGAAAAATATGGTATGATTCCGTTTGTAAAGTTAATTTCCTTTACATTTTTTGTTTGAGGAGGTCAGTACCTATGAAAAGTCAGGCTTATCGCATGGCCATGCTCTATGATTTTTATGGCGATGTGCTCACTGACCGCCAGAAGGAATTTTATGACCTCTATTACAACGAGGACCTGTCCCTGGGCGAGATCGCTGAGAACTATGGCATCACCCGCCAGGGAGTCCGGGATGTTATCGTCCGGGCCGAGGCCATCCTCACCGAGTTGGAGGACAAGACCGGCCTGATCAAGCGGTTCCACACCATGCACAGCCAGTTGGAGCAGCTCCGCCAGGACGCCCAGCAGCTGGTGGAATTGGCCGCACAGCGGGACCAGGCCGACATGGAGCTGCTGGCCCTCCGGGTGCGGGATACCGCTGACCAGCTGTTAAAGGAGTAATCCATGGCATTTGAAGGACTTTCTGAAAAGCTGTCCGCCGCCTTTAAAAAGCTGAGGGGCAAGGGCCGCCTGTCCGAAGCCGATGTGAAGGAGGCCATGCGTGAGATCCGCCTGGCCCTTCTGGAGGCCGATGTCAGCTATAAGGTGGTCAAGCAGTTCGTGGCCCAGGTCACGGAGAAGGCTGTTGGGGCCGACGTGCTGGAGGCCCTGTCCCCGGCCCAGCAGATCATTAAGATCGTCAACCAGGAGCTTACCGAGCTGATGGGCGGGGCCAGCGCCAAGCTGACCATCGCCTCCAAGCCCCCTACGGTGGTCATGATGGTTGGCCTTCAGGGCGCCGGTAAGACCACCAACGGCGCCAAGCTGGCCGGTTTGATGAAGAGGCAGAACGGCAAGCGGCCCCTGCTGGCCGCCTGTGATATCTACCGCCCCGCCGCCATCAAGCAGCTGGAGGTAGTGGGCGAGCAGTTGGGCATCCCCGTCTTTCAGATGGGGCAGACAGATCCAGTGCATATCGCCAAGGCCGCGGTGGAGCACGCAATCAAACATGGCAATGACATGGTGTTCCTGGACACTGCCGGACGGCTCCATGTGGATGAAGCACTGATGGATGAACTGTGCAAGATCAAGGCCGCTGTTTCTCCCACTGAGATCCTGTTGGTAGTGGACGCCATGATCGGCCAGGATGCGGTCAACGCCGCCAAAGCCTTTGATGACGCCTTGGATATCGACGGTGTAGTGCTCACCAAGCTGGACGGCGACGCCCGGGGCGGCGCTGCCCTCTCCATCCGGGCAGTAACTGGAAAACCCATCAAGTTTGTGGGCATGGGGGAAAAGCTGGACCAAATCGAGGTCTTTCACCCCGACCGGATGGCCAGCCGCATCCTCGGCATGGGCGACGTTCTCTCCCTTATTGAGAAGGCGGAGCAAAACTTCGATCAGAAGAAGGCTCTGGAGCTTCAGGAGAAGTTACGGAAAAACAAGTTTACCCTGTCCGACTTATATGATCAGATGGTCCAGCTAAAGGGCATGGGCTCCCTGTCTGATATCGCCGGTATGCTTCCCGGCGTCAAGGCCTCTGATTTGGAAGGGGCCGCGCTGGATGGGAAGGCTCTCCAGCGAATGGAGGCCATCATCACTTCCATGACCCCCTATGAGCGGGAAAATCCCAGTATTCTCAATTCCAGTCGAAAAAAACGCATCGCCGCCGGATCTGGCACTCAGGTGGTGGATGTAAATCGACTACTCAAGCAGTTTGAGATGCTTCAGGCCATGACAAAGCAGTTTTCCGGCGGCAAGATGCCCAGAAGCCTGCGTAAGATGATGGGAAAAAAGGGCGGGATGATGCCTGGAATGGGACGGGGATTCCCTTTCTGAGACAGCCGCCAGTATAGGCCCCAGGGAGCGGAGCGCCAGATGCCCAAAGTGTATCTGAAGCAGAGCGGACTCCGCGCTGATGAGGTTGGCAAAGCGCCGCGCGCGCTTTCCATATAAATCTATCAATTCATTTGGAGGTGAATATAAATGGTTAAGATCAGACTGCGCCGCATGGGCGCCAAGAAGGCTCCCTTCTATCGTATCGTGGTGGCTGACTCCCGCTATCCTCGGGACGGCCGTTTCATCGAGGAGATCGGCATTTACAACCCTGTCGCCAACCCCGCCGAGCTGAATGTGGATGTGGAGCGCGCTCAGGCCTGGATCAAGACCGGCGCTCAACCCACTGAGACCGTCCGTGATCTGCTGAAAAAAGCCGGTGCTCTGTAAGGCTGGAGGTTTTGCACACAATGAAAGAGCTTCTGACCTATGTCGCCCAAAACCTGGTGGAGCACCCGGAGCAGGTGTCCGTCACCGAGGCCGAGGGCGACGGCGAAACCGTCCTGGAGCTGCGGGTGGCTCCCGAGGATATGGGTAAGGTGATTGGCCGCCAGGGCCGCATCGCCAAGGAGATCCGTGTCCTGGTCCGCTCGCTGGCTCAACGGTCTGGAAAACGTGTTTCCGTAGAGATCGTCGACTAAAACAAAGGCGCAGGCTTTTCCTGCGCTTTTGTTTTCTTTCCATTTTCCTGGCGGCTTTCCGCCGCCTGTGATATAAAATTTTCTGCAACGGAGGCTATGCCATGCCGGCACAATATTTGGAAGTGGGCAAGATCACCAACGTCCACGGCGTCATGGGAGAGGTGCGGGTCCAGCCCTGGGCTGACTCTCCGGAATTTTTGTGCAAGTTCAAAACCCTCTATGTAGATCAGTCCCATTGGCCTATCCAGGTGGAGCGGGCCCGCGTCCATAAAAGCATGGTTATCATCAAGTTTCAGGGGATCTGTGACGTTCCTTCTGCCTTGGCCATGCGCAACGCCATCTTGTATATTGACCGTAAGGATGCCCATCTCCCTCAGGGAGCCTTTTTCCTGGCCGATATCTATGGGCTAGAGGCCCGTGACGCCCAGTCTGGACAAGTCCTAGGCAAGGTTGAGGACATTCTTACTTTGCCCGCCAACAATGTCTATGTCATCCGGGGCGGGGAGCGGGAGCTGATGATCCCCGCCGTCCCCCAGTTCATCGAGGAGACCAATGTGGAGGGCGGCTACCTGAAGATCCATATGATGGAGGGTCTGTAATGAAACGGGAATGGATGGGGGCTGCCCGGCTGGGTGTGGTCCTGTTTCTCCTTTATCTGGCTATCCACTACTGGGGAGCCCTGTCCTCCCTGCTCCTTTTGGGGCTGGGGGCCGCCTTCCCCCTGGTTTTGGGCGCCGTTATCGCTTATGCGGTCAATATCCTCATGAGCCTGTATGAGGGCTGGTACTTCCCCGATACCAAAAGTCCCTTTGTCATCAAAAGCCGCCGGCCGGTCTGCCTGCTTTTGGCTTTTGCCAGTCTGATCGCCATCGTTTTCCTCCTCATCCGCATGATTCTTCCTGAGCTGTTAGAGTGTACCCTGGTTCTCATCCAGGAGGTAGTGCCTATGCTGGAGAAGCTGAGTGAAAATCTGGACCTGTCCCAGTTCTTCTCCATCTCCAGCACCGCGCTGGCAGATGGCTCCATTAACTGGAAGGAGGTCATCACCTCCATTACTCAGTGGCTGGTCAAGGGAGTAGGTGGTGTCATGGGCTCGGTACTGTCCCTGGTTTCCGCCACGGTTTCCACCGCCTTTACCGCCGTCGTGAGCATCATTTTCTCCATCTATCTACTCTTGGGCAAGGAGAAGCTGGGCCGCCAGATCTCCCTAGTTATGAAGACCTATCTGAAGCCGGCCTGGTACAGCCATCTGGTTTACTTTCTTGAAACTCTCCACTCCTGTTTCCGCCGCTTCGTGGTGGGCCAGTGTACAGAAGCCGTCATCCTGGGCCTGCTGTGTATGGGCGGCATGATGCTGTTGCGGTTCCCTTACGCCTCCATGGTGGGAGCTCTCATTGGCTTTACTGCCCTGATCCCTGTGGCCGGCGCTTACATCGGCGCCGGTGTGGGAGCCTTTATGATCTTTACTGTATCACCCTTCCAATCGCTGTTCTTCCTGATTTTTATCGCGATCCTGCAGCAGCTTGAAGGCAATTTAATCTACCCTAAGGTAGTGGGCTCCTCCATCGGCCTGCCCGGTATCTGGGTGCTGGCTGCTGTCACCATTGGCGGCGGCGTCCTCGGCATTGGCGGGATGCTGCTGGCTGTCCCCTTGGCCGCTGCCCTCTACCAGATGCTGCGGGTAGATGTGGCCCGGCGCAACGCCCCCCCCTCCCCACCCTCAGCGCAGGAATCAACAGAGGAATGACAAAACGCGGAGGACGTTATGCGTCCTCCGCGTTTTCTGTTACCGGCCAATACAAAACATCAGAACGCTCCTGATCCAGTCGGGCGCTCCGGTCTGCCCAATGGCCTGGAAAATGGCTTCCCGTGTGTCAGACAGCCCCATCGTCATCGCCGCACGGGCATCCTGTCCTATGGCCAGAAGGTCCGCGGTAGCCGCACTGCCTACCGCCACATCCCGGGCCATCGCCGCGCCACCGGCGGCGTATATCCCGACAGAGCTTCCTCCAATGGCCAGATAGCCGAAGGCACAGCCTCCTACCGCCACATACCCCAGAGCGATCCCGCCCATCGCGAGCAGGCCGAGGGCCATTCCGGCCAGGGCCAACAGCCCCATTCCAAAGGCCCCTACTGTGATTCCCCCCAGCGCAAAGACCCCGATGGATAGCGCACCCACCGAAACATTGCCGATGGCAACAACACCTCTGGCGACACAGAAGCCCCGCTGTGCCAGGTTAATATGGACCAGCGGCAGCCCAAAGACGGTACACTTACTTTTATACTCATAGTGCCAGCTGTTATAATGGTAGTGGTTCTCCACCACCACTGGGCCGTTCTGGGCGGCGGCACATGATTCCATCTCATGACCAGTGATGAGCCAGTCCAGCGTCACGTTAAAATACCGGGCCAGGGCGGTCAGGTTATCCATATCAGGCCGGCTTGTGCCTGCCTCCCACTTCTGCACCGCCTGGCGGGTCACCCCCACCAGATTGGCTAGTTCCTCCTGAGAAAGCCCTGACCGCTTGCGCAGGTCATAAAGCCGATTTTGAAATTCCATACTGTCCCCCTCTTTTGTTTTGTTCCTGAGTCGGTGTTCAGCATAGCAAATTTCAGTGAACAGCGCAACCAAAAGCTGTATTCAATTTGACAACCGCCGGTTGCGGAAGCTATTTTGCGCTCATCTGCTCATAGCGGCGGCTGGGATTGGAAATACTGTTTCCGGGGGTGATCTCTGTGAAAAAGCAGGAATTTAGAAATTCTGTGGAGGACCTGCGTCTGAGTCCGGAGCTTCGTCTGTGTCCCAAGTTCGACCCGACCAGCATCGCCCACTTCCATGTGGCCACTCGAGAGGATATGGGTTTCCGCGTCCTGGACAACTGCGCCGAGGAGCACATCATGTAAACCCCTGCCGCCCGTGGGCAGCTGCTTCGCAGCCCTTCATAGGGCAGACGACAAACCCGCCAAAAAAGGAGGGGGAGGCATCCGCTAAAACGGATGCCTCCCCCTCCTTTTCCCAATTTCATGTATCACCATACTGGCGGGGCAAAAGATAGGCAGCCAAAATCGCCAAAAATTCAGATGCTTTTGGTCTGTCCATCAGTGGACGGCGGGCCAGCTCTTCTAGGAATGGACGGCCGCGGTTCCACGCAATTTCTGCTATCATCCGGATGTTGCGCTCAACGCAGCTCCAGTTGGTCTGGTATTGCCCCGCCACCTCAGGGTATAGGCATTTGGTTACCAGCAGAAGCCGCTCCGGCTCCTGGATCGCGAGATGCACCGCGAAGGCTGTATGGAAAAAGCCTATGTAGTTCGCGGTAACTCCCAAGCGGAGCAACAGGTCATAAATATCAGTCATCTCCGCGGATGTGTCAAAAATCATGTTTTTCATATTACAACAGCTTTAGTATCTCCCCAAAATGATATTGAAAAGCCTCTTGCTTGTCCGCTGGCAAAAAATGATACCACTCGACCTGGCGCAGAAGGCATCTCGCTTTTCCTGCCGCCTCTATAGACACCGTTCCGAATACCAGTTCATCCAGCGAAACTCCTAGTGCATTGGCGATGCGGATCAGGGTATCCAATGTCGTATTTCCGTCGGCCATCGCCGCCTGAATTGTCGACTTTGGAATGCTGAGTTCCCTGGCAAAATCTGAAAGACTTTTTCCCATTCCCTCCTTGTATGCTTTTAAGTTGTCTGATAGGTGATTGGTTCGTTCCACACAATTCCCCTCCTTTTTATTTCTCAATATAAGAATAAGGGAAAATATGCAGTTTGGGTGACCGGGATTTCGGTTTTTTTCGTCAATTTTCGGTCAAAGTGATCTGCCGCCAGCGATACCTCCTTTTTTTCTGTCTTATACGCCGTTTCTCCACCTTTATTTGTCTATAATCCCTTTGCCAGCTTGTCGATGTTTTGATGCCGCCGGAATAAACTCCCAATGCCGCTCCAAAAGTAGTCCTGAGATGCGGAAAAGAACTCAAAAAATTCATATCAAGAAGAAGATAAAATAACATAAAAAGCCCGCAATCCGCAAAATGCAAAAGGATTGCGGGCAGGCAAAGAGCGACTAAAATCCATATTTTCATGCACGCAATAAAAGCGCAGCGAAGCTGCGATACCAAATCGTAATCCAGCGCAGCGGTTCCGATTTGGAAAAGAGGAGCAAGGGAGCGGACAGATGATGTCTTTTTTGCCCCAGACATAAAAAGACGTCGGAGCAAAGCGGACTTTGCTCCGACGTGGAATATCACAGCAGTATAGATGCCAGCAGCTTCCAAGCTTGCACCCAAAACCAAATCGAAGCCCAGCGCAGCGGGTTCGATTTGGAAAGGAGGAGCAGCGGCGTGAGCGCGCTCTGACTTTTGCAAAAAAAGTCGGAGCAAGCGATACAAAGCTTGCTCCGACGTGGTGCCGGTGACCGGACTCGAACCGGTACGCTGTCGCCAGCGGTGGATTTTGAGTCCACTACGTCTACCAATTCCATCACACCGGCTGGTATCTGATGCAGGGAATATTATACATGAAAGTCAGAGGATTTGCAAGAGAAAATTTTGCTCCTTCCACGGCCCTGCTCTCCTCTCTTAAAAGGAAAGCGATTTATTCTACGATCAGGCTTCCAGGAAGAACCCGCTCACTCCAGAAGAGTATGCCAGTGCACCGCCGCTCTGGCCCGGAAGCATAGCTCCAACTGTTCCCGAGTCGTCTTTTCCCAGTCCAGCGGAGGCATGGAATCAAGAGGGAACCAACCGCTGGCCGTCGTCTCCAGATTCTCCTGAAATGCTCCGCCCACCAGAGTACACAGGACAAAGGCGATGGCCACCTTCCAGGGATACACCGTGGTGTGATGCCGCTCCCCATCCAGAAGGGCAATCAGCCGGTCTGCCCTCACCTCCAGTCCTGCTTCCTCCCGCACCTCTTTCACGGTATTCTCCGCTACGGAGATATCCATGTCCACCCAGCCTCCGGGCAGAGCCCACCCCTTCGGCTCCTGAACGAGGAGAATCCTCTCCCCCTGAAAAACAGCGGCCCGGGTGGCCAGCTTCGGGGTCTGATACCCAGTTTCACAACAGAACAGGTCCTTTACCTTTTCCAGCGGCATATCTCCTTGGAAGGCCAGTATCTCCGCGGCGATCTCCCGGATACGGGCATACCTCTCCCGGTCGAATTTGTCCTTGCCATAATACAACCCGGCCTGCGCCAAGCTCTGGAGCTCCACCGCCCAGTCCAGCCATAGCTTTTTTCTGTCCACGGCGCTTCTCCTCCTAAGTCATGCCCTTTTCAGTTCCATATACAGGATGGGATAAGGCCTCCCCTGATCGTCGGTGTCCGTCCGGCGGCAGACGGAAAAGCCCATGTGCTCATAAAATCCTTTGGCTCCCCTATTCTGCTCGTTGACGTTTACCTTGCTGGCACCGAAATTCTTGACGGCGTAGTCCATCATGGACCGACCCAAACCATTGCCCCGCACCGCGGGGTCCAGGAAAAGCATCTCGATCATCTCTCCCTCCACGCCCAGAAAGCCCACGGGACGGTCCTGCTCGTTAAAGGCCACCGCCAGCTTCCCAATCCCGCCAATGGCCTGGGGCACATACTCCTTGATGCGCTCCACGTCTCCGGGCATCAGGAAGTGGTGGGTAGCTCGGACAGAATCCTCCCACACTTGGGTGAGGACGCCGATCAGCTCCGGCATCCTGTTCTCAATGGTCTGGATCTTCATGGTCTTGTTCCTCCTGATGGAAATAATAATATACCGCTTGAGCGGTGTTCCTGGGCACCACCTCCCGGAGTTGCTCCAGAGAGGCTCCTCTGATCGCTTTGATGGTCTTAAAGTGTTTGAGGAGTTGGGTGCGGCGCGCCTCGCCCACACTGGGGATCTGATCCAGCACTGAGGTCTTCATGTGCCCCGACTGGAGCTGACGGTGGTATTCGATGGCGAAACGGTGGGTCTCCTCCTGGATCTGGCCGATCAGGGCGAACACCGCGGGGATAGACTGGATGCCGATTTCCCGCCCATCCGGATGGACCAGGGCACGGGTACGGTGCCGGTCGTCCTTTACCATACCGAAGGCGGGGATCTCCAGCCTCATTGACTCCAGCACCCGCTGGGCCACCTTTACATGCTCATGACCGCCGTCAATAAGCAGCAGGTCGGGACGGTCGGCAAACTTCTCATCCCCCTCTAGATAGCGGCGGAATCGCCGGGTAAGCACTTGCTCCATGGAGGCGTAGTCATCCGGCCCGGTCATGTCCTTCAGCTTGAAGCGCCTGTAATCCCGCTTGAGGGGCCTGCCGTCCGCATATACCACCATGGAGGCCACAATGTCGCTGGCTCCCTGATTGGAGATATCGTAGGACTCCATCCGCCGGGGCGGCTGTTCCAGCCCCAGCATCTTCCCCAGCGCCTCCAGCAGCTTGTTCTGCCGCTCCTCCCGTGTGGTGGCCCGTTCCACCTCCTCCTGGGCATTTTGGTTGGCCAAGCGGATCAGGTCCATCTTGGCCCCCCGCTGGGGGGTGACAAGTTCCACTTTCCGCTCCACCTGCTCGGACAGCAGGCGGGTCAATGGTACCTGGTCCACCAGTTCACAAGGGAGCAGTATCTGCCGGGGCAGACGGTTACGGCCCACATAGTATTCCCGGACCAGAGAGGATAGGACGCTCTCCTCATCCTCTTCCATCGGGGTTTCCAGCAGATCAAAGTCTTTGGCGGCCAGCTCCCCCTCCATGTAGTGGAGGACCACGAAACAGCTCTTGGCCTCCCCTCGGAAAAAACCGGCCACATCAGTATCCGCCAAGGAGCCGGCCACTACCTTCTGCCGTTTTCCAAGCAGCTCGATGGCTCTCAGTCGGTCCCGCAGCTGGGCTGCCTGTTCAAAGCGCAGTTCTTCTGCCGCCCGCTCCATCTCTGTGGTCAGATCTGCCTGTACTTCCTTGAACCGCCCCTCCAGCAGGGACACGGCCTGGGACACCGCCTGGTCATGCTGGGCCTTCAGCTCATCCCCCCGGCAGTAGCCGTCACACTTGCCCATATGAAAGTTGAGGCAGGGCCGCTCCTTGCCGATATCCCTGGGAAACTTCTTCCGGCAGGAGGGCAGGCGCAGGGCGGTACGCAGGGCGTCGATAATCGCTTGGGTGCTGTGGCGGCTGGCGTAGGGCCCAAAGTACCTCGCTCCGTCCTCCGCCGGTCGGGCCGCCAGGGAAAAGCGGGGATACGCCTCATTAGACAGGCGGATATAGGGATAGCCTTTATCGTCCTTCAGCAGAATATTGTACCTGGGCTGGTGCCGCTTGATGAGAGAGCACTCCAGGACCAGGGCCTCAAACTCGCTGTCAGCCACAATGACGTCAAAGTGGTCGATCTGGGATACCATGGCCCTAGTCTTTTCCGTATGGGAGGCCAGATTCGCAAAGTACTGGCTCACCCGGTTTTTCAGCGCCTTCGCCTTACCTACATAGATGACAGTATTCTTTGCGTCCTGCATGATATACACGCCGGGCTTCAGCGGCAGGCTATGGGCTTTTTCTTTCAGTTCCTCAAAGGTCATGGCGCGCTCCCTCCTTTTGGGGAAATATCAAAAAAGGCACCGCCAAGCGGTGCCTTTTCATGGGAAATGCCTTACTCAGAAAAATCGGAGGAGATCATCTTGTAGAGTGCTTCGACCGCTTCCTTCTCATCGGGCCCGTCCGCGATCAGTTTAATTGGAGTACCCTTGACGATGCCCAAGGACAAAACGCCCAGCAGGCTCTTGGCATTGACCTTGCGCTCCTCCTTCTCCACCCAGATAGAGCTCTTGAACTCATTGGCCTTCTGGATAAAGAAAGTGGCGGGTCTGGCGTGCAGACCGACCTGATTGTTCACGACTGCTTCCTGACTATACATGGCTGTACCTCCGCACTGGTCGTTTTATATGGTCTAAGCATACCAGATTTATCCCGTTCTCGTCAATGACATTTTTCACAAATCTAACTCTTTCCTTACAGGAAAAATTCCTGTAACCAACGGGATTTTCTAGAAATCTTTTCCAAGAGGGATAATCCGTCAAATTCTTGGCGGAAAATTCGCCTGTTCTTCCCCCACAAACTCAAAACGCTGTCCGTCTCACCCGTTCTTACCCCATCCCGCTGGGCGAAGAGCCTTCCTTTGAGGGGTGCCCCGCTACTTCAGCTCAACCACTGTGACGCCGTCCTCGCCCTCGCCGTAGCGGCCCGGACGGAAGGACTTAACATACCGGCTACGCCTGCAATAGGTCCGCACCGCGTTCCGCACCGCCCCTGTTCCTTTGCCATGGATAATGGTCACCGTTTCCAGCTTGCCCATCATGGCGGTGTCCAGGAATCGCTCCAGCACAGCGATGGCCTCGTCGGTCATCATACCGCGCAAATCCACCTGGGAGGGGACGGCAGCGGTACGCAGGGTATGCTCCGCCCGGGCGACAATACGCCGGGCCTCCTTCTGGGACTGGCTCTCCCCCTCCACTACCCGGACCTCGTCCTGCTTCGCGGAGATCTTTAAAATGCCGGCCTGAAGCTGAAGGGAGCCGTCTTTATTGACCGACAGGACCGTAGCCTTAGTCCCCATGGACACCAGCTCCACAGTGTCCCCAGCCACGGCAGGACGGGTTGGCGGCGGGGTCTCCACCTCCTGGGCCGGACCGCCAATGCCCCGCTCCGCCTCGTTGAGCAGGCGGCGGGCCTCCGCCCGGCTGTCATTGACCTGCTGCCAGTCCAGGTCCCTCCGCTTCTGGAGCTCCTTCAGCTCTGATATGGCCAGGTCGCTGGCGTCCCTGGCCTCCTGAATGATGGCACGGGCCTCGGCCTGGGCCTTCTCCACCACCTTGGCCCGCTCCGCCTCCAGCTTTTCCCGGTACTCCCGGGCCTTACTGGCCGACTGCTCCATCTCCAGCTTCAGCCGGCGGGCCTCTGTCCGTTCTCTCTCCATCTCCTGGCGCTGCTGGTCCAGACGGGTGAGCACATCCTCGAAACGGACGTTTTCCGCATCCAGGCGGGCGGCTGCCTTTTCGATGATATACTCGGGCAGGCCCAGCCGGCGTGAGATGGCAAAGGCGTTGGACTTTCCGGGAATACCCAGTACCAGGCGGTAGGTGGGGGCCAAGGTCTCCACATTAAATTCGCAGGAGGCATTCTCCACCCCCGGAGTGGTCATGGCGTATACCTTCAGCTCGGCATAGTGGGTCGTGGCCGCCACCTGGGCTCCCAGTCCCCTGGCGGACTCGATGATAGCAGCGGCCAGGGCAGCTCCCTCTACCGGGTCTGTCCCCGCTCCCAGCTCGTCAAAGAGAATCAGGCTCTCGTCATCCGCCTCCTCCAAGATGCCCACGATATTCACCATGTGGGAGGAGAAGGTGGACAGGGACTGGGCGATGGACTGCTCATCCCCGATATCGGCCAGCACACGGGAGACGACCCGTACGGTAGAGTCATCTTTTGCCGGGATATGGAGGCCACACTGGGCCATCAGGGTGATCAGGCCCAGGGTCTTCAGGGTAACCGTCTTTCCTCCGGTGTTTGGGCCGGTGATAACCAGGGTATCGAATCGCTCCCCCAATTCCAGGTCGTTGGCCACCGCCTTCTTCTGGTCCAGGAGGGGGTGCCTTGCTCCCCGCAGGCGCAAATACTTGTCAGACAGCCTGGGTTCAGTACACTCCAGTTTTAGAGACAGCTTGGCCCGGGCGAAGATGGCATCCAGCCACACCAACAGCTGGTAGTCCTCTAGGATGTCTTCTTTGTGGTTGGCACACTGGGCGGATAATTCGGCCAGGATGCGCTCGATCTCTTTTTTCTCCTTGGCCAATAACTCTCGCAGCTCATTATTGGCCTTGACAACCCCCATGGGCTCGATGAAAAAGGTAGACCCGGAGGAAGACACATCGTGGACCAGGCCTGGGATAGCGTTTTTATGCTCCGACTTCACCGGCACCACATACCGGTCTGAGCGTATGGTGATGATGGCCTCCTGAAGGTACTTGGACTGGTTGGAGGAGATCAGCTTCTGCAGGATGTCCCGGACCTTGGACTCCGTGGCCCGCATATGCCGGCGGATGGAGGCCAGCTCCGGACTGGCGGAGTCCGCCAGTTCATCCTCCCCTACAATGGAGTTGGTAATAGTATCCTCCAAAAAGCGGTTTGGGGTCAAGGCGTGGAACAGGTGAGAGATGGGGGACTTCTCCTCCCCAGCTCCATACTCACCGGCGGTACGGGCGGCCCGCAGGACGGCGGCTACCTCCAATAGCTCCCGTGTATTCAGGCTACCCCCCATATCCGCCCGCTGGAGGCTGGCCGCCACCGGACGGATCCCGGCAAACCCTGGGGTGCCCCGGAGGATCAGCAGCTTCACAGCGGCAGAGGTCTCCTCCTGGGCCCGACGCACATCCTCTATATCGGTCATAGGACGCAGGGCGAGGGCTCGCTCCCGCCCCTCGTCGGTGACGGCGCAACCGGCCAGCATTTCCAGCACCCTGGGCAGCTCTAGGGTTTGGATGGATTTTTCAAACAGTTCGTTCATATCAAAACTCCTGACAACGGATGTATCTTTTTCTTTATTTTCTCATAAAGACGGACATTTGGCAAGGGAGAGAGGATTCTCTGTGGGAAAATGCCTTCCCTTCTTCTTATATTTTACCCAGATTTGACCTGTCAGCGGTGGAACTTTACAGACCTGCCGCGTATGATGGTATCAGAAAGGAACCAAAAAGCTCCGGGGAGCGGGCTGTGACCGGCGCGGCATGGACCTGTCCTCCCCGTTCTCAATATGGCTGACTAAGGATCTTTTCTTCTTTTCATTTCTATCCTCCAACAGGTTTGGGCGCCAGCATAAGCTGACGCCCAAATCTTTTCTTTCAGCAACCAGGCGCTTTCTTCCATCCCAGGCGGGTACCCACCTGATCTCAGCGGCGGGCAGGCAGAGGGGTGTCGTCCTTGAGCCGCCCTAGAGGGCGGTAAACTGTGCAATACATAGTGACAAAGCAGGCCAAACCGCCAACGAGCTGGGACACCGCCTCGGCGATAAATACACCGTTTGTCCCAATCCAGATGGGCAGGATGACCGTCAGCGGGGCATTGATGATGGCCTTACGCAGCAGAGAGAAGAATACAGCCTGCTTGGAGCGGCCCAGTGCCACAAAGACGGCCTGCCCCGCAGACTGGAGGGACATGGGGATAAAGAGGGCAAAATAGATGCGGAGGGCGGGGATACCGGCCTGAATTACCTCCGGCTCATCGTTAAATATCTGGATCATCAAACCTGGGAAGGCCATGGCCAGTGCCCAAAAGGCGGCGGCATAGGCCACAGTCAGTCCGCAGCCAAAGCGGATGGACTGGCGGACTCTGCCATACTTACCCGCCCCGTAATTGTACCCCATCACCGGCTGGGAGCCGTTGGTCAGCCCGTGGACCGGCATGAAAAAGACCTCCCGGACCGAGTTGATAATGGTCATGATGCCCACATACAGATCGCCGCCGTAGAACTGGAGGGTGGCGTTGCACACCACCTGGACCAGGCTGTTGGTCATATTCATGCAGAAGCCGGACAGCCCCAGAGCGATGATGCGCCTGACCCGCTTTCCCTGTAATGGAAGACAGCGCCGGCGCAGCTTGAGAATAGACCGGCGGCCAGTCAGAAATTGGAGCACCCATACCGCGGATACACCCTGAGCGATCACAGTGGCCAGGGCCGCTCCCTTCACCCCCATATCCATCAGGAAAATAAAGATGGGGTCTAACACGATATTGATGACCGCGCCGATGACCACGGTAAACATCCCAGTCTTTCCAAACCCCTGGGCATTGATAAAGGGATTCATTCCCAGACCGATCATAACAAACAAGGTGCCGCAAAGGTAGATGGTCATATAGTCGTCAGCGTAGGGAAATGTATCGTCGCTGGCACCAAATAGATAGAGGATGGGCCGCTTCAGCACCAAGAAAAATGCCGTAGCCGCCGCGCCAAGAAGCAGAAGAAGCGTAAAGGAATTTCCCATCACATTCTCCGCTTCTTCCTCATCTCCTTTTCCCCGATAGATGGAACACAGCGGACCGCCTCCAGTACCGCAGAGATTGGCCAGCCCCATGATGATAGACACGATGGGGATAGTAACTCCCAGCCCGGTGAGCGCCAGGTGGCTGCTGCCGGGCAGGCGGCCTAGATAGATGCGGTCTACTACGCTGTACAGTACATTCACCAGTTGAGCCGCCGTCATAGGCAGTGCCAGGGACAGGATATTGCGGGGGATGCTCCCCTGAGAAAAGTCGTTTTTTACCTGGGCCAAGTTTGCTTCCTCCTCTCTCTGTCCATGGTCTCTGAAACAAAATCCGCCGACAACGGCGCTGTCGGCGGTTCGGGACAGGTCTGATATCAGTGTCGAGTTTAACACAAGTTTCTTAAAAATGGAAGATGGATCCCTTACCCCACAGAACGTGCAGGCCATTTTCCCGGATTCATAGTGTCGGGAGTCCCCTTCTCCATAATTGTTTGGTACAACTCTATTTTGTGATCCATATACTGCAACCGCCTCTTGGCCTCCTCCAACTGGGCACGCACTTTTTCCCGCTGGGTCCTGATAATATCACAGCGCTTCGGAATGGTGGAGTCTCCCTCCAGGCATAGTTCCACATATTCTTTGATCGAATCTAGTGACATCCCGCTGTCCCTGAGATATTTTACTCCTGTCAGCCAATTCAAAGCCTCTCCGTCAAACAGCCGTCGGCACGCTTTGAACGTTCTACCGTCATATGGCCCGTTATACCAAGACCTACTTCCCACTTGGTCAGCTCCTTCTGTACCTGGAACCAGGCTGGCGTAATCTGTCCTTCCACGGTTGAGAGGCGCTCTTGGGCTGTCTTGTTTTTTAAGTAGCGTGCTCCCAGCCCCTTTTGCCTCAGTAGAAGTTTTCCTGAGCATACTTATATAGTTCCTCCCGGAAGTCAGGGTGAGCAATAGCGGCCATGGCAGCGGCTCTCTCGCCTAAAGACAGGCCATGCAGATGGGCCACGCCGTACTCAGTAGCCACACACTCAACCATGGTGCG
>NZ_JACOPO010000008.1:0-97840 GCF_014287965.1 Flintibacter hominis | reverse complement strand
CGTTTCGGGACGTTACCCCCTCATTCCACTCTTTGGAATATCAGTTCTCTATACAAAAGTTTTGTATATGCCTTGTTTCCTGCTTATGCAGTTATCAAGGAACGTGTCGCACCCATATCGTAGCCGCTGCGCACCGCCCGCTTCTGCTCCTGTATCTTCATGGCGTCCAGGTCGGTGATCTTCCGCTTGACCATTTTGATGGCCTCGTTCTGGTTGATGCCCCGGATGTGCATGGTCACCATGATATTTCCGTCCGCCTCCATGAAGTCGGTGAGGATACGGTCGTGCATCTCGGGCGCCAGGATTTGCAGGAAGGACACCGCCCCATACCGCTTTCCGATGCGGAAGGTGCGGGTCTCCCCGAAGTGGAAGGAGGACGGAGAAATGAAGTCCTTCACCGAAAGGCCGCTGGCCGGGAGCCAGTCCCATTCAAAGGCGAACTGCCCGCCCTCCGGGTGGAGGATGTTGTAAAGCAGCTCCAGCCGCTCCTTTCCATCCAGCACATGAGCGGCCGCACCCATGACCTTGAAGCGGTTGAGGGTGTCGGTCTCAATGCGGGCAAACCGCGCCCGGGCCGCAGGGAGGTTCTCCGCCTCGATGGTCAGGGTCACATACTTGGTTTTCACATAGCCGTTGTTGCCCCGCTTGTACTGCATCCGCAGGATGTCCACCGCCTCGTCCCGGATGGGGTCCAGGTCGTTGCCCTGCCTGCGGATGCCGAACATTTCATCGGCGGCGCTGCCTCCGCTGCGACTGTCCAAAGAGACCTGAACACCGATGGAGGGGTCGTAGCCGTTGTAGAAATCGCAGAGGCTTTCAAAGATGCTCCGCTGATCCTCCGGCCCCGCCAGGCGGTAATTCACATCCTCAAAGGCAATGGTCTTGGAGAAGGCGCCGCCCTCCAGCCTGCACAGACCGTCCGGGAACATATTCTGAAACGGGATGCTGTCCTGCACCGTATGGGCTTTTCCGTCGCCCTTCGCCTGCCGGATCACCGCCTCGATCTGCTTGCGCTCGGCACGGGTGAGCTTACGCTTTGCCGGTTTTTCTGCCTTTTCTCGCAATCCGCTTCACCTCCTGTTCCAGTTGGGATTGCCGCACCAGGGCGGAATAGAGATTGTTTGTCTGGTAGATGCGTACCTTCGGCCGGATGAATTTGTTCTGGATCAGATGCCCCAGGAACACTTCCAGCGGCTGCCCGTTCTTCTCATACATGGCGAACAGGAAAAAGGGCAGCATCACCAGGATCATGCACAGCGCCGCCGTGGTAGTTCCCAGGCTCGCCTTTGCCAAAAAGAAAAGCGGCACGCCTACCAGCGCCGCCGCTCCGAAACAGATCACTTGTCGTTTGGTCAGCCCGAACAGGACCTTGCTCTGTATCCGACTCAGGTCCTTCGGGATTGTTACATAAGCCAATGTTTCACACCTCCTTCTTCATCGGCGCATAGTCCTTAAAATCTGATACGGAATGAAAAATCCGTTTATTATTTACCCATCTTTGCAGATGGCGGGTAATGCGTGGAGCCGTGGGACGCTCATAGATCATCACATAGGGATCATATCCCAATGCCCGCAAGGTGTTTACCCGGTACAAATCCTGTTCATGGGTGCTGCCGTAATTGGTCAGGACATAGACACGGCGGTTTCGGTCGCTCTTTATGGAAGTAAGTTCACGAAAGCGACGGAAATACTCCGTCAGGTCCTCGTCCGGTTATCCCATGCGAAATGCACCGCTTTTGTCCGCACTTTGTTCAGTAGAGATACATTATCACGGCTGATAAGGCGAATATCGAGCCCCTGGGTAAAGTCCACCAGCGCCCGGCTCTCAATTAGCTGTTCAATGAGCCTTTCATGGTCGGGACAGGCAAGCAGGTTCGGGTCCATCAGTTTGATTTCTTCCTCACCATTCCAAAACTCGGAAAGATCAGCCACCCGGACGCTCCTGCGCCCTTCTTTTTTGCTGACAATACAAAATCCGCAGTTCCTTGGACAGCCACGGCTTAAAAAGCCGTAGGCTGTACCTAAAAACCGCGGATATAGAAAATAGTCCGGCCGAATATGCTCGATCTCATGCGGGAGGTTTTCGCCGGGGCCGTAACCTGTACCGCCCTGGATGACCTTATCCGCATTGCTCACCTGTATGGTGTCTTTGGAATAGGTGTCTGTAAATACCCGGCTTTTATAAACAAGGTCATATTGCTTTGCAGGGTCCCACCATTCCACCCGATCCCCGTGTCTGGTGTGATACTCCGAGAGCTTCATCAGGCACAGGTTGGGAAAATTGTGCGAGTCCACATCAATAAGGCCTACTCTCAAATATCTGCCTCCTTTAGTGGGCGCCGAACAGGGATTTTGCAAGGCTGCCGGTCTTGAACAATGTGTAGCACAGCAGAACCGTATAGCCCATGCACCCCCAGATGGCAGCGGATATGTTGTCGCCGGATGTGGAGATGCCCTCCACCAGCACGGCATAGATGCCCACGCAGATCATAATGAGGAAGGCCTGGAAGCCCAGGGCCAGCAGGGAGCGAAGGTAGTTCTGCCCCGTGGAGCCCCATTCCCGGTTGACCATCGTGGCAAAGGGAATCGGCCCTATGGAGGTGACCAAATACACCTCAATCATTCTGCCGTAGATCACCAGGAAGATACAGATGGAAAGAATCTGCGTACACAGCCCCACGAACACACTCTGGAACCACAGCCCCAGCAGGGCGCCCACGCTCCAGTCGGCAAGCTGGGTCTCCAGATTGCCCACCACGCCGGAAATGTCGATGCCTGCGTCCGAGATGATGACCCCCGCCGACTGACTGACCACATTCTGCGCCACATCGAACACCGCCATGACGATGTTCCAGGTGTTGGTGACGATCAGCACCGCGCAGAAGGTCTTGAAAATCCACTTGAAGAAAATCCAGGTGTCAAAGTCGTGGAGGTTATTTTTCTCGATGATGAGCTGGATCAGCTCGTAGCACATGACGAAGGTGAGGATGATGCCAGCGATGGGGACAATCACCGTTTCCGAGAGGTTTCGGATCATGTTGAAGATGCTGCTGTTCCAGGCGGCGGGCGTCATGCCGACCTCCCCGGCGATCTCGCCCACCTTTGTATTCAGGGTATCAAACATCCCGGTCAGGTTTGAAATGATACCGTCAATGAGCAGTTCCTTGAACCACTCCTGGATCATATCCAATATCAAGGGAGATCACCTCCTTTGCGGGGGCTCCCGCTATCAAGCGAAAGCCCCCGCCGGTTTTGGAGAATCATTAGGTGGTGGACAGCAGACCGGACAGCAGAGGGATCAGGGTGATGCCGATGAGGGCAACGCCGCCGCCCGCCATGAGCTGCTTGATGCCCTGGCTTTTGGAGGCAGGGTTGTCCTGGCCGTAACCTTCCAGAAGGTTGATGCCGCCCCACACGCACAGGCCGCCGCCCAGGGCGATGACCAGAGTCTGCAAAACGTCGATAGCGTTAGTAAAAAAGCTCATATTCACATTTCCTTTCGTTCAGTTGAATTGTTGGGTTGAAGGTCGGTGGCTTTCAATTCGTACAGATCGAAAGGCTCGTCCGGCTTCACAATGGCCGGTCTGCGTTTCATGTACCGTTCAATGTCAAAGGTATTTTTCTTGTCGGCGTCGGCAAGGTACTTGTAGCGGGGATGCTTCGTTATATCAAACTTGTCGCTGAAAAACGGCCGCACCCCTCGAAGCTGCAAGATACACTTGCCTCCGTCCATCACCGCAATCTCGTCCTGGGTCATCAGCTCCTTTCCTAATTTCTGATAGTTGAGGCCGTGGGAAACCTGACTGCCCCGGTTCTCGGATTGATTGAAGCTGTCGATGGTCTCCTTGCCCAGCAGCTCCGAGATTTCTTTCAGGGTGGATTTCTCCTTGCCTCCCAAAAACAAGGTGGTGTCGCAGTTGCCCACAATGGTATCCGCGGCGTCCTTGTAGATGGTCTTTAACTGGCTTTGGGACTGCAAAATAATAGAAGCCGAGATTTCCCGGCTCCGGATGGTGGCGATCAACTTGTCGAAGTTGGGTATCTGCCCGATATTGGCGAACTCGTCCAGGAGGCACCGCACATGGACGGGCAGCCTGCCGCCGTACACGTCGTCCGCCTTGTCGCAAAGGAGATTGAATAGCTGGCTTTGCAGCATGGCGATAACGAAGTTGAAGGTGGTATCCGTATCGCTCATAATGAGAAACAGCGCCGTTTTTCGGTCGCCCAGGGTGTCCAGTTCCAGTTCGTCGTCCGACATGATCTCCCGCAGCTCCGCAATATCGAAGGGGGCAAGGCGGGCGCCGCAGCTAATCAGGATGGATTTCAAGGTCTTGCCGGCAGCCAATTTGAATTTGCGGTACTGCTTCACAGCGAAGTGGTCCGGGTGCTCCTTCTCCAGCTTGGCGAACAGAATATCCACGGGCGACTGAAATTCCTCGTCGTCCTCTCTGGCCTCCGATGCGTTGATGAGCTCCAGCAGCGTGAGGAAGTTCTTTTCTTCCGGCTCCGCCTCGTACCAGATGTACCCGATCAGGGCGCAGTACAAAAGCCGCTCGGCCTTCACCCAAAAATCTTCCGAGGATTTTTCTCCGTCGCCTTTGGTGTTGGCAATGATGACATTGACCAATTTGAGGATGTCTTTCTCCGACCGAATATAGGCGAAGGGGTTGTATTTCATGCTCTTTTTGAAGTTGATGGTGTTGAGGACTTTAATGCGGTACGGCTCATAGATGACCTTCCCGCGGGCATCCCGCAGGGGTTTTCCGTTCTCGTCCAGCTTGGGGGCGCCCCGCCGCAGCATGGTCCCCACCTCGGACAAAAGCTGTCCTTTGGGATCGGTGACCACATAGCTGCTGTGCATCTGCATGAGTGAGGGCTTGACGAAGAACCGGGTCTTGCCGCTGCCGCTGCCGCCGATGACCAGAATGTTCTTGTTTCGGGCGTACTTGGGATTTTTCGGGCGGCTGGACATGGTGAGCTTTTCCGTCTGGGTCAAAGGAATGTTCCAGTCGGGAACCGGATCGACATAGGGGGCAATATCGGCCGCCGTGCCCCATCGTGCGCTGCCGTACTCAATGCCCTTGCGATATTTCTTTGTATTCTTGCTCTTGGCATACACCGCCAGCCGAACAATGACCGCCCCGGCGATACCCGCCAGCAGGTCCAGCGGATGCAGACTTGGCAGCCCAGAAGAAAACGCCTCCGTAAAGCCCTGGCTCAAATGCAGGAACTTTTCAGAGGCGTCAAGGCCGGGCGCAAGGCGCACCGCCTGGCAGAGCTTGTCAAAGAGATACACGAACAGCAGATACGGGAGGTTGGGGATCAGCTTTTTCTTCCAGTCAACCGTCATAATTCCACACCCCGGTCTTTGGTCTTGACCTTCTCCCGCTGGCGGTGCTGGGCTTTGGACTGCTGTTTCGCCTGCTCCAGCTCCTTGCGGATGGAGGGCTTTTTCTCTTTCTCCAGGTTCTTTGCGGAGAACTCCCGAAAGGCTGCCGTGATAACGTCGGCATCCCGGCCCTTGAAGAACACCAGGTAGCGGGGTATCTCGCCGCTGGTATCCTTTTTCAGAGCAAAGTCAATGCCGTACTTCTTGGCGGTGGCGGAAAAGGCCCGGATGTTCCGGTCGGTGATCTCGATGTTGGAAACGCCGGTGTTGTGCTTCATCAGCTGCCGGAGGGTCTGCTTTCCGTGGTGCAGCTTGGTCTTATGGCCGGTCACTCCTTTCTGCATCTCGTCCAGCACTTTTTTCATGGCCTGCTGCAGCATCCCGGCGGAGAGTTTGGTGGCCTCCACACAGAGGGCAATGGTGCGCTGGGTGACTTCTTCCTGCATGACCTATCATCTCCTTTCTCCGCTGCCGTACAGGTCATGGTTCACCAGGGACGCATAGTAGCTGTCGATGGTGGCCGGGGCGTTATACAGGGCAGCCAGCAGATATTTCTTGATGTTGCGGACATAGGTGGTGTTCTCCCGCATACGGTCCAACACATACTCAATGTGAGAACTGTTCAGCTTCAGGAACCGGGATTTGACCACCTCCGCCGGATAGTCGTCCCCGGCAATGCGGATCGTTTCCCTGCGGGAACAGACGGTATCCACCATGAGTTCCACCAGTTCATTCAGCATATCCCGATCCAGCCGGTCATCCCGGCATAGATAGTCATACTCGATATTCTCCAAAATCAGTTCCCGATAGCTCTCTCGCTCCCGCATCCAGTCCCGTCCGGTTCGTTTGGTCTCTGCGGGGGTTTGGGGACTTGATTGGATAGGATTTGATCCTTCCGTACTTGATGAATCAGTATTTGATATTTGGTTACTTGATCCTTTAGTATTTAATTGTGCGGGTTTTTCCTGTTCAGGTTTTCCCAAGACAGGAGAATCCAAGACTGGTTTTACCTGAACTGGATTTTCCCGTTCAGGTTTTCCCGGTTTAGGTTCCGGCGGCCTGGGCTGCTCCAAAATCGTGTACTCGATGCTGCCGAGCCGCCCGTTGGCGTTGCGGACTCTTTCACGGATAATGTATCCCGCATCCTCCAGCTCCCGGACCGTAGCACAAATGCTGTCCACTCCATCCCGGCATATCCGCGCAAGACCTTTGGTGGTGTAGTCCCAATCCTCCGGCAAGGATAGCATGAGGGACAGCAGCCCCTTCGCTTTCAGCGACAGTGCCGTGTTCCGCAGATGATGGTTTGCCATCACCGTGTAGTCGCGGGTTTTCTCAATGCGAAATACCGCCATAATCTCACCTCCCTCCGGCGGTCTGGAAAAGTGTTCGTTTTCGGAAAAAATTCAATTCTGTGCCCACTTGCTTCTCCATGTGGGAAAACCTATGGACACTTGATTTGCATTTCCTACATGAAGAAATACCTTCGATTTCTCACCCCTTTCAATACAGTTTTCCGTGTACTTGATGGAAAGTAAAAACGCCATAGGATTCCCTATGGCGTTTGGGACAGGAAAAGGGTGCTGATATTTCACATCAGCACCCTTTATCCTGCCAGTATTTGATTTTTTGACTTCACATCGTGTTCCTTGCCTCTGAAAACATTGATTTTACTGGACTATCTCATGTTTTCTTATTAGGAGGCGGGGAAGCAGACGTCTCTTTTTATTGGTGCTTCCATCACTTGTCTGATCGTTTTTTACCAAGGAGCCTTCCTTACCTGTACTTTTGACTTTCCGCTACCGCCATTTCATCACAGCGGTTGTTATATTGATTTTCCGCATGTCCCTTGACCCAATGGAGGTGGACGGTGTGGTAGTCGCACAGATCTAGCAGGCGGCCCCAGAGGTCTGGATTCAAGGCGGGCTTTTTGTCACTCTTTATCCAGCCCCGGGCCCGCCAGCCTTTAGCCCAGCCTTTGTCCAGGCCATCGATAACGTATTTAGAGTCAGACCACAGCTCCACAACACAGGGTTCCTTGAGAGCCTCCAAGGCAGTGATAACCCCAGTGAGCTCCATACGGTTATTGGTGGTATGGGCCTCGCCCCCGGACATCTCCTTTTTGTGGGGGCCGTACATCAGGATTGCCCCCCAGCCCCCCGGTCCTGGATTGCCGGAGCAGGCTCCGTCCGTGTAGATGGTAACAGTTTTCATAGTTCTCCTATCGCTGCCTTCCCCTGTGGGAAGGCTTTTATAGCTCCTCCACGATCTCCCGGCGCTTCTGGTCGTACTCCTGCTGGGTGATGAGCCCGGCCTCCCGCAAGGTCTTGAGCTGCTCCAGCCGCTCCCTAGCGTTCAGGGCGGTGGACTGGATATGGTCGTGGGACTCGTCAGAGGGAACGGGTTCTCCTTCTTTGTCCTCTTCAATGCGGATCTCGGGGCCCACATACTTTTTTCCAAACGCGTGAAGGGCGTTTATCACAGTGATTCCCAAAGCGCCCAGCGTCCATATTATTCCAAACGGTCCAAAGGTGGGGATTACCACAAACAGCCCGATCAGGACGAAGATGCCTCCCCATATCGTTCCAAAGGCTCCCTGTGCCTTGCCCGGGCGGTAAGTTACCCGTTTTCTCATGTTTCCTTAGCCTCCTGTCCCGCGGATCCTTTCCAGACGATAAAGGCTGTTATAGCCCACTGGAAAGTTCATCCTCTCCTGTCGGTTTGCGGCCTCCTTACGACTGGAGCTTTTACTCCTGATTGACGGGGGACTGCTCATTCTCGTCCGCCTGCTCCTCCCGCTCGGTGAGGGCCAGGGAGATGACCTGATCCCCCTCCTCCTTGAAGCGCATGACGATGACGCCCTGGGTAGCCCGGCCGGCGGTGCGGATGGCATCCACATGAGTACGGATCAGGATGCCGCTCTGGGTGACCAGCAGCAGGTCCTCTGAGCCGTCCACTACCTTGACGCCCACCACAGGCCCGGTCTTTTCGGTAACCATATAATTTTTGATGCCGATGCCGCCTCGGTTCGTGATCCGGTACTCCTCCACCGGGGTCCGCTTGCCATAGCCCTTTTCTGTAATGGATAGAAGGCACTTGCCCTCGGCAGCACGGGCGGCCCCTACCACATAGTCCCCATCCCGAAGGCGGATGCCCCGGACGCCCACAGCGTCCCGGCCCATAGCCCGAACGTCGTTCTCGTCAAAGCACACAGCCATACCGTCATGGGTGGCGATGAGGATATTCTGCTTCCCGTCGGTCTCTCGGACGGAGATCAACTCATCCCCCTCGTCCAGCCGGAGGGCCCGGATGCCACTGGCCCGAATATTTTTCAGCGCGGAGGCAGCCAGACGCTTTACTGTGCCGTTCCGGGTGACCATAAACAGGTATACCTCGTCCTCGGTGAAGTCCCGGAAGTGGACCATGGTCTGAATCCGCTCTCCCTGCTCCACCTGGAGGATATTGACGATATTGGTCCCCTTGGCGGTCTTGCCGCTCTCTGGAATCTGGTAACCCTTCTTTCGGTAGACCTTGCCCGTGTCGGTAAAGAACAGGATATAGTCATGGGTGGAGGCGGTAAACACATCCACCACATAGTCCTCCTCCCGTGTGGTGATCCCCTTCTTTCCCATTCCGCCCTTGGACTGGGCGGCGTACTCGCTGACCGGGGTGCGCTTGATATAGCCCGCCTGGGTCAGGGTAAAGACACACTGCTCCTCCTCGATCAGGTCCTCAATGTCGATCTCGTCCTCTACATCCTGGATCTCAGTGTACCGCTCGTCTCCGTACTTGTCCCGGATGGCGGTCAGCTCGTCCTTGAGCACGCCCCGGAGCATCTCCTCGCTGGCCAGCAGGCGGTTGAAGTAGTCGATGCGCTTCTCAAGCTCCTCATATTCGTTTTGAAGCTTCTCCCGGTCCAAACCCTGCAGGGCCTTCAGCCGCATATCCAAAATGGCCTGGGCCTGAACATCGTCCAGGGAGAATCGGGTCATCAAGGCTTCTTTGGCGTCGTCATAGCGGGAGCGGATGATCTGGATGACCTCGTCAATGTTATCCTGGGCCACCAGCAGGCCCTCCAGCAGATGGGCCCGCTCCTGGGCTTTTTTCAGGTCGAAGCGGGTGCGGCGGATAATGACCTGCTCCTGATAGGAGATGTACTCGTCCAAAATATGGCGCAGAGAGAGGATGCGGGGCTGGAGCTTGCCGTTGACCTCCACCAGGGCCAGCATATTGATAGCAAAGGTAGCCTGGAGTTGGGTCTGGGCAAACAGGCGGTTGAGCACCACCTGGGGGTTGGCATCCCGCTTTAGTTCAATGACAATACGCATCCCGTTCCGGTCGGATTCGTCCCGGATGTCGGAGATGCCTTCCAGCCGCTTGTCCTCCACCTGATCGGCCATGTTCTTGATCAGCATCCGCTTGTTGACCTGATAGGGGATCTCGGTGATGATGATGCGGGTGCGGTCCTTGCCAAACTCCTCAAACTCATGGCGGGCCCGGACCACCACCCGGCCCCGGCCGGTGGCATAGGCCGCCCGAATGCCGGACCGACCCATGATGATGCCGTGGGTGGGGAAGTCGGGGCCCTTGATGTGCTCCATCAAATCGGAGAGGGTACACTCCGGGTCGTCCAGCACCCGAATGGTGGCGTCGATGACCTCCTTCAGGTTGTGGGGAGGGATGTTGGTGGCCATGCCCACGGCAATGCCGGAGGAACCGTTGACCAGCAGGTTGGGGAAGCGGGAGGGGAGCACCTTGGGCTCCTTCCGGCTCTCGTCAAAGTTGGGGTCCCAGTCCACCGTGTCCTTTTCAATATCCCTCAGCATTTCGTCGGACAGCTTGGACATCCGGGCCTCGGTGTAACGGTAGGCAGCCGGGGGATCACCGTCGATGGAGCCGAAGTTACCGTGGCCGTCCACCAGCATATAGCGCATGGAGAAGTCCTGAGCCAGACGGACCAGGGCGTCGTACACGGACTGGTCACCGTGGGGGTGGTACCGGCCCAGCACATCGCCCACGCAGGTGGCGGACTTCTTAAAGGGTTTATCCGCCGTCAAGTTATCCTCATACATGGCGTAGAGGATGCGGCGGTGGACGGGCTTCAGGCCGTCACGGACATCGGGCAGGGCCCGTCCCACGATGACGGACATGGCGTATTCGATATAGGACTGTTCCATCTCCGGTACCAGGGGGGAGGTAACAATATGCTGGTCCGGGTAGCGGATCTCCTCGGGATCGTATTGTGGTTTTTTGCTCATGAATTTATTTCCTCCTTGTTAGAGGCTCATTTTCTCCTTCTGAGCCAGCCGCAGGCCACACCCGCCAGGGAACCCAGCAGGTAGGCCAGAGCGCAGAACAGGGCAAATCCTGTCTCATAGGGATGGTACAGGTTGATGACGCACAGCAGGAACACCAGGCACAGCCAAAGCCGCCTCACCCGAACCCACAGCAGGGTCTTAGAGTACGGCAAAGGTAAGGAACAAGACCAGCGCCAGGGAGGCGCCGTTGGGCGGTGTGACGGACTCCGTGCCGGGCAGGGGAGCTCCCAGCAAAATGATATGCTCCATATCAATAGTCCAAATTGACGGCATATCTGGCGTTGCGCTCGATGAACTCCTTCCGGGGCTCCACCTTCTCACCCATCAGAATAGTAAAGGTCTCGTCGGCCTTAACGGCGTCGTCCAGCTCGATGCGGCGCAGGGTGCGCTTCTCCGGGTCCATGGTGGTCTCCCACAGCTCGTGGGGGTTCATCTCGCCCAAACCCTTGAAGCGGCTGATATCAATCTTTACATTGGGATTACCCCCCCGCATCTCGGCAGAGATGGCATCCCGCTCCTCATCGGAGAAGGCCACACGGGTGGTCTTGCCCCGTGTCAGCTTGTACAGGGGAGGGACGGCGGAGTAGACATACCCGTGCTCGATGAGGGGCCGCATGAAGCGGAAGAAGAAGGTGAGCAGCAGGGTGCGGATATGGGCGCCGTCCACGTCGGCATCGGCCATAATGATGACCTTGTGGTAGCGCAGCTTGCTCAAATCGAACTCCTCTCCGATGCCGGCACCCAGAGCGGTGATTACCGGGGTGAGCTTGTCGTTACCATATACCTTGTCCGCCCGGGCCTTCTCCACATTGAGCATCTTGCCCCATAGAGGGAGGATCGCCTGGAAGCGGCTGTCCCGGCCCTGGGTGGCGGAGCCGCCGGCGGAGTCGCCCTCGACGATATAGATCTCGGTGAGCTCCGGGTTGGCCTCGTTGCAGTCCCGCAGCTTGTCCGGCATGGCCGCCCCGCCCAGGGCGGTCTTTCGGCGGATGGATTCTCTGGCCTTACGGGCGGCCTCTCTGGCCCGATTGGCAGTGAGGGCCTTATCCAGAATAGCCCGGCCCACAGCGGGGTTCTCCTCCAGATAGGTCTCCAGCTTTTCGGTGACAATGGCGTTGACCAGAGTACGCATCTCGCTGTTGCCCAGCTTTGCCTTGGTCTGACCCTCAAACTGGGCCTCGGTCAGCTTGACGGAGATAACCACGGTCAAGCCCTCCCGGCAGTCCTCGCCGGACACCTTGTCATCGTCCTTCAGCACCTTGATTTTCTTTCCGTAGGCGTTGAGCACGTTTGTCAGAGCGCGGCGGAAGCCCTCCTCATGCATACCGCCCTCAGGGGTATGGACGTTGTTGGCGAAGGACACCATCACCTCGCTGTACCCGTCGTTATACTGCATGGCCACTTCGGCCATGCTGTCCTCCCGGGCTCCAGACATATAGATGACGTCGTTGTGAAGGGGGTCCTTATTTTTATTCAGAAAGGTAACAAACTCCCGAATGCCGCCCTCGTAGCACATGTCGTCCTCTTGCTCCTGGCCAGGCCGCAGGTCCACGGTCTGGATGCGCAGGCCGGCGTTGAGGAATGCCTCCTCCCGCATACGGGTGTGCAGGGTCTCATAGTTATACTCCAGGGTGTCAAACATCTCCGGGTCGGGCTTGAAGGTGACGGTAGTGCCGGTGTGATCAGTCCTGCCCACTACCTTCATACTCTGGGTGATCTTACCCCGGGAAAACTTCATCTCATAGATCTGCCCGTCCTTGTGGACCTGGACCTCCAGCCACTCGGACAGAGCGTTGACCACTGAAGCGCCCACGCCATGGAGGCCGCCAGACACCTTATACCCGCCGCCGCCGAATTTTCCGCCAGCGTGGAGGATGGTAAAGACTACCTCTAGGGCGGGCCGGCCGGTCTGGGGCTGAATATCTACCGGGATGCCCCGGCCGTTGTCAGTGACGGTAATGGTATTGCCAGGATTGATGGTCACTGTGATATCCGTGCAGTAGCCCGCCAGAGCCTCGTCAATGGAGTTGTCCACAATCTCGTAGACCAGGTGGTGCAGGCCAGACTCGCTGGTAGAGCCGATATACATACCGGGGCGCTTGCGGACCGCCTCCAGACCCTCCAGCACCTGGATCTCAGAGCCACCATATTCGTGGTTGGTCTGGGTGGTGTTCAGCTCATTCAGTTCGTTTCGTTCTTCAGACATAATTTACCTCCGGTTTCATATGGTGGAAGGGTCAAGACGGGAGGGGCAAGAGGCGCTCTCTTTCCTCTCCTCTCTTGACTCTTCGTAATAAAAAAAGAAAATATCACTCAAAGGAATTTCGCTCTGCCCGGCTGACCAGGGCAGAGGGGGACAGAGAAGATAGATAGACCGTGGGAGGGGACTTACCGTCCCCCGCTAAAATAAAGGACCTGGGAAGGTCATCGGTAAGCCAGACAGACCGACCCTCCCGTTCTGCCCGCTCTAAAAATTCCCGGGTCTTATAGGCCCAGCTGGCGTTGTCCAAATCGAAAATGGCCAAAATTTCCCGGTGAGGAAGTACCACGGACTGGCCTAAATACAAGTACATAACAAACTCCCTATTTTCTCCTTGACCACAAAAATGCTGGCAGTTCATAAAATACACAGCCAACCATCCAAAAAAATGCAATAGCCGGAATGACGATCAGCTTTGCCCTCATATCTGCCCCTATGGGCAGATACCATGTAATCCAGCAAATCAAAAAAATAGCCCCGCTAACCAATAGAGATAATTTCTTCCCTTTTTTTCGGCCCCTTACAGACAACCAAAATTGAAGGGAATAGGAGAGCGCCGCCGGCCAGGCTACCAGTCCTAGGGCTACCAGTCCCCCATGTCCAAAGAGAGCTCCGCCGAACCAGGGGCTGGATAATTCCTGCCAATACGAAATAAGATTCCGCAGCACAGTACCTTCCTCCATACAGCACATGATGAACTTTTTTATGAATCAAGCCCTGTCGGAGCCCTTTTAAATTAAAATCCCCGAACAAATTAAATTTTCTCTCTGGAAATTTTCCGCCGCCGCGACTTCGATTTGACGGCGCAAATACGCCGTTTTAGATATTCGTTACAATAGAGCCGTCTCGAATATGAAACACCCGACCACCCTCCAGCCCCTCCAGCTTTTCCTCCTCACAGCAGGTAATAAATACCTGGCCGCCACGGATACGGTTAAGAACAAAGGCCTGCCGTTTCGAGTCCAGCTCAGACAGCACGTCGTCCAACAGCAGGACTGGCCATTCTCCTGTCTCCTCCTGAAAGATCTCCCGCTGGGCCAGCTTCAGGGATAGGACCGCTGTTCTGGTCTGGCCCTGGGAGGCGTAGGTTTTAGCCAGCTGCCCACCGATGGATACCACCAAATCATCCTTATGGGGACCGGACAGGCACTGGCGGGCGTCCAGCTCCGCCTGACGGTGGCTCTCCTGGTGGGCCAGTAGCTGGGGAAGGATCTCTCTGGGCTGTGCCATGGGGTCAGTTACCGTGGACACTGTTTCATAGGATAGTTCCAGCCGCTCCCTTCCGCCGGAAAAATCGGCGTGGATGGCCGGGGCGTGTTTCTCCATCCGGCGGATAAAATGGGCCCGGTAGTGGATCAGGATGGCCCCGGTCTGAGCTAGGCGCAGATTAAAGTCATCCAGGGTCTGAAGCAGAGATGGGTTCTCCGGCCAGTCTCGCAGAATGCGGGTCTTGTGGTCATAAAGGCGGTTATATTCTGCCAATGCCTGACTGTATCGGGGGCGGAGCTGGCAGATGGCCCCATCCAGAAACCGGCGCCGGGCGGAGCTCCCCTCCCGGATAAGATACAAGTCCTCCGGGCAGAACAACACCGTGGTCAGGATCCCGGCCAGCTCCCCGGCTGTCTTAAGGCGTACGCCGTTGGAAAAAAGCTGTCTGCCTCGGCCCCGGAACAGCTTGGCCTCCAAAGTGAACACCCGGTCCCGACTGGCCACCTCCCCTTTGAGAAAAGCGGAGTCTATCCCCATCATGATCATCTCTCTGTCATAGCGGGCCCGATGGGACCGGGCGGCGGAGAGGTAGGCGACTGCCTCCAGCAGATTGGTCTTTCCCTGGGCGTTGTCCCCATATATCAGGTTGACCCGCGGGTCAAAGGAGGCCTCCAGATGGGTATAATTTCGAAAAAAATCCAGCTCTAAGGCGTTTACGATCATGTAACCACCAATTCAAGGGCGTGGTCGATGGCCGCCCGGTCCCCGGGGCGGAGCTTTTTGCCCCGCATTTCGCACACCTCGCCGTTGACTGTCACCCGTCCCTCCTGGATGATAAGCTTGGCGTCGCCTCCGGTCTCCACCGCCCCGGCAAACTTCAGTAAATCCTGGAGCTTGATAAATTCAGTTTTTATTTTGACCTCATGAGATTCCATAGCGGCCTCAACTTTCTAAGGTTATTGTTTTGGCTTCCATACCGCAATTCCAGCAGCGATACAAGGCAGCAAAAAGATGGGGAGAGCAGCGTGTCCTGTCACATATCGATAAAAGCTCCAATGTTCTCTGGAATAAACATGCCCCAAGGTCTGATATACCAGAAAAAAGCCAGCAATCGCTACGATACAGACCAGGACCGTAATACCTGTCACAAGGCCCTGCTTTCCCTCTTTTTTACATAGATAGCTGGCTGAAATAAGAAGGATACAGGCAACATAGTGCCAAAATATCCAAAACACCAAGGGAATCCAGAATGAAAAGAGAACGAAAAATCCCACAAATCCCAATACATTGATGAAATAGGATTTATGCCTCTGCCAGAGCTCTGTTCAGCGGTTCTGTTTCATAGTGTCCTTCCTTTTGTTTTTTCGGGTCTTTAATTGGCCTTCAAACGGACGGGCAGCACCATATAAATAAACTTCTCCTCCCCCTCGGCGGGCAGGATAACACAGGGGGCCACACCGGAGGTAAACTCCATCCGGAGCTTGTCAGCGGGGGCGGCCTTCAGAGCGTCCATCAGATACTTGTTGTTAAATCCAATCTCCAGCCCGCCGCCGTTGCCGCTAATAGGGCACCGATCGGCGGTGTCGCCCAGGGCGGTCTTTGTCGTAATATCTACCACCCCATCCCCAAAAAGGCAGCGAAGGGGAGATTTCAGCTTCTCGCTGATGATAAGGGACACCCGGTCAATGGAGGACAAGAGTGCTTTAGCTTCCACTTCCACTTGAATCGTGTTATTTCGAGGAATGGCGTTCTTATAGGGCAGAAACTCTCCCTCCAGCCTGCGGCAGACCAGAAGGATATCCCCGGTCTGGAACAGGATATGCCGGGCTCCCTGGATAATGGTCACCTTTTCTTCCCCGGAGCAGATCTTTTCCACCTCGTTAAGAGCGGAGCCGGGGACCACAAAGGAGAATACCTCGGCCCCGGTTTTTTCCTCTACATCTTCCCGGCGGAGTGCCAGACGATAACCGTCCACAGACACCACAGTGAGGCGGCTGCCCTCCACATCAAAGAGGGAGCCAGTATGGATGGGGCGGCTCTCGTTGTCGCTGACGGCAAAGAGAGTCTGGGCAATCATGGACCGGAGCACAGGCTGGCTCAACACCAGAGAGTTCTGCTGGTCCACTGAGGGCAGTTCTGGAAACTCCTCGGCATCGGTGCCCAGGATGTTGATTTCATACATCCCGCATTTGATATTGACCGAGTAACCCTGTGAGGAAAATACCACCACATCATCTGGCATTTTCCGGCAGGCCTCCCCCAGCAGGCGGGCGGAGAGAACCAGGGAACCCCCTTCCTTGATTTCCGCCGGTACCGTAGCTTGGATGCCAGTTTCCAGATTATAACCAGTCAGCTTCAGCTGTGCTCCGGCCTCGATGAGAATGCCCTCCATGGCGGGGATAGAGCTCTTAGCCGCCACTGCCCGAGAGGCCACGGTAACAGCGGAAGACAGCAGGGCCTTTTCACAGGAAAATTTCATATGGATTCCTCCGATTTCTTTCTCTCTCCCGGAAGGGGAGAGGACAGGATATATTTCGTAGTAGTTAGCCGTAGGAGAAAAAATTGTGGAAAGATGGCTGAAAGCTCTGGGGGAGTAAGAAAATAGCTTCCACAGGGGATGTGGATAGAGAAAAGCTCTTTTCCACAGAGAAAAAATTATCCACATTGGTCAACAGATAATCCACAAAAAAAGGTGGATAACTTATGTGTTCTCTGATTTTTTCAAGATCTCCTATGGGTCTATCCTTCGCGCTTTTTTATTCGTACCGGCTGTTGATGTTGGCAGTGATGTCCTTGACGATCTCCGCCTTTTCCGAGTCGCTTTTGATGGACTCCTCGATTTGACGGATGGAGTGGATGACTGTACTGTGATCCCGGCCGCTGAACTCCTGGCCGATCTCGTCCAGAGAGAGGTTGGTCATCCTTCGGATCTGATACATAGCGATCTGGCGGGCCAACACGATGTCCTTGGACCGGCCTTGGCCCCGTAGAATGGTAGGTTCTATGTTGTAGAACTTGCATACCTCGTCAATGATAACATCCGCTGTGGGCAGGATATCCGACTTTTCCTTGAACATATCTTTTACCGCCCGGACCACGGTGTCCTTGTCCACAGTGGCGCCCATCAGATCCCGGTAAGCCATGATTTTGTTGATGGTCCCTTCGATCTGCCGCACGTTGGCGGTAATGTTCTCGGCGATGAGTTGGAGCAGAAATTCGGGCAGGTCCAGCCCCATACGGACAGCCTTAGTTTTAATGATGGCCATTCTGGTCTCATAGTCGGGAGGCTTGATATCGGCGGGCAGGCCCTGCTCGAATCGGGTCTGAAGTCGCTGGTCCAGCCGAAGCAATTCCTTTGGGGGGCGGTCAGAGGTGAATACGATCTGGTGCCCGGCCTCGTACAAGGTGTTGAAGGTGTGGAACATCTCCTCCTGGGTGGACTCCCGGCCGGCGATGAACTGAACGTCGTCCATCAGAAAGACATCCGCCTCCCGGTATTTCTCCCGAAACTGCTGATTGCGGCCCTCTCGGATGGCGGCTACCAGCTCGTTGGTAAAGGTGTCCCCCTTGATGTAGACGATCTTATAGTCTGGATGGTTGGCGTGGATGGTGTGGGCGATGGCGTAGAGTAGATGGGTCTTGCCCAGTCCGGATTCGCCGTAGATAAACAGCGGGTTGTAGCCCGCCCGGCCCGGAATATCGGCCACCGCCCGGGCGGCGGAGTAGGCGTATCGGTTGGAGGAGCCTACCACAAATCGCTCGAAGGTATAATCGCTGGTGCCGGGAAACAGGATATCCTGTTTGGCCGCGCTGGTATTCTCCAGCTCTTTTTCCGTCAGGACCACCACCTTCAGGTCCATAGAAAACAGTTCTTTCAGGGCTGCCTCGATCTTCGGAATATAGAGGGATTTAATCACGCTCTGAGTATAGTCGTTTGGGGTCGATATGGTAAAACTGTCCTCAGTGAGGGATACGGCTTTCGCGTCGTCAAACCATGTTTTGATGGTGGTAGGGCTCAGGCCTTGCTGCTTCATCAGTTCGATGACCTTTGCCCAGATATCGTCGGCAGGGTTCATTGGAGTCCTCCTTAAAACAGTCTGAAAACTTGGAAAGCGCCTTCCCCTGCACAGAGAAGGCGGCTGGTCGGTTTCATCGGGATGTTCCTGAAAATAGGATTTTCCATACTGAACATTATACCAAAATTGGGGCTGGACCGCAAGGATTTCCCTTTATTTTTATTTATAATGTAAGGGAAAAAAATAGTCCAATTTGTGTATAGGAAAGATATCTGACACAAGATGTAGAGATATGAGGAAAAAGAGAGAAAAAAGTTGACTCAGATGATAAAAAAGATGGTTGACATCAGGTCCCATCATCGTCTATAATGAGTAACGCTTTCCTGCAAAGGGGCTATTGTACCCATTTTTGCGGAAATACCGGCCGGGGTCTATCCGGCGCCGGAAAGAGCAGACCGCAGTTTCTTTGGAAACTGTTGTTGGGCCGGGAAAGCCGGCTTGAGATCAAATGAGGAGGTGTCCCCCATGCTTCGTACCTATCAGCCCAAGAAGCGCCAGCGTTCCAAGGAGCACGGCTTCCGCAAGCGTATGGCCACCCGCAATGGCCGCAAGGTGCTGGCTCGCCGCCGCGCCAAGGGCCGCGCCCGCCTGACCCACTGATGAGACTGGCGGGACCAGAGTCGTCCCGCAAAACCATCCTGGGATGAGCGGAAGACCGGATCTGATGCAGATGCGGTGAGAGGACACGATTTTTATAGATCGGGCAGAAGGGGCGTGGGATCTGATCCCCCGCCCCAAATGCGCATACGGAGATTCCTGTAAACCAATGGAGATGCCCTGGACAGAGGGAGGCGTATCATGAAGCATACCGTTTCATTGAAACAGAATCATGAATTCCGCCGCCTGTACAACAAAGGAAAAAGTGCGGTGTCCCCCTATTTTGTGGTATATTGCCGCAAAACAGGCCGGGACCAGAGCCGGCTGGGCATTACCACTGGCGTGAAGCTGGGCAACGCTGTGAAGCGCAACTTTGTCCGCCGCCGTATCCGGGAGCTGTACCGTACCAATGAGGAGAAGTTCCTCCCAGGTTTCGACATCGTGGTAGTGGCCCGGACGCGGGCCATCTTTGGCCGGTACAGGGAACTGGAGCGCAGTTTTCTCCAGCAGATGAAGAAGTTGGGACTTATGGCCCAGTCCGACAAAAAGGAGGACAGGCCATGAAATGGCTGCTCCTGAAGCTCATCCGGTCCTACCAGCGCAATATCTCGCCCCTGCGCCCCCCTTGCTGCCGCTTTATCCCCACCTGCTCTGCCTACGCCCTGGAGGCAGTGGAGAAATACGGCGCTCTCAAGGGAGGCTGGCTGGCCCTGCGCCGCATCCTTCGGTGCCACCCCTTCCACCGGCAGAGATCGATCCAATATGATCCTGTCCCGTAACGAGACCGGGCCCGCCGCCCCAACCTGATTTGTGGAGGTAACATTGTGGGTATCATACTAAAACCCTTTGCCTGGCTGCTGCTGACCTTTTATAATATCTTTAACAGCTACGGCCTGGCCCTGATCCTGTTCGCCATTGTGATTAAGCTCATTCTCTTCCCTGTTTCTCTGAAGAGCAAGAAGAGCATGATCCAGATGAATTTGCTCTCCGGCAAGATGCAGCAGCTGCAAAAGCAGTACGGCAAAGATCGGGAGCGCTATAACCTTGAGGTACAGAAACTTTACGAGCGGGAGAAGGTCAACCCCATGGGCGGCTGCCTGTGGTCCCTGATCCCTATGATTGTGCTCATCGCGCTGTATGGCATTATCCGCGAGCCGATCACCTACTTCATGAACCTGTCTATGGACCAGATCAAGGAAGTGGCCCAGCTGCTAAACTGGGATACCGTAGCGGTCACCCAGGGCTGGGTGACCCAAGCCATGATGGACAAGGCCGGCGGCGTCTTTGAGAACGGCGCCTATAATCAGCTGTATCTGCTGTCCCTGATCAATGACTCCAATCTGGCTTCGCTCCAGGCTGCCCTGGGTGAGGCCGGCAGCGGCTTATTTGTTATGAACTTCCAGTTCCTGGGTCTGGACCTGTCCCTCATCCCCACTTGGAAATTCTGGACCGGCGGCCTGAAATGGAGTTCGATTGGCCTGTTTCTCCTGCCCTTGGTGTCCACCGGAGTGTCCTTCCTATCCATGAAGGTGTCCATGGCCACCAACAAGATGAATACCAAGACTCAGAATGCCCAGATGGATCAGACGAATAAAATAATGATGTGGATGATGCCGCTGATGTCTCTGTGGATCGGCTTTACCGTTCCTGCCGGCCTGTCTGTCTACTGGGTGGCCCAGTATTTCGTCACCATGGCCCAGGAGGTCATCTGCGGCAGGATGCTGAAGAAGGACTATGAGGCTGCCCGGCTGGCCGCTGAAGAGCGGGAGCGCCAGGAGAAGGAAGAGGAAAAGCGCCGTAAGGAGGAGGCTCGTCTGGAGCGGGCCCGCCGCATCGAGGAAGAGAAGCAGAACAAGGGCAAGAAAAAGTCTGGTCAGAAGAAGAAAAAAGATGAGGAACCCGATCAGGAGGGCGTCAACAAGGAGGACAGCCGGGAGGGCATCCGAGCCTACGCCAGGGGCAGGGCTTATATACCCGGCCGGTTTGGCGGCGTCACACCCTATCAGGATCCCAATATCCTGATCCGTGCCCAGATGGAGGCTCAGGCCGCCGCCAAGGGAAAAAAGAAGGGTCAGCCCGCCCCTGAGTCCCAGGCGGAACAGCCTGCCGCTCCCGTTCAGACGGAGCAGCCGGCGGCTGAAGCCCCAGCTCAGGAGGAGTTAGATGTCCAGTCCGCCCAGGCTGTGGAGGAGCATATGCCCTCTGCCGCTGAAGTGACCGAGGAAGCCGAGACTCAGGAAATCGAGGTCGAGGTAGAGGAGATCGAGGTCGAAGTGCCGGATGAGGACGAGAAGAAGGAGGGTATCTGACTATGATCAAGTGGATTGAGACCACCGGACGCTCTGAGGAGGATGCCATCTCCGCCGCCCTGTTCCAGCTGGGCCTGGACCGGGACGATGTGTCTGTTGAAGTGATTGAGCGGGCAAAATCCGGATTTCTGGGTTTTGGCAGCAACCCCGCCAAGGTCCGTGTGAGCTATGAGGTGGAGGATGGCTCTCCCAAGCCTATGATGGAGGACCTGCTGGAGGAGATTTCTGTCCGCCAGGAGGAGCCCAGACAGGTGGAGAAAAAGCCTCAGCCCAGGGAGGAGCGTGTGCTGTCTGCCGCTCCTGTCCAGGAGAAGGAAGAGGAACAACCCGCCGCCCCTGTGGAAGAGGAGACTATTTTGTCCGCTAAACCTGGCTGGAAGAGCCAGCAGCCCCGCCGGGACCGCCGGAATGAGGGTAAGCGCCGTCCCGCGCCTGGCCAGCTCCAGGAGGGAGATGAGGTGCTTATCAGCAGCAGGGAGCACAAACCCCTGCGGACAGAAACGCCCGCGGTCCCCGTATCTGAGGACGATGAGAAGGCCCAGAAGATTGCCACATTCCTCACCGGTCTGATGGAGCACCTGAATGTGCAGGCCGCTCCTGAAATTTTTGTCACCGAGGAGGGCAACTATAAGGTGCGTCTCCAGGGGCAGGATCTTGGGGCTATCATCGGCCGCCGGGGAGAAACGCTGGACGCTATTCAGCAGCTGACAAACTACGCCATCAATCATGGTCAGTCTAAGCGGGTCCGTATCCACGTGGACGCTGAAGGTTATCGCTCCAAGCGGGAGGAGGCCCTTCAGCGCCTGGCGGTGAAGGTAGCTGGCAAGGTGGTCAAGTACCGGAAGAATATGACTTTGGAGCCCATGAACGCCTATGAGCGCCATGTGATTCACACTGCTCTTCAGGACTATCCCAATGTTACCACCTACTCCACCGGTGTGGAGCCCAACCGCCGCACTGTGGTGGCCTATGCTCCCGGTCAGAAATAAGAGAATGCACGGGCGGCGGGAGAAAATTTCTCCCGCCGCTTTTTTTCAGTTGGAGGTGTCCCATGCCTACGCCTTTATATGACGCGGTGAAAAAGTACGCGGACCAAGAGCCTTTCCGATTCCATATGCCGGGGCACAAGGGAGGGCCTGTTCCCCTGATGGCGGAGCTGAAGTGGATGACCCCCATTGACCTCACCGAGCTGCCCCCTACCGGGAACCTGTACGAAGGGGGTGAGCCCTTTGCTTCCGCCCAGGCTCTATGGGCAAAGGAGTTTGGCTTTGAATACTGCCAATTTCTCACCGGCGGCTCTACCCAGGGCATCCACACCGGACTGGCCCTGTGTTGTCCGCCGGGGAGTAAAGTGCTAGTGGACCGAAACTGCCACCGGGCGGTGTTTAACGCCATGGCTCTGCTGGATCTGGAGCCCATCTATCTGGAGCGCCCTTGGCTGGGAGAGGAAAGCCTGATCGGTCCGATTTCCCCGGAAACTGTGGAAAATATGCTGTGCCAATGTCCTAAAATAAAAACAGTTTGTATTACTTCTCCAACATATGCCGGAGTGTTATCAGATGTTGGCGCAATTTCTCGTCTCGTTCACGCCCATGGTGGAAAACTTTTTGTAGACGGCGCCCACGGCGCCCATCTGCCCTTCCTAGGTCAGGCTCCCTTCTGGGAAGCGGATGGAGTTGTAGTGTCTGCCCACAAGACCCTTCCCACCCTGGGACAAGGGGCCCTGCTCTTTACCAATGGGATGGACCCGGACCGGGTGCGGCAGTTGGCCTCGGTCTTTGGCACCTCCAGTCCCTCCTATCCCATTATGGCCAGCATGGACACGGCCCGAGAGTGGATGGTCAAATGGGGACATCACGACTACCGCCGGACCGCTCTCCGGGTGGCACAGCTGCGGGAGCAATTCCCCTCCCTGAGAGAAAAAAAACTGTCACTGGACCCCACCCGCTTTGTTCTCAGCGTCCAGAACGGTCCCGCTTTTACCCGCGCGCTGGAGAAGCGCGGCGTTTATCCAGAGATGGAGGACGGGGGCCATGTGGTCTTTATCTGTACCCCCTTTGATAACAGCTTTTCCCTGAGTGCGCTGGAGAGGCGGCTGGAGGAGCTGCGGGAGCAGATGGGACCCTGTCCGCCCATTCCAGCTCCGCCTCTGCCGGAGCAGGCCATGTCTCCCCGGCAGGCTCTCTTTGCCCCCAGCCGGGTCTGGCCGCTGGAGGACTGTGAGGGGGAGGTGGCCGCCTGTCAGATTGCGCCTTACCCTCCGGGAGTACCAGTAGTGGCTCCCGGGGAGGTAATCTCAAAAAAATCGCTGGCCTATTTGAAACAAATAGGATATAATATAAAATCAGAGGTGCGGATTGCCGCCCTCTAATGGAGAATGTTCCCACAAGTGAGGAAGGTTATGGAATTTTCGGCCTTGGCTGGCAACGACAGGTTGAAGGAGCAGCTCTCCCAGCAGGAGAGCGGCCGCGGCCTGGCCCACGCCTACATTATTTCAGGTCCAACCGGCTCCGGCCGGCATACTTTGGCCCGGCTGCTGGCCGCCGCTATGGTATGCACGTCCGATAGCGGCGGCAGGCCCTGTGGAAAATGCTCCCCATGCAAAAAGATAATCGCTGGAATCCATCCAGATTTTGAGATTATTTCCGGCCCGGAGGAGGGCAAACCTATCACCGTGGATCAGATCCGAGCCCTCCGAAGCGACGCATATATACGTCCTAACGAGGGGGATCGGAAAATATATCTGCTGGAAGGGGCAGACCAGATGAATGCCTCCGCCCAGAATGCCATGTTGAAGCTGTTGGAGGAGGGCCCTGGATATGCCGTCTTTCTGCTGTTGGCGGAGAACGGGGGGGGACTGCTTCAGACAGTGCGCTCCCGGTGCGAGGAACTGGTGCTGTCCCCTGTTTCTGTGGTCCAGTGCCAGAGCTGGCTGAAGGACCGCTTTCCCCAAAAAAGCTTGGAGGAGATCCAGACAGCCGCTCTGGATTGCCAGGGCATTCTGGGCCGGGCGGTGGACCGGCTGTCTGGGACCGACGAGAAAACCAGGACCAGAGAGGAGCAGGCGGACCGGCTGGCCCAGGCCGTGGAGGAAGGTACGGAGCTGCAGCTCTTTGAGGCGGCCATGGTTTTGGATAGGATGGACCGGGAGGAGCTGAACCGACTGCTGGACAGTCTGGAGGCGGCTCTAGGTGCCCGAATTGGTAGGAGCGGCGACCGCCGTAGATCCCTCCGGGGAGTAGAGCTGGTCCATCAGCTGCGGAGGGCTTCACAGCTCAACGCCAATTCTGGTCAGATGGCTGGCTGGTTATGTGCCGGGATGTTCATAAAGGAGTGAGAACTCCGGGAGCGGAGCGGGGAAAAGGCGGCACAGCCGCCGGCCCCGCGTATCCACTCTGGAGAGAAGAAGGAGAATCCCCTATGGTAGAGATCATCAGCGTCCGCTTTCAAAGCGGCGGAAAGCAATATTATTTCAACCCCGATGGACGGCAGTTCCAGATAGGGGACGGGGTCATCGTGGAGACCTCCAGGGGTACGGAGTACGGTGAGTGTGTACAAGCAAACTCTATGATCGATGAGATTGAGCTCACCGCCCCCCTGCGCCCGGTGATCCGGGTGGCCACGGAGGAGGATCGGCAGACAGTAGAGGCCAACCGAGAGAAGGAGAAGAAAGCCTTTTCCATCTGCCAGCAGAAGATTGCCGAGCATGGCCTGGATATGAAGCTGGTCAAGGCGGAGTACAGCTTTGATGGCAGCAAGGTGTTGTTCTTTTTTACCTCCGAAGGGCGGGTGGACTTCCGGGCGCTGGTCAAGGACCTGGCCGGGGCCATCCACGCCCGTATCGAACTGCGCCAGATCGGCGTGCGGGACGAGGCCAAGATGCTGGGTGGATTAGGCATCTGTGGAAAGCCCTTCTGCTGCTCCCAATTTTTGGATGAATTCCAGCCTGTGTCTATCAAAATGGCAAAGACGCAGAACCTGTCCCTGAATCCCACCAAGATATCGGGTACCTGTGGCAGATTGATGTGCTGCTTGAAGTACGAGCAGGAGGCATATGAGGACCTGGTGAAGCACGCCCCGAAGCAGGAGTCTTTTGTGGAAACTCCAGACGGAGCGGGCACTGTGTCCAGCGTCAACCTGCTCCGTCAAACAGTCCAAGTTCGGCTGGAGTCGGCACCGGAGACCCCCAAATGCTACCATAACTGTGAACTGTGTGTGATCCGAAATGGGAAGGGAAAGCGGCCGGAGGGCTATGTGGAGCCACCTTTGGAGCAGTTGGCCCAGCTGCGCCGTAAAGTAGAGGACGCCCCGGAGGAGAAGCGGGAGTTCAGCGGTGAGGGCTCCTCTCTGGCCGCCGCGCTGGAGGAGGTTTTCAGCCGCCGAGAGGAGAGCCAGACCCCACCCCCGCCCGCTGTGGAGCAGGAGGGGGGCGAGGAGCGCCGGGAACGCCGTCGCCGCCGCCGACCCAGAGGAGAGCGGCGTACCGCTGGAGAGCAGGAGGGCCGTACTACGGAGGACCGCCCCCGCCAGGAGCGGAAGGAGCAGCGGCCCCAGGAGATTCAGAGCGGCGAGGGGCAGCCCAAGTCCGCCGGGACCGAGGGGAGCGAGAAGCGGAACAGCCGTCGCCGCCGCCGCCGGCCTAGAGGGGGCAGCGGCCCCAGGAGTGAACAGCCCCAGGAGTGAGCTCTGCTCCCATCGCACTGTGGCAGAGAGATAGGGACCCGGTCTATTCGCGGAGAGGGCCGGGTCCTTGCTTTTGATTTGAGAAGAGGTGGAAAGGGATGGATGGCTTCCTCCACGCGCTGTCCGCTGTGTCAGTGCTGCTGATGCTCATGTCTGTGGGCTACTTTATGGGAGTCAAGGGCTGGATGACCACTAGGGAGAAGCGGTTTGTCAGCCGGTACATCGTTAACATCGCAGTACCATGCAACTGTGTGGTGGGACTGCTGGATAATCTGAGCCATAATGATTTGGCCCAGGCTGGACTTCTAGTGGCGTCTGGAGTCCTGGGAGTGGGGGTCACACTGCTGATATCTACCGCTGCCGCAGCCCTGCTTCATCTGCCGCGGAAGCGGTGGGGCGTCTTTGTGGCTATGGCCGGGTTGTCCAATACCCTGTTTATTGGCATCCCGGTCTGTACTCAGTTGTTTGGTCAGGTATGTATGCCTTATGTGATGCTATATTATCTGGCCAACACCATTTTTGTACAGTCGGTTGGGATTTTGCTTATTGAACGGTCGGGAGACAGACCGGCCTCTAGAGGCGGAGTGACCGGCTTTTTTTGGGACTTGGTGACAAAGCCGCCTATTCTTGCCCTTCTGTTGTCCTTACTGCTCCTAGTAGCGGATCTGAAATTGCCGGAGCCGGTGATGCGGTTCGCGGAGTACATCGGGGATTCAGTTTCCCCTCTCGCGTTAATTTACTGCGGGTTTATTCTCTATGAATTGGGGCTGAAAAATTTGAGACTGATGCCCGGACTGCCTGTTATGCTGGTGATACGTCTGGGGCTTTCCCCGGTGATCTGCTGGCTATTCTGTATGCTGTTCGGTGTCAGTGGGCTGGCCCGGGATGTCTTTGTGGTGGAGAGCGCTCTGCCGGTGGTCAGCCAAGTTCCTGTGCTGGCTGGAGCCTATGGCGCAGACGAGGAGTACGCTGCTGCTGGAGCTTGCTTGTCCGTGCTAGTCTGTCTAGTGACGGTCCCCTTTTTAATGCTGGGTCTGGGATGAGGAGTGGACCCAGGACCAGTTCGGCACCAAATTGGTTGGCACTGAGTTTGAAAAATGGGTGGAATAAAAAGCCGGCGAGTATAATTACTCGCCGGCTTTCCTATTCTGGTTTAACAGAGGCAGCGAATGGAGGGCCGACGGCCTAGGCTGCTTACAGCAGGCCCAGATCGTATTTCCAGCCCAGTACCCGCTCCACGGCCCGGTCCAACAGCTCCTGGGGGATGACATCGTCCTCCAGTGCCTGGAGGATCTGGGGGATCTGTTCCTGAAAGTCAGTGGTGACCAGCATATCGTTGCCAGCCAGCAGGGCCAGAACAGCGGCGGAGCCGTCAGCGGCATACTGATCAATGGCGTCCATGGCCAGGTCGTCAGTGAGCGCCACTCCCTCAAAGCCCAAGCCCTGCCGCAGCAGTTGGTGGACCGCTGGGGAGAGGGAGGCGGGGAGATCCGGGTCCAGAGCCGCCATGATATTGTGGGATACCAGCACGGCGGTCATCCCATGGTTGGAGGAGGCCTGGATGCCGGCCTGGAAGGGGAGGAGATCCCGCTCCCAAAACAGCTCCAGCGGCCGTTGGTCCAGGGCGATGCCGGTGTGGGTGTCCACATTGTCTCCATAACCTGGGAAATGCTTTAGCACAGAGCCCATGGTATCCACTGACATCTGCTCTACCACCTGGGCGATGTAATCGCCGGTTTCCTCTACGCCCTGACCCAGCGTGCGGTCGTAAATAAAGTCGTCGGGATTCGTGGACAGATCGGCCACCGGGGCAAAATTCACATTGATGCCAAGAGAGCGGAGCAGCTCGTCCTTTTCCTGTGTGTCAGCCAGGATAGCTTCTATCCCGCCCTGTTCATACAACGCCTGGGGGGACTGGAACCGTTGGGGCCGTAGTTTTGGGTTGGAGCTGACCCTGACCACAGTGCCCCCCTCCTCGTCCACGCCGATCAGCATAGGGATCTCCACAGCCGACTGGTAGGAGGCGATATCCTCCTTGACCTGCTCCGCGGTCTTGTCCTTAAAATCCCGGCCGAACAGAATATATCCCCCCAGATGGTACTGGCTGGCCAGAGCGGCTCCATCTTCCTGTGGGCAGCGGGCAAAGAAGATCTGCCCCACTTTTTCCTCCAATGTCATGGAGGAGAGGAGGCGGTCAATGGTCTCCCGCCGGGGGTCGGGGACTTCCTCTGGGGAGGTAGAGGGTTCGGTGGTTGAGATAGAGGGCCCCGCCGGGACGGCTGGCTCGTCAGGGCCTTCAGAGGAGGTCTCAGGCGCGGAGGTACAGCCTGTCAGCAGAAAAAAGAGTAGGAGCAGGGAGAGACATCGTTTCATGGTATGCTCCTTAACAGAATGTGGTACGCAGAGTGCCGATGCCCTGGATGGTCACCTCCACCCAGTCGCCCGGCTTTAACCAGCTCTTTTGGTCAGCGGGATAGCCGTGCATCACACCTTGGGGGGTGCCGGTGAAGATCAGATCTCCGGGCATCAGAGTAAAGTGATGGGACAGGTCAGCGATGATCTGGGCCAGGGGGAAGATCATGTCCGAGGTATTGGAGCTCTGCCGCACCTCCCCGTTGACCGTGCTGGAGATGTCCAGATGGTTGGGGTCCAATTCTCCGGCAGGGACCAGGCATGGGCCCACGGGGGCAAAACCGTCGAAGGTTTTGGACAGCACCCACTGGCCGCCCCGGGCAAACTGCAGGTCCCTGGTGGACAGGTCGTTGCCGCAGGTGTAGCCAAAAACATAGTCCAGGGCATCCTCTTCGGACACGTTCCGGGCGGGTTTTCCGATTACAGATACTAATTCTGCCTCATAATCATACTTTTTGTAATCTGGAATCAGCTTGACACAGTCCCCATGGGCAGCCAAAGCGTTGGAAAACTTGTTGAACAGCACCGGGGCAGGGGGGATGGGCAGACCACACTCCTTGGCGTGCTGGCGGTAGTTTAGACCGATGCAAAAGATACGGTCTGTGCCAGTGACCACCGGGGCCAGGGGAGCGCCGGTAAAACACTGAGGGTCCTGGAGCAGGGGGGTCAGCAGCCGCTCCAGCTCGCCAGCGGGGAGGGCAATGGCGGCGGCCATATCTTCTGGGACCGTGACACCCAGGCGGGTGGCCTCGGCAGCCGCGTCTACCACCCCTCTTTCGGTCTGGAGTCCCAGGGCGGGCCTTCCATTGCGCCAAAATTGCACCAGTTTCATAAACAATCTCTCCTTTTGTATCAAATCAGGGGCAGTCCCGCGAAGGGCTGGCATCGGTGGCGGGACAGGGTTCCGGTACCACTATGGTAGCATATCCACCGGGGAACGGCAAGGAGAACCGTAGAAAAGGCAGGTGGCCATCCATTCTACCGCTGAGAGGCCCAGAATCCGTGTATATTGCAGTAGGCGTAAGCAGCTTCCACCTGGTCGCCGTCGGTTAGCAGAAACGTAGCCTTGGGCTCCTGACCGGGGACCAAAAAGCGGCACTGCCTACTGTTAGCACACTCCAGCACGATCCACTGAATATAGTGGACAGATAGCATGGGGTGGGGCTGAGTGCCCACATGGACAGTGACCTCGTTCCCGTTGATAGACAAGATGGGGACGTGGACCTCTGGAGAACCTCCACCAGAGCCGGAGGCCAGAGGCCGCATCCGCCGCCCGCAGGAGGAGATGGGGGCACCAAAGTTATTCAGAAAGGTGACGACCTCGCTGTGAGGGGAAACGGTGTAAAAATTCATTGTAAAAGGCTCCTTTCCCATAATACTGAGATATCCTATGCGGTGGACCTGGCAGTGACCATAAAAAAACCGGAGTCCCATGGTACATGGGACTCCGGTGGATGCCAGGGGAGAGGCGATTTCTCCCCGGCGGTTTTTTCCATGTGGATAACAGCGACGGGTAGGGCACCTAATTGTTTGGCGTTTCTCTCTACAAAATAGAATTTTGTGGATGACAGGACAGGAGAATCAGGCTTCCGGCTCATCCTGTTCCCTGCGGGTGACAGCAATGCTCAAATCGTCCAGCTGCTTGTCATCCACAAAGTCCGGACAGGCCATCATTAGGTCAGAGGCGTTCTGCACCTTGGGGAAGGCGATGACGTCCCGGATGGAGGGAGCGCCGGCCATCAGCATACACAGCCGGTCCAGGCCATAGGCCAGGCCGCCGTGAGGAGGAGCGCCGAACTTGAAGGCGTTGACCAGATGGCCAAAGCGCTCCTGAATGTCCTCCTCGCTGATACCCAGAGCCTGGAACGCCTTTTCCTGCATCTCCGGGGTGTTGATACGGATGGAGCCGCCGCCCAGCTCGGTGCCGTTAAGAACGATATCATAGGCTCGGGCCCGGCAGTGGGCTTTATCGGTGAGGATCTTGTCCTCGTCCTCCACCATGGGGGCGGTGAAGGGGTGGTGCATGGCCTGGTAGCGGCCCTCCTCCTCAGACCACTCGAACATGGGGAACTGGGTCACCCACAGGAAGCGGAAGTCCTTGGGGTCCAGGATATTCAGCTGGCGGGCCACCTCACAGCGCAGGGCGCCCAGGGCGGCCCATACCACGTCGTTTTTCTCGTCGCCTACGATGAGGATCAGGTCGCCGTCCCTGGCGCCGGCCCGGTCCAGAATGGCCTTGTTCTCCTCTTCAGTGAGGAACTTGGCGTAGGAGGAGGTCACTTGGCCGTCCACCATCCTTGTCCAAGCCAAGCCCTTGGCCTTATAGGTCTTGACGAAGTCCACCAGCTTGTCGATTTTCTTCCGGGGGAAGTCGGCAGCGTGACCGTTGACGTTGATCAGCCGGACGGAGCCGCCGCCTGCCACTGGACCGGAGAACACGCCGAAGCCGCAGTCCTTTACAATGTCGCTGATGTCGGTAAGCTCAAAGCCGAAGCGCAGGTCGGGCTTGTCAGAGCCGAAGCGGTCCATGGCCTCCTGCCAGGGCATACGTTGGAAGGGGGTCTGAACATCCACATCCAGCACCTCTTTGAATACCCGCTTCAAAAAGCCCTCCTGGATGGACATGATGTCGTCCTCGTTGACAAAGGACATCTCCAGGTCGATCTGGGTAAACTCAGGCTGGCGGTCGGCCCGCAGGTCCTCGTCCCGGAAGCACCGGGCGATCTGGAAGTAGCGGTCAAAGCCGGACAGCATCAGCAGCTGCTTGTACTGCTGGGGGGACTGGGGCAGGGCATAGAACTTGCCAGGGTGTACCCGGGATGGGACCAGATAGTCCCGTGCGCCCTCGGGGGTGGACTTGGTGAGGACGGGGGTCTCAATCTCCAAAAAGCCCTGCTCATCAAAGTAGTCCCGGCAGATTTTGGTGATCTTGTGGCGGGTGGCGATGGCCGCCTGCATCTCCGGGCGGCGCAGGTCCAGATAGCGGTACTTCAGCCGCAGCATATCATTGGCCTTGGAGTGCTCCACAATCTCAAAGGGAGGGGTCTCGGACTTGGCCAGCAGGCGCAGCTGGGTGACATAGACCTCGATATCTCCGGTGGCGATCTTGTTGGTCTTGGACTCACGCTCCCGCACCAGTCCGGTGGCGGCCACCACAAACTCCGCCCGGAGAGAGGCGGCCTTTTCAAAGATGGCCTTGTCGGTGCTGTCGTCGAAAGACAGCTGGACCAGCCCGGTGCGGTCCCGCAGGTCCACGAAGATCAGGCCGCCCAGGTCCCGCTGGCGCTGGACCCAGCCGCAGAGGGAAACCGTCTTGCCGACATCGGACAGGCGCAGGTCCCCGCAGTAGTTGGTGCGGTGAAAGTTCTGAAGGTTATCCATAAAAATCAACTCCAAATCGTATTATTTATAAAAATAATATCAAATTGTATTACATGACGGTCGGTTTTGGGGCATGGGAGGCAATGAAGTCTACCACCTCCTGCTGAAAAGTGGTCCCTCCTGTGGGGTGATAGGTCCGGCTGGCCCCAGTGCTACTGTTGGCCACCGCCCGTGGGCCCCAGAAGTCAATGGACCACTGGAGCTCCCCCCGACGGAAGTAGATGGAAACGGCGTATGGGGACAGGGTGACTACCTGGGTGTCGGAGGCCCGACCCAGGCGGAACAGATCGGAGAGACCCCGCCGATAAGAGGAGGAGTCCAGCAGTTCTTTTAGCTGGTCATAGGGCGGGGAATCGAGAGGGAATTCCACTGTCTGGATAGGCAGACCGTCGCCCGGGTCAAAGGGGGAGAGGATGGCATAGCAGGAGGTGAATGCCTCTTCCGGCTGAGTGTAGTAGGGGAGGATATCCCAGAGGCTACGGGGCCAAAAGTACCACAGCCCAGCAATAGTGAGGGCGGCTGCAAGAGTAATAAGAAGTGAAATACGCTTCTTTTTCATTAAAATGCTCCTTTTTTGGTCAGTAAAATCAACTCCAATTTATATCGTATAGTAAGATTGCTAAAAGTATATCGTTAAGCGCCGTTTTGGCAGCTTTCCAGAAAGGCGATGACCTCCTGTTGAAATTCCTGGTTGCCATCGGGGAGATAAGTCCTGGATTTGCCAGGGAAAGCCAGGGGGTTGACTAAGATCAGGTTGCCGGGGAGGATGAGTTCCATGTGGCGGCCGCCGGAGTGGAAAAAGACCCGCGCATGAGGGTCCAGGGTGATTTGAACGGTGTCCTCCGGGATCCCAATATTTTTTCCGGGGACTTGATAAGTCGTACTGGAGAGCAGGTCCAGCAGTTCATGGAACTGCCCGGTGGTCAAATCAAAGCAGAGTGCGTTTTCCCGGTCGGAATAGTCCATCTGTACGTCGCAGGCCTCAATGTCCTCTGGGGAGAGAGGAAGGATATCAGCCAGAGTCTGGGGCCGATAGTACCAGCTGCGCCATCCAAAGAAAAGGGCGGCCAGAACGGCCAGCACAGCCCCGGCGATGAGAAATTGCTTCAACTGGTTTTTCATCATGGCAGCACTCCTCTCTGTGATCCGTGGCAAATAGGGGAACGGCTGCGTTCTATGGGGTTTGGCCGGCGCTGAGGTCGGCAGCCAGAGAAAAGTGCCGTCCCAGTAGGCCATGCACTCCGGGGTACAGCCGGAAAGATAGTAAACTGCAATCCCGCCGTCCGGGGAGCCGGGCAGGGAGGGGCTGCTTAGAGTCGGGTGCGTTACTTCATACACGACTGCAAAAAGGCTGAAAGCGCCTGATATTGGGCCAGACTGTCCCCCTCCGGGCGGTAGGTAACGGAATCGCCCCGATAGGTAAGGGGGTTGACCAGCAGGAGTTCTCCGTTCAGCATCAGCTCCGAGTGGCTGGAGCCGGAGGTGTGGAGATAGATCCGGATCAGAGAGTTTGTTTCCGTGGAGAGCCCGCTGGCGGAGCCCTCCCGCCGGTAGGTGGATTGCGAGAGCCGCTCCAGAAGATCCTGAGTCTGTGTCTGGGTGAGCTGGGTGTGGAGAGATTTCTCCTGAGCCGGGTCGTCCGGATAGAAACATTCGAGGGTAGCGTAGCACGCAGTGACTTCCTGGAGAGAAAACGGAAGGAGGGAGGAAAACTCTCTGGATCGATCCAGCCACCGAAACCCTAAAAATAACGCCAGGAGAAGACCGACTGCCAGGAATAAGATGTAAGAACACTTTTTGACAGCTTTCATGGTAACCCCCTTTTTGCGGCGGAGAGGAAGATCTCGTCAGCGGACGGCTCAGCTTTCCCGGTCCCGGATGGGTGTGCCCCGATTCAGTTGTTCCAACCCCCTTCGGATATGGGCCACGGCCTCAACGGAGGGCAGCTTCACCTGCTCGCCGGTACGCAGATCCTTGACAGCGGCCACGCCGGCGCGGATCTCGTCCTCTCCCAGAAAGACGACATAGGGGATAGCCAGCTTATCGGCATAGGAGATCTTCTGCTTGAATTTTTTCTGTTCCCCGTGGATTTGGGTACGGATACCGGCATCCCGCATGGTGGTGGCCAAAGAGATGGCGGGGGAGAGGTCCTCGGTCATGGGCAGGATGAGCACGTCGGCGGGGGCGGTGTTCAGATTCTGATTCAGATAGCCCTGATCCTCCAGAACGAAGAACAGGCGGGTCAGGCCGATGGAAATTCCAACTCCGGGGAGTTGTTTATCGGTATAATATTCCGCCAAGTTATCATATCGGCCGCCGGAACAGATGGAACCGATTTCCGGATGGTCCAGCATGGTGGTCTCGTAGACGGTTCCGGTGTAGTAATCCAGCCCACGGGCGATGGTCAGGTCCACGGCAAAGTGGCTCTCCGGCACGCCAAAGGCGGCCAGGTACTTTGTGACGGTCCGCAGTTCGTCCAGTCCAGTGTCAAAGAGCGCGTGACGGCCCCGATAGCCCTCCAGAGCGGCAAGGACTTCTCCGTTACAGCCCTTGATGGCGATGAATTTCAGGATCTCATCGGCCTGGTCCTGGGTGAGGCCGATGTCCTCCCCAGTGAGGAGGGCGGCTACCTTCTCCCCGCCGATCTTGTCCAGCTTGTCCACGGTACGCATGATGTCTCCGGACTTGTCTGTCAACCCCAGCATGGCGTAAAAGCCATTGAGGATCTTCCGGTTATTCACCCGGATCTGGAAGCGCCGCAGGCCCATTTTGGAAAAGGCCTGATAGATGATGGCGGGGATCTCCGCCTCGTTGGAGATGTCCAGTTTGCCATCGCCAATAACGTCGATGTCCGCCTGATAGAACTCCCGGAATCGGCCCCGCTGGGCCCGCTCTCCCCGATAGACCTTGCCAATCTGGAAGCGGCGGAAGGGAAAGGTGAGCTGGCCATAGTTTTGGGCTACATACTTGGCCAGGGGAACGGTCAGGTCAAAGCGGAGGGACAGATCCGTGTCCCCCTTCATAAAGCGGTAGATCTGTTTTTCTGTCTCTCCTCCTCCCTTGGCCAGCAGCACCTCGCTAGACTCGATGAGTGGGGTATCCAAGGGGGTGAAGCCATAGAGAGAGTAAGTTTCGCGCAGAATGGCCGCCATCCGCTCAAACTGGGCTTGCTGCGGAGGCAGCAGCTCCATAAAGCCGGACAGGGTGCGGGGCTGTACTTTGCTCATGGTATCAAGATCCTTTCTTTGGTGGAAATGAAGTAATGGGATTGGCTGGTTAGAATAAAAAACACGCTCTCCTCCCATGATTGGGACGAGAGCGCGGAACGCTTCGTGGTGCCACCCAATTTCAGACGCCTCCGGCGTCCCTCTGACCTTCTGTTGCGGGAAGGGGACCGCACCCGTCTCCGGGCCCGCTGGTGGCACTGTCTTCTCCGGAGCCGGACCCTAGGGCCCTCTCAACCAAGGGGCCCCTCTCTGTTGGGCGACATACCGAATACTAATGAGCCGTCATCACGGTGATTTATCGATCTTACCCCAGCGGGGAAGAAAAGTCAAGCCTTATAGGGCAAAGGGGACCCGATTGGGATTCATGCCCTCCCGCCAGTCCAGGTCGCCCCGGGCCAGCCCGTGAATGAGCAGCTCGGCGGTGGCCACGTTGGTGGCCATGGGCACGGAGTGCTGGTCACACAGCCGGGAGATGTAGAGGACGCTCTGATCCATCTCGTTATCCAGAGGCGAGTTGAAGAACAGCACCAGGTCAATCTCATTATAAATGATGCGCTGGCCAATCTGCTCGATCCCACCATGCTCATGGGATAAAAACAGGTTGACGGGCAGGCCGGTGGCCTCCATAACCATGCGGCCGGTGGCGTTGGTGGCGCATACCGTATGCTTGGACAGGATGCCGCAGTAGGCGGTGCAGAACTGGACCATCAGATCCTGCTTTTTGGTATGGCTCATGATCGCGATATTCATAAGGCGTTACCTCCTTCTCCGGCGGAGACTTTGCCGCCAGGCTTTGTGGGGCCAACGTAAAATACTGATTTATTTTTCCGTAGGCCGCCCTGTGGAAACGGACCCCTGTAGGCGGGGTATTTCCATTATACTTCCTATTTTTTCTGGCCAGGGGCGCGTCTTGGCCAGGGGGGTTACCGGATGCGCATGATGGGAACCTGATTGCCGTCCAGACGGAGGGCAATGTTCCAGCAGGCTAGGGCGGCGCCTCGTCGCCCCTGGGCGGTCAAGGGCTGGCCCAGGTTGGCGGCCAGCATGACCTGATCGTCCTCCGGCACCACCCCAATCAGAGGCAGGCCGGCGGTGTTCATGGCATCGTCGATAGTGGCCCGCAGCTTCCGGAGGAGCTTGGGCTGGATACGATTCATGATCAGGTGGACCTGGCGGATACTCTCCAGCTCGCAGACTGTACGCTGGGCGTCCCGCAAAGAGGAGGCATCATTGGTAGCGATGACCAGAGCTCGGTCGGCTCCGCAGATGGCCAGCCGAAAGCCGGCCCCCAGTCCAGCGGGGGAGTCAATGAGGATGTAGTCATATTGCCCACGGGCGGTATCCAGCATGGCCCGGACCTTGTCGATGGTCAGACTGGGGGACAGGGACATAGGGGCAGTGAGTAGGGACAGCCCCTTCACATCGGGGTGGTCCACAGCCCCTCTCGCCAGGGGACAGCGGCCCAGCGCCACGTCAGAAAAGTCCATCAGGGCCCGGTCACTGAGACCAAGGGTGATGTCCAGATTACGCAGGCCGATGTCCATGTCGATACATAGTACCGTGTGGCCCATCAGAGCAAGGGAGGCGGCTACGCCGCCGGTGATGGAGGTCTTTCCAGTCCCTCCCTTCCCGGAGGTGACGGCAATGACAGTTCCCATAAAAACCTCCTAACTCACCAAATCAAGTGTACCCACAATTTGGGATTTCGTCAACTATTTCACAAAAAATTTTCGTCTAAAACCTGTTTTTTTTAGGCCTTTTCGTCAGAGCGGCTCTTTCTGAATTTTTGCCCAGCGCCGGGGATAGCCCTTGAGCGTTGGAGCAACCTTTTCAATGGCCACAACCCGGTGGGTGATCTCTGTGCCGGGAATTTGATAGTCCGCCTGGTCCCGGACCCGGCCACCCAGCAGCTTGATAGCATGGGCGGCGCCCTCCACTTCAGGGCCGCAGTCCACCGATTTCATGGCCAGGAACACGCCGCCCACTTTCACAAAGGGGAGGCACAGCTCGGCCAGCAGCCGCAGGTCGGCCACCGCCCGGGCGGTAACAAAGTCAAAGGAGTCCCGAAAGCCTTTAACCAGGGCCTGCTCCTCGCTTCGGGCGTGGATGGCCGTGACACCGGACAGACCAAGCTGCTCCGACACCTCACGGAGCCAGCGGACCCGCTTGCCCAGGGAGTCCAGTAAAGTAACCTCCAGGGTGGGGCAGAGGATCTTTAAGGGCAGACCGGGAAATCCGGCTCCGGTACCTACGTCAAGAAGCGTTTTCCCCTCTAAGTGGACGTAGTTGAGCAGGGCTGCGCAGTCCAGCATATGCAGCCGGGCCACCTGGTCGGGCTGGGTAATGGCGGTCAGGTTCATGACCTGGTTTTTTTCCAGCAGCGCCCGGCCGTAGGCCTCCAGCAGCTCCGGTGCCTCCGGTGGGACTCGTTGGGACAGGCCCAGCTCCTCCAGGCCGGCGGCGATGATATCACGCATGGTTGCTTCCTCCAGAATCAGGGATCAGAAAACTGACGCAATGATGCCGAACCCGCTGAAGTTTGACAGCAGGCCCACAATGCCGATGGGCAGAGTGGCCAGGGCAGCCAGCCAGCACAAAATAGCCAGCAGGATGGCGAGCCATTTGCGTGGCCGACCAGTGGACCGCCAGCTCACCAGAGCCAGCGCCCCCAAGCCGATGAGGCCGGGAACGGTGAGCAAGGGGGCCAGATTACCCAAAGTAGTGCCGGTGTAAAAGTAGTAGGTGGTCAGGGCTAAGAGGATGAGCACATAGGCCAGGGCGATCCAGGCCATGGTCCTTTTCAGGGGAGAAGCGGGGGTATATCCCCGGTCCTCCCCTTTATGCTCCTCCGGGAGCTTTTCCTCGGACATTTTAGGATCTCTCCTTTAATAAGTCACGGATCTCGGTGAGCAGCTTCTCCTCGGCGCTGGGCTCCGGGGGAGCGGGCTCCTCGACGGGGACCTCCTCCGGCTTCTTATGGAGCCGGTTGATGGCCTTGATGACACAGAAGATGGCGAACGCGATGATGATAAAGTCCAGGATCACCGAGATCAGGTTGCCGTAGTTGATGGCCACCTCGGGGGTGACGACAGTGCCCTGGGTATCGATCACCGCCTCGTTGAGGACCAGCTTCCAGTCAGAGAAGTCTATGCCGCCGGTAATCATGGAGATTAGGGGCATGATGATGTCATTGACCAGGGAAGTGGAGATCTTGCCAAAGGCGCCGCCGATGACCACGCCGACGGCCATGTCCATTACATTGCCCCGCATAGCGAAGGCCTTGAATTCTTCCAAAAATTTTTTCATGCCTGCTTTCCTCCTATCTGCTGAATGGGCCTACCTGAAAGGGGAGAACCTGGAAACCGTTGGGCCGCAACGGTTTGAAGCCTGCGACCCGTCTGGAGCCATTTTCGGCGGTCCAAATGACTTGGGGTAGGGTAAGACGTGCTGTAAATCGCTCCAGAACGGTCAATACAAATTGTAATATATAATAAAAATATTGCAAAATAGAATATCGCAATCGCTAAATTACTTTTCAGGCACCATGACTTCCAGACCACCCATGTAAGGACGAAGGACCTGGGGGATGACCACGGAGCCATCGGCCTGGAGGTTGTTTTCCAGGAAGGCGATGAGCATACGGGGCGGAGCTACCACTGTGTTGTTCAGTGTGTGGGGCAGATAGGTGCCCTTTTCCCCCTTGACCCGCATCTTCAGGCGGCGGGCCTGGGCGTCACCCAGATTGGAGCAGGAGCACACCTCAAAATATTTTTGCTGGCGGGGAGACCAGGCCTCAATGTCACAGGACTTGACTTTCAGGTCGGCCAGGTCGCCGGAGCAGCACTCCAGCTGTCGCACGGGGATGTCCAGGGAGCGGAAAAGCTCTACGGAGTAGCGCCACATCTTTTCGTACCAGTCCATGGAGTCTTCAGGCCGGCAGACCACGATCATCTCCTGCTTCTCAAACTGGTGGATGCGGTAGACACCCCGCTCCTCGATGCCATGAGCGCCCTTCTCCTTGCGGAAGCAGGGGGAGTAGGAGGTGAGCGTCTGGGGCAGGGATTCCTCAGGAATGATTTGGTCAATAAATTTGCCGATCATGGAGTGCTCGCTGGTGCCGATGAGGTACAGGTCCTCCCCCTCAATCTTGTACATCATGGCCTCCATATCAGTCTGAGACATGACGCCCTCCACCACGTTGCCATGGATCATAAAGGGAGGGATACAGAAGGTGAAGCCCTTGTTGATCATAAAGTCTCGGGCATAGGCCAGCACTGCCTCATGCAGCCGGGCGACGTCTCCCAGCAGATAGTAGAAGCCGTTGCCCGATACCCGGCCGGCGGCGTCCATGTCGATGCCGCGGAAGGACTCCATAATTTCAGTGTGGTAGGGGATAGGGAAGTCCGGTACCTTGGGTTCCCCAAACCGCTCTACCTCTACGTTGGCGGAATCGTCGGGGCCAATGGGGACGGAGGGATCGATGATGTTGGGGATTTGAAGCATGATCTTGCGGATCTGGGCGGCCAGCTCGGTTTCCTTGGCCTCCAGCTCCGCCAGACGGTCGGCGTTGGCCTTGACCTGGGCCTTGACCGCCTCCGCCTCCTCCAGCTTGGAGGGATCTTTTTTTGCCTGACCCATGAGCATACCCACTTGTTTGGACAGGGCGTTGCGGCTGGCGCGGAGCTCATTGGCCTCGCTAACGGCGGCCCGGTTCTCCTCGTCCAGGGCAATGACCTGATCAACCAAGGGCAGCTTGGCCTCCTGGAATTTCTTTTTGATATTTTCTTTGACGGCATCGGGGTTCTCGCGGACAAATCGAATATCTAACATTTTATACGTTCTCCTTTATTTAAGTGTAATGTTTCACGTGAAACGTTCCAGGGGGAAAGTCAGTTTGATAAGGAGTGACTTGGCGGGCTTTCCTGATCCAACGCCCATGTCTCTAGGTCACAAAACAGATCTCCCTGGCGCTCGGCCTCAACTTGAGGGTAGAGTAAGTGCCCTAATAAAGAGCCTCGTAAATCTCCAGATAGCGGTCATAGGGAGAAAAACGGCCATTGTCAGTGGTGCTCTCCTTAGGGAGATAGTCTTTCAGCGGTGTCTGCCCATTTTCTGTGGCTTCCATCTCCTGAATTAACTCACGACAAAGGGAATAACGCCCCCGAACATAGGCCTCGTCAATCTGCCAGAAGTGGTCTAGGGCGCGGCAGGTTTCAGAGAGCACATGTTCCTGGTGGCTGATAACATCAGGCAGCACATCTAACTGGTCATTGGCATCCGCCAACTGTTCCTCCAGGTCCGCTACCTGCTCCTTCAACTTCGCATTCTCCTCGTACAGGGCATCCAACCGCTGAACGGCGGATGCGGACTGCTGAAGGCTGTCGATTTGCTCCTGGTTTTGCTCCAGATAACTCTGATATTGCCGCCGCTCCATCATGAAAGAGTACAGCAACAGCAAGAAGGCGGCGGCAAAGAGGATGGCTATATATTGGAATACCGACCGCTGGCGGCGCTGCCGCTGTCCCTTGGTCATGGGTTTGTCCCCACGTTTGGCGGGAGAGGGGGGGAGATCCTGTGAATCAGGCTGGGGGGCCTGTCCTACCTGTTGATCTTTTTCCTCATCCATTCCCACCACCTCCTTCCCGGTGGAGGCTCTGAAGCAGGGTCAAGAGAGCTTCCAGGTCCTGGTCATCATAGTACTCCAGCTCGATCCGGCCCTTTTTTCCTTTGTGGGCGATCTTCACCTTCCGGCCCAGCCGGCCGGATAGGTCCTTTTCCAGATCTCCCAGGTAGAGGGAGAGGTCGGGGCCGACGGCCTTCGGCTTTTCATTACGCTCCTTTTGAAGAGCCTTGACCAGCGCTTCGGTCTGGCGCACAGAGAGCTGACCCTCCGCTACCCGCTGGGCCGCCTCCTTCTGAATGGCGGCGGTGGGGGCGCCTAGAATGGCTCGGGCGTGCCCGGCGGAAAGAATGCCCTCCTCCAGAAGCGCCAGCACCTCATCCGGCAGAGCCAGCAGGCGCAGAGTGTTGGCGATGGCGGGTCGGGACTTGCCCATCTGTTGAGCTACCTGCTCCTGGGTCAGACCATATTCATCCATCAGGACCTGATAGCCTCGAGCCTCCTCGGCCGGATTCAGGTCCTCCCGTTGGAGGTTTTCAATCAGGCCCAGCTCCATGACCTTCCGGTCATCCGCCTCAATAATGACGGCGGGCACCTCGGCCAGCCCGGCGGCCTTGGCCGCCCGCCACCGGCGTTCACCGGCGATAATCTGATAGTAGCCGGAGGACAGCCGCCGCACCGTAAGGGGTTGAATAATGCCGTGGACTCGGATAGATTCAGTGAGATCGGCCAATGCCGCCTCGTCAAATCGCTTTCTAGGCTGGTTCAGTCCCGGCTCGACCTGGGAAATGGGCAGGGATACAGAGCCCTCGCCTTGGGGCTGGAGGTCCGGGTCGCCCAGCAGGGCGTTAAGACCACGGCCCAGCCCCAGTTCTTTGGTTCGTTTTGCCATAATAAACTCCTTTTCCAGAGTAAAACATCGGGTGCGGAGAGGAACGATATTGATTCATAAGAGCCGGACGACCACACAGCAGAACCTCGAAAGCTCCGCTTTCCGTACTCTTTTATAAGGTTAGCGCTTGGACGCGATCTCATCCGCCAACAGGCGGTAGGCCTCCGCGCCCCGAGAATAGGGATCATAGGCGGAGATGGGTCTGCCGTGGCTGGGTGCCTCGGAGAGGCGGACGTTCCGAGGGATGACGGTGGCGTATACCTGGCCAGGGAAGTGGCGCTTGACCTCCTCCGCTACCTGAAGGGAGAGGTTGGTACGGCTGTCGAACATGGTGAGCAGAACCCCCTCCAGAGAGAGGGCGGGATTCAATCCCCGCTTGACTAACCGCACTGTGGCCAAGAGGTCGCTAAGCCCCTCCAGGGCATAGTATTCGCATTGGACCGGGACCAACAGGGAGCCGGCGGCACACAGGGCGTTGACAGTAAGCAGCTCTAGAGAAGGGGGACAGTCGATAAATATATAGTCATAGTCCCCGGACAGGGCGTCCAGGGCGGTTTTCAACAGTCTCTCCCGGTTGTCGATGGCGATCATCTCAATGCCCGCTCCGGCCAGCGCCTTGTTAGAGGGGAGAACATCGCCATATCTGGTCCGGACCACTGCTTTGGCCGGCTCGGCCCCATTGATCAGCACATCGTAGATATTGGGAGAAGCGGTATTCTTATCTACACCCATGCCGGAGGTAGAGTTGGCCTGGGGATCGAAGTCGCATAGCAGCACCCGCTTGCCCAGGTCATGGAGGGCGGCGGACAAGTTGACAGCGGTGGTCGTCTTGCCTACTCCGCCCTTTTGATTGACGACAGCGATGATCTTGGCCATGAGCGCCTCCTTAGCAGCGATGAAAATGCCCCCGAAGGGGCGGTACAGCATCTTATTATATCAATCGGGCACCGGGATTTCAACTGCTTTTCCGCTTTTTCTCTGTCCTTTCCCACAAAAAATGAGTGCCTAATGTTTCACGTGAAACATCAGGGCCATCTGGGCGCAAAAACCCCGTGGGCTCAGGATCAAAAGCCCACGGGGCAAAAAGGGGGGAGGGCGTCATGTGGCCCTTCGGGGAATGTGAATGGTAAGTAAAATCTCCTCGTCGGTGTCCTCTCTGCGGCAACAGGCGTTGACGCCGGCAGAGCGCATCAGATCCAGACTGCGGCTGATGGTATTTAAAAACAGCCGGACATCCTTGACGATAAACGTGGGTTTCTTTTTAGGGCCGGAGGAGGGAGAGGAGAGCATGGCCTCCACCATACTCTCTGTCTGGGCCACGGTCAGGGAACGCTCGGTCACCTGCTGCGCCGCTTCCCGCTGCTGGGCCGGGTCCTCCAGCCGGAGCAGGGCGCGAGCGTGACGCTCGGTGCATCCACCTTCCCGCAGGATTGTGAGGACCGCCGGGTCCAGCTTCAGCAGCCGGAGCTTATTGGCCACAGCGGACTGGCTCTTACCCAAACGCCGGGCGGCTTCATCCTGGGAGATGTGATAGGTGTCAATGAGTTTACGCAGGGCGAGAGCCTCCTCCCAAAAATCCAGGTCACGCCGCTGGAGATTCTCCACCAGGGCCAGCAGGGAGGAGGACTGACCGTCTGTCTGGATGGATAGGCAGGGCACTTCCCGCAGACCGGCTAGCTTGGCCGCACGCAGCCTCCGCTCGCCAGCCACCAGCTCCCAGCCGCCCTCCCGGCGGCGCACAGTAAGTGGCTGTAAAATACCCATAGACTGGATGGAGTCAGCCAGTTCCTCTAGTTCGGGTTGGGAAAACAACGTGCGGGGCTGGTCAGGATTGGGGAGGATTGAGTCCACAGGGAGGAATAGGACACGCCCGCTGTCGAATATACCTTTTTTGGGCAGCAGCCGCATGATAGGTACCGCCTTTCTGTCAAGTTCTCATACCCATATTCTACCAAAATATGGTAAATAATAGGTCGAAAACACAGAGGGGCAGAAAAAAATCCGTAAAAATTTCAGAGGGAGGGTCAAAGGCTGACTGAATAGATAAAAAATGAATGATTGATATGGGAAACTTGCACAATTATAAAAGGAGAGGAAGAGAATACCTTGTAAATTCAAAGCGAGGTGTATATAATGGAAGCAGAACAAAAAGTGCTGTAAAAAGCGGGGATGAGGGAAATAAAAGGAAGGAGAGAGGGAGAGGGCCGGGTCCAATGCCGTTGCATGTATGATTACGGCCGTTTTGTTTCTGGAAAATCCTTGCGAAAGTATAAGGGAAGATAGGGAAGGAGAAGGAGAATTATGAAAACAAAAAAACTGCCTCTTGCCTTTTGGATCTTTGTCGGCTTAGTGGCTGGTATTGCCGCGGGCCTGATACTGATGGCGGTCCCTGACGGAGGGCAGATTGCCATTGGCTATATCAAGCCCTGGGGCGACATCTTTTTGAACCTGCTGAAATTTATTGTAGTGCCTATCGTCCTGTTTTCCATCGCTGCCGGAGTCATCTCGATGCAGGACATCAGCCGCGTGGGTTCGGTAGGTGGCAAGACAGTGGTATATTATATGTGTACCACAGCCTTTGCGGTGGTGCTGGCCCTAACGCTGGCCAGCGTGGCGAAGGGGGCCGGCCTCTTTACGACCTTGGAAACCAGCGGCCTGAGCTATGAACCCCCAGCGGGAAAAAGCATTATGTCGGTCATTGTGGATATTTTCCCCGCCAACCCAATCACGCCGTTGGCCAACGCCTCTATGCTCCAGGTCATCGTCATTTCTTTGCTGCTGGGCTTCGGTATCCTGCTGGCCGGAGAGAAGGGGCTGGTGGCCGCCCAGATTGTGGACAGTTTCAATGAGGTGTCCATGAAGATTATGGACCTGATTATCAAGTTGTCTCCCATTGGTGTAGCCTGCCTGATCTGTCCGGTCATCGTGGAAAACGGCCCGGAGATCCTAGCATCCCTAGTGGCGGTGCTGCTGGTGGCCTATGTGGGGTATATCCTCCATGCCGTCCTGGTCTATTCCCTGACCGTGGGTACCTTGGGGGGAGTGTCCCCTCTCAAATTCTTTGCTTACATGGCCCCGGCTATGATGATGGCCTTTTCCTCCGCGTCTTCAGTAGGGACGCTGCCCTTTACGCTGGAGTGTTCCGAGCGGCTGGGGGCCCGGCGTGAGGTGGCCTCCTTTGTCCTGCCCCTGGGGGCCACCATCAATATGGACGGTACCGCCATCTACCAGGGCGTCTGTGCCATCTTTATCGCCACGGCCTTCGGCATTGATTTGAGCCTGGGACAAATGGTCACCATAGTGCTCACCGCTACCCTCGCCTCTATCGGTACCGCCGGCGTACCAGGGGCGGGCATGGTCATGCTGGCCATGGTTCTTCAAAGCGTCAATATCCCCATCGAAGGTATCGCTCTGGTGGCCGGGATCGACCGGATCTTCGATATGGGCCGTACTACAGTGAACATCACTGGCGATGCCGCTTGTGCGGTCATCGTGTCCAAGATGGAGGACCGTAAGACCGCCAAGACGCAGGGCGCGGTCCGCTGATTTTCTCCGCGTTGTGCCTGGAGAGGCGGTGAGGGCCGCCCGATCCACAAAGCTGGCGCGTCAATGGAACAATAAGAGGGAGCCCCTCCTTTGGGAGAGGCTCCCTCTTACTTTTTAAACAAGCCGGAAAAGAATTTGATTTTTATTTAAATAATAATTATATTATTCTATAATAGAATTAAGCAACAAAAATATTTATTTAGAAAAAACTTATTTAATTATATAGACAAATTGGAAAAGAGATATATAATGAAAGCTATACTAAATATATATTTTTTAGTATTTATTGAAAAGTAAAATGGAGGATGATGTAAAATGGGTATTCCAGTTGGGATCAATGGATTCGGACGGATTGGAAGGGTTGTACTCCGAATCATCTTGGAGCGAGGGGACGGCTTTGACCTGCGCGGCATCAATTTGCGTAAGGCTGACCTGGACTACATGGAGTACATGGTGAAGTATGATTCAGTGTTTCACACCTTTCAGGGGACGGTGGAGCATGATGGCCGCGACCTGATTGTAAACGGACGCAGGATCCGGGTATTCAGTCAAAGCGACGCGGGGCAGATCCCATGGAGCGAGTGCGGCGCACAGTACATCGTAGAATCCACCGGGGCCTTTAACTCCCAAGAGCTGGCCTCCCTCCATTTTCAGGGCGGGGCAAAAAAAGTGGTCATTACCGCTCCGGCCAAAGATGAAATGACGCCCACCTTTGTCATGGGCGTCAACCACTGGAATTATAGCGCGGATATGGATGTAGTATCCAACGCCTCCTGCACGACAAATTGTCTTGCGCCTCTGACTAAGGTCATCCAAGACAATTTTGGGATAGAGCAGGCCCTTATGTCTACCATCCATGCCTCCACAGCCAAGCAGAAGGCGGTAGACGCCAGAGCAGGGCGTGATTGGAGGACAGGCCGCTCTGTCATTGGCAACATCATTCCCTCCACGACCGGGGCGGCCAAGGCGGTGGGCCTGGTCATTCCGGAGCTGAAGGGCAAAATGACCGGGATGTCCTTCCGTGTCCCGACCAATGATGTATCCGTGGTGGACCTGACCGCCCGCTTGGTGACACCCACCACCTATGAGGAGATATGCCATGCTGTCCATGTGGCCGCCCAGGGCCCCATGAAGGGAATCCTATCCTATACCAGAGATCAGATCGTGTCCTCCGATATCATTGGCAATCCCCACACCTCCATTTTGGACGAAACCGCGGGTATCATGCTGGATGACCGCTTTGTCAAGCTGATCGCTTGGTATGATAACGAGTGGGGGTACTCCAATAAAGTGCTGGACCTGATTTCCCATATGTACCGCGTGGACCGTTCCTAAAAGGAGAGCCGTCTGCCGGGAAACCAGCAGGCGGCTCTTTTTTGTTTTACTCGTCTGCGGTCGTTCTGGTACGCCAGGCGATCTCAGATTCCAAGTCGCTTTTCAGCTTGTTGTTCTCCGCCACCAGATCGTCGTAGTGCCGGCTTTGGACATAGTATTTGACAAACTCAAAAGTGGCCTCCTGGAATTCCTCCTCGCTATAAGAGGGGAGGAGGGAGCCGTTGACTCGCTTTAGGCCCTGGACGGAAATGAGGACCAGACGGCGGTTCTTTTCAGACAGGCGGGCCAGCTTCAGGGTGTCAGGAATCTCCAGACCCAGGCCGTAGGCCTCGTTCACCAGTTCCAGCAGCCGGCGCTGTTCCGGCTTGGCCGATACGATGACCCCGTATTTTTGGAATAGGTCCTTTAGATAATCTACCGATACCAGTTCTCTGGTAATGGTCCCTTTGCCAATGCCGGAGAACATTGTATTTGACAGGGAAAAGCTGACATAAACCTCATTTCCAGTTTTCGGATAACCCATGGACGTTTCCTCCTATACTTTAAATAAAATAGACTGGGGTGAAAGGGGCTGTGTATAGTTTTATTATAGTTCAGGTTGCATTAAATATCAAGAAGATTTTAAAAAAAATTGTGCAGGATTACCGACTAAAAAAAGATGCTGCACTTGGTTACGTCGGCTGGAACTTTGTCAGCCTGTATTTCAAGCGGTACCGTATTGCCCCGTTTTCTCCTGTGGAACGGGACGGTCGGGGCAAAAGAAGGCGTGGTTGGTGAAAAAGGACGAAAGCTGGGGAGAAACAGAGAAAAAATTGTGGAAGGCGCAAGAGAAAAAATTTAAAAAAGGGATTGCAGGGGACGAAAATTTTTTGTAGAATGAATGTATATCAAGAAGTAGCGTGGCCCGTATTTTCGGGCCACTGTCATTTTCGAGGAAAGGACGGGGACTGGAAATGGAGCTTCTCAAGCAGCGGATCCGTCAGGACGGGATCGTGAAGGGGAACGATGTGCTGAAGGTGGACAGTTTTCTGAACCATCAGATGGATATTGCCCTTTTTGAGGAGATCGGCAAAGAATTCCAGCGCCGGTTCGCCAACTGCGGCGTGAACAAGATTTTGACCATCGAGGCCTCCGGCATCGGGATCGCTTGTATCACGGCGCAGTTTTTTCACTGTCCGGTGATTTTTGCCAAAAAGACCCAGACCAAAAATATTGACGGCGAGGTCTTTGCCACCCAGGTGGAGTCTTTTACTCACGGCCGGATCTATCAGGTCATCGTGTCCAAAAAGTTTCTAGGCCCCCAGGACAAGGTGCTTATCGTTGACGACTTTTTAGCCAACGGCGCCGCCCTGGAGGGACTGATCGACATAGTGGCGCAGTCCGGGGCACAGCTGGCCGGGGCGGGGATCGTCATTGAAAAGGCGTTCCAGCCCGGTGGAGACCGGCTCCGCGCCCAGGGCGTGCGGGTGGAGTCCCTGGCCAGAGTCAAGGCTATGAGTGAGGAAAACGGTGTGGAGTTCGCGGATTAAAGCCGGAGCCATCCGGTTTTAATATATGTACCATCCGAGGAATGAAAAGAGCAACCAAAAACTAAGGAGGATAACACAACGATGAAGAAGATCCTTGCGGCGGCTATGGCAATGGCCATGGTCCTGTCCCTGGCCGCCTGCGGCAACAGCGGCGACGGCGGCAACAGTGCCACCAGCGGAAACAACCAGTCCAACACCAGCAGCAGCCAGGCTGGCGGCTCCCAGACCACCGACGTCAGCGACTTTAAGGTGGGCGCTATCTACATCAACAGCAAGAACGACACCGCCGGCTACACCTATGCCCACCACAACGGCATTACCAAGGCCATGGAGGCCCTGGGCATGGACCCCGACACCCAGCTCATCATCCAGGACGAGATCACCGAGGACTATGAGAACGTGGCCACCGCCGTGGATACCCTGGTGGGCGAGGACTGCGACATCATCTTCGGCATCTCCTTCGGCTATCTGAATGCCATGGCCGACAAGGCTGAGGAGTATCCCGATGTGATCTTCTCTCACGCCACTGGCTATATGAGCAACCCCAACAACTACAACAACTACTTTGGCCGTATCTATCAGGCGCGCTACCTGGCCGGTATTGCCGCTGGCCTGAAGAGCCTGGAGACCAACAATAACAATGTGGGCTATGTGTCCGCCTACGGCACTGAGTATGCTGAGACCTGCTCCGGCATTAACGGCTTTGCCCTGGGTGTCCAGGCCGTCAACCCCGACGCCACTGTCTATGTGAAGGAACTGGGCAACTGGTTCGACGAGGTCAACGAGTACGCCTTTGCCGAGGAGCTGATTAACAGCTACAACTGCGGTGTCATCGCCCAGCACTGCGACTCTGCCCAGCCTCAGCTGGCCGCGGAGAAGGCCGGCGTGTTTGGCTGCGGTTACAACTCCGACATGACCAAGGACGCCCCCAACGCCCACCTGACTGCCCCTGTGTGGAACTGGGATGTCTACTACAAGCTGGCGATCGAGACTGCCATGGCCTGTGAAGGCGATGCTTCCCAGTTCGTGGAGAAGATGGGCGGCGAAGCTTGGTACGGCGGTCTGGCTGAAGGCTTTGTAGATGTGTCCCCCCTGAGTGACAACTGTGCTGCCGGCACCCAGGACGCCATTGACCAGGTCCGTGAGCTTATCGTTTCCGGCGCTTGGGACGTGTTCTCCGGCGTAAAGCTGAAGGTCACAGTCGCTGACGGTAAGGCCGCCGTGGAGCAGTATGACGACGCTCTGGTCACCAGCGACCGGGACGAGACCAAGGACGGCCAGGTGGTGGTTCCCGCCAACACCGAGATCGTGCCCGCCGGCGGCGAGTCTGTGGAGGACGGCGTCATCACCGGCACCATGAACTACTTTGTCAAGGGTGTCGTAGTGGCCTGAGCTTTTTGAACGAATATCCCCTAAGACCCGAAAAACCGGGCCGGCCACCGGCCGGCCCGGTTTTTAGAGCTTAGGCCCTTGGCCTGTGCTCCCTGGTCCGGAACCTCCGGCCCAGGGAGGAGAGGCCAGCGGTATTGGATTGCCTGGATACGATGTGCAATATAAGAGAGAAAGATAACAATTTGTAGTACAAAAGAGGGAGCGTGGTTCCATGGCGTCGGAATATGTCATTGAAATGAAGGGCATCACCAAGACCTTTGGCAGTGTGGTGGCCAACAAGGACGTAGACCTGACCCTGCGCCAGGGGGAGATTCTGGCCCTGCTGGGGGAAAACGGATCGGGCAAGACCACCCTGATGAATATGCTGTCTGGTATTTACCAGCCTGACCGGGGCCAGATCCTGATGGACGGGATACCTGTGGCCATTAACTCCCCGGAGGATTCTAAGCGGCTGGGCATTGGTATGGTCCATCAGCACTTCAAGCTGGTGGATGTGTTCTCCGCGGCCGATAACATCTGGATGGGCAAGGAGAGGGCCGGTATCGGGCTAAACAGGGCTCGGTACGGAGAGATCGGGGAGATGGCCAAAAAATTCGGCTTTGACATCGACCCCAGAAAAAAGGTCCGGAACATGGCGGTGTCGGAGAAGCAGACCCTGGAGATTATCAAGGTGCTCTATTACGGAGCCAAGGTCATCATTCTGGACGAGCCTACCGCGGTGCTGACAGTCCAGGAGATTGACAAGCTCTTTGCTGTGCTGCGGAAGATGAAGGAGGAGGGCCACTCCATCATCATCATTACCCACAAGCTCAACGAGGTCATGGACATTTCCGACCGGGTAGCTATCCTGCGCAAGGGGGAGTATATCACCACCGTGGACACCGCTCGCACCAACGAGCAGGAGTTGACCGAGTGGATGGTAGGCCGGAAAATTGACCTGAATATTGAACGGCCTGTGGTGGAAAAAACCCGGCCCCTGCTGGAAGTCCGGGATCTGACCATCAAAAACGACGAAGGCGCCGTGGCCATCGACAAGGTGAGCTTCTACATCCGGGGAGGGGAGATTCTGGGAGTGGCAGGCATCGCCGGCTGCGGCCAGAAGGAGCTGTGTGAGGCCATCGCCGGCCTGCGGCCCATCCAGTCCGGCTTGATGATTCACAAGGGGGACAATATTGTGGGCCTGCCCCCCAAGGCTATTCTGGAGAAGGGCATCTCCATGTCCTTTATACCCGAGGACCGGCTGGGAATGGGCCTGGCCCCCTCCATGTCCATTACGGACAATATGCTCCTGAAAAATTATGGTGAGAACAAGGGCCCCTTTGTGGATCGGAAGGCGGGCCGGGCCGCCGCTCAACAGGTGATTGAGCAGCTGGGCGTGGTCACTCCCTCAACAGAAACCCCGGTACGCCGGTTGTCGGGCGGAAATGTGCAGAAGGTGCTGCTGGGCCGGGAGATTAAGGCGGGCCCCAATGTCCTGATAACCGCCTATCCGGTCCGTGGTCTGGACATCAATTCGTCCTACGCCATCTATCACATCCTGAACCAGCAGAAACAGGATGGGGTAGGCATCCTGTTCGTGGGCGAGGATCTGGATGTGATGCTGGCCCTGTGCGACAAGATCATGGTACTGTGCCACGGTAAGGTCATGGGCGTGGTCCACGCTCACAAGACGACCAAGGAGGAACTGGGTCTGATGATGACTGGCGCCCTGGACCTGACCAATAAGTATGAGGATAAGCCCGCCGGTATTGCCCGGGACACCAACATCACCGACCAGGAGTTGCGTGAGCTGGAGGCCCAGGAGGGCGGCGGCCGGAGGAAGGAGGACTGACCATGCGTTTTCATATCGTCAAGCGGGATCACTGTCCCCTCTGGAAAAAGCTGTGCCTTTATCTGCTTGCGGTGGGCGCCGCCCTGGCGGTAGGCGGTCTGCTGCTGCTGGCCATGGGAGTGGACCCAGTCGCCTATTACAGCCGGATGTTCACCATGGGCATGGTGGGCAACAAGATTGCCTACAAGACCTTTGAGAACTATCTGAAGGTCTTTGTTCCCCTGGCGCTCACCTCTGTGGCCCTGTCCCTGGCCTTTAAGATGCGGTTTTGGAACATCGGGGGCGAGGGTCAGTTCATCCTGGGGGCTGTGGCCGCCGCCACAGTGGCCTTTAAGGCCGGCCCTATGCTTCCGACTCCGCTGACTTTAGTGCTGATGTGTCTGGCAGGAATGGCAGCCGCCGGTCTGTATGGCGCCTTCGTAGCTGTGCTGAAGGTAAAGTTCGGCACCAATGAGACCCTGATGACCCTGATGCTCAACTATGTGGCCCTATATTTCCTGGTATTTTTGGGAGAAACCCAAGCGTCCTGGAACTTCTTTCTGGACACCTCGTCCGTCCGGCCTGTCTTTGCTAACTTCAGCAAGATGGTGTCCTTCCCCACCATTCCCATCGGGAAATTTTCCCTGAATATCTGCGTTCCCCTCACATTGCTCATCGGCGTCTTGGTCTATATCTACCAGAGATACTCCAAACATGGGTATGAGATCGCTGTGGTGGGGGACAGCGCCGGCACCGCCCACTATGCGGGCATGAAGGTGAACGCCATCGTGCTGCGCACCGTATTCCTGTCCGCCTGTCTTATCGGCCTGGCTGCCTCCTTCAAGGTGGGCACCTCCGGCATCCTCTCCACCTCCTTTACCGACGATGTGGGCTGGACGGGCGTTATTGTGGCCTGGCTGTCCCAGCTGAACACCGCTGTGATCTTTGTGGTGGCCGCTCTGATCTCCATGCTACAGCACGGCTCCACCATTGCCGCCGCCACCTTCTCCAAGGTGGACTCCAGCTTTGCCGATATGCTTCAGGGGGTCATTCTGTTCCTGGTACTGGCGGCGGACTTCTTCATCCGCTTTAAGCTTGTGCGTTCTCAGAAAGGGGGTAGCACCTAATGGAAATGGATAAACTGGGCGTGGTCACCACCTTTGTCCACAACATCGTGGTGTACAACATTCCTCTGCTCTACGGCACGGTGGGCGAGATCGTGGTGGAAAAGTCAGGCAGCCTGAACCTGGGCGTGGAGGGCATTATGGCCGTGGGAGCCATCTTTGGCTATATTGTGGGCTGCTACGCCAACAGCCTGGGGGTGGGCATTCTGGTGTCCTTCCTGGCCGGCGCCCTGTGCGGCCTGCTCTTTGCCCTGCTGACTGTTTCCCTCCAGGCGAACCAGAACATCACCGGCCTGACCCTGACCACCTTCGGCCTGGGCGTCTACTTCTTTGTGGGCAACGGCGTCAAGGCGGTCAGCTGGCCCGCCATGAATGACTACGCCAACATCAAGGAGGGCTTTTCCGATCTGGCTATTCCCGGCCTGTCCCAACTGCCCGTTGTCGGCCGGGGCCTGTTTGACCACAATATTATGGTCTATCTGGCGGTGGCCATTGCTCTGCTCATGTGGTGCTATCTGAACCGTACCGCACCCGGCCTGCGTTTGAGGGCGGTAGGGGAAAATCCCGGCGCCGCCGACTCTGTGGGTATCAATGTAAAGCGGTACAAATATATCCACATCTGCCTGGGCTGCGGCATCATGGGGATCGGCGGTTACTATATGGGGCTGAATATGTCTGGCTCCTTCAACAGCAGCTGCTGGATCAACGGCTACGGCTGGATTGCGGTGGCACTGGTCATCTTTGCCAACTGGAATCCTGCCCTGGCCATCCTGGGCACCTTCGTTTTCGGCTTTTTCAATACCCTGCGAGTTTCAGGCTCCAGTCTGGCCGCCGCCTTCCCCGATACGCTTGGGTGGCTGGCTGCCGTCCCAACCCAGCTGTACCAGGCCCTGCCCTTCCTCATCACCGCCATTGTGCTGGTGGCTACCTCCGTCCGCAAGCGTGAGGGCTCCGGCCTGCCCGCCTCCCTGGGGCTCAATTATTTTCGGGAAGAGCGGTGACCTGCAAGAAAAAGACCTGACCGGATCCATCACAATAGTTTTTTGCCGCTGTCTTCTGAGGAAGACAGCGGCATTTTCTATATATTTTATGTACCGTTTCCACATTTTTCAGGCTTTGATGCTTTCCACAATGCGTCCATCCTGACCTTTGATGGTCACCACCTCCTGCTTCATATTCAAGTCGATCTCACGATACATCATGCCGTAACGTTTTGGGGTTACTCCCGTAAGCTTTTTAAAGGTACGGATAAAATGTTCGTTGCTTTGGAAACCGGACCGTTCTCCCGCTTCCTGTACCCGCATTCCCTGTCGCAGCAGTCCCCGCGCCTTGAGAACTCTGCAGTTAATGACATAGTCAATTAAGCTAAAGCCAGTGTGCTCCTTAAATAGGTGGCACAGATAATGCTTGCTCATATAAAAGGCTTCCGCGATACTTGCGGTAGTCAGCGGCTCATCCAAATGGTCCTGGATATATTCTAAAATCGGGGTCACTTTTTCTAGTCCCGGATTGGTGCGCGCCTGGGGTTTTCCGGCTTTGGCAAAGTGGGAAAAGCACTCCACCAAAAAGTTGATGACCTCTGCAACTCTGTTCAAATCGGCGCCAAACCCGATCTCTTTTGGGGCCATCAGGCCGGAAAACAGTGTTTCCAGCCTGTTGATATCGTCTCCAGTGAGGGTCACCGCCTGCCCGATCCCGCAGCAGTATGTGCTGAACTGGGTATAGGGGCTGCTGAGGACCTGGAGCATCTGGGGAGACACATGAAATACCATACACCGGTACTCCTCATTCGCCACGCTGCGATGCAGGACCGAGCTATTAATGAAAAATAGCTGTCCCCGGTGCAGCGGAAACACAGTGTTTCCAATAAACAAAAGCCCTTCTCCAGACACACACAGAACAATCTCCACATCCTCATGGAAGTGAGGCTTATCCATAGAATAGGTGTCATTTTTACTGATGTGTACTTCATATCGGCACTGCAGCATACGGGCGCTGTTCTCTCCTTTCTCAAGTCGGGCGTTTCCCAGGGAGCGCCTGTGTTCTCTCAAATGTAGCATGGACGGAAACGCTTCTCAAAGCATTTTGCTTTTTTGAACAAGATAGATCAATAAAATAACAAGGTACCTACCAGAAATTTCGACATGACCCCATTTTATGTGTTTGATCCGAATTATTTAATATTTTTGGAAATAAATCCATTTTTTGTTTTATTCAATTTGTTTATTTGCTTTACCGTCATTTTCACTTTTTTGGTGTTTTCATCCTGCTATTAGCAAGATACGTCAATTTAATCCTCGTTGAGTGCAGGAAAACGTCCTTATTCTCTGACATAATTCAAGGCAGAAAAGCCAATGCGCAGCGGCGATTCCCATCTGTCTCTGCCCGGCAGCCAAGAAAAACCTGCGGCACGGGCCTTATACCAGGCGCAGCCAGCGGGTTGGGCTGGGCACGAATGAAAAAGGAGCAACAACATAATGCTGCACAACTACGACGTGATCCACTTTGAGGCTTTGGGCGAGGAAGCTCACCACCTTCGTGAGGAGACGGAGGCAGCGCAGGCCAAGGGGCTGCTGCCCAGGGATCTGCGTTATCTGATCGTTCCCGATGCACTGCAGGATTTTCTTGCACAGCACCCAGACGAAACGCTTCCTCCCCTCATTACGATTAAGACCCACTCTGTTCCTCCCCAGGACTACCTTGCCAGCAATCCCAAAAAGAGCATCATTACCAGAAGTGCTGGCTATGATCATCTGGAAAGTCTGGCTGATGTTTCCAACATCACCTCTTTGCGCAACTACTGCGTCAACGCGGTTGCGCAGACCGCCATCAAATTCCTGTACGCGACTGCCGGACTGCTAAACCAATACACAGTGAACACTGCTACGTTTGAGCGCAACAAGACTGACTCCTTCATGGAGCTGGCCGCCAACCGGGTGGTGACAGTATTTGGTCTTGGCAATATTGGAAAGCGCGCATTTGATCTGGCTCGTGCCAACGGTCTGACAGTACAGGCTGTGGACATCCGCGCCCGGGAGCTGTCCCAGCGATACGGTGACGACGTGAAATTTGTCACCAAGGATGAGGCCATTGAGACCAGCGACGTGATCATCAACGCCATGAATCTGACCCGGATCAAGGGGAGCCCTTATTACAACGAGAACTACTTCTCCTACGACTATCTCAGCCGTGCCAAGAAGGGGTTGATCTTCATCAATGTGACTCGTGGCGAGATTGCGCCGGAGCCTGTGCTGCTGAAGCTCTACGATCAGGGTGTGCTGGGCGGCATCGGCCTGGATGTGTTCTCCAATGAGCATGATTTTTCATTGGCTGTTCAGAAGGGGCAGGTTGAGACTGTGAACAACCGGGTAGCTGCGGCGCTGGTGCTGCTCCAGATGGCGGAGAGCCGGATGGGCAACATTTATGTGCAGCCCCACCAGGGCTTCAACTCTGATCTGGCTGTGGAGTCCAAGGCAGCTGACACAATTTCCCACATGATCAGCTGGTATCAAAACGGGAAGAAACGTTTTGATGAACAGCTGCCCTATTACCAGGATGTGATCTGACTTTCTGCGCGTCAGGGCTTTCTGGAGCAACTGATAAAGGAGGAAAGTGTTTACAATGGAACTCACAATGTCTTCTGCTATCTGGCAAGTCATGGTCGATATTTCGATCATGGGCGCACTGCTACTGATTGGTGAATTTCTGCGTGCCAAGGTAAAACTGATTCAAAAGGTGCTGATTCCTCCCGCGGTTATCGCTGGTTTTCTGGCTCTTCTGTTCGGTCCACAAAGTCCTGTGGAGCAGCTGAAGATCCTGCCTCTGTCTACCTCATTCGGGACCTATGCCAGCGTGCTGATCGTGGTGATCTTTGCCGCCACCCCCATCGGGGACAAGCCCCAGAAAGGGGCCGCGTCGGGCCCCAAGATCAGCGGTATGTTCTTTAACGTGTCGGGTATTGCCGTACTGCAGTACGCCGTAGGCATGCTGGTCACACTGGTGCTGCTGGTCAAACTCTATCCCACTCTGGACGAGAACTTTGGTCTGATGATGGCTACTGGCTTCTACGGCGGCCATGGCACCGCTGCGGCGGTAGGCTCCGCTCTGAGTGAGCTGGGCGTGCCTAACATGACGGATCTGGGCAACACCTGCGCCACCATTGGCATCGTAGGCGGCATCATTAGCGGCATGATCATTATCAACTGGGGCACCCGTAAGGGCTACACCCACTACGTGGAGAATCCCAAGGAGCTCCCTCAGGAAATGCGTACCGGCCTGGTCCCTGCCAATAAGCAGAAGTCTTCTTCGAAAGGCACCGTAGCCTCCATCTGCCTGGATCCTCTGGGCTTCCATCTGGGTATTGTGATGCTGGCCTGCTGGGTGGGCTATATCGCCTCCAAGTGGTTTGCCAACTGGACGCTGGCTACCTTTGATTTCAAGATCTCTATTCCTGAGTTCTGCCTGTCTCTCATTGCCGGAATCATCCTCAATGGCTTTCTGAACAAGACGGGTGCGGATCAGTATGTGGACCGGGGTACGGTACAGCGTATCCAGGGCACCGCCACCGACTTCCTGATGATTTCCGGTATCGGCTCGCTGAACCTGAGTGTCGTAATGGAATTTGCGGTTCCCCTCATCGTGGTGTGCGCCGCTGGCTTCCTCATCAACTGGTTCTGGTTCATCATCGTGGGCGGAAAATCCTCCGACGAGGATTGGTTCGAGCGCAACATGATGGTCTGGGGTCACGCCACCGGCGTGGCGGCCACCGGCGTGCTGCTGCAGCGCGTGGTTGACCCGGAACTGAAGAGCCGCGGTATTGAGGACTCCGGCATCGCCGATGTGTTCAACCGTCCCATCATCATTGGCCTTCAGGTAATTCCTCCCATTCTTATCGTCAACATGGGTACGACCGGAAGCTGGATCGTCACTGGCGCTTGCTTTGCCATTGTGGCTGTTATGTGGATCTTCGCCTACTTCACTAAGGGCTGGGTCCCCGGACGTCGTCTGAAGACATATCGATAATTTACCCATTTTTCATCTTCTTCTACATACACCGTCTCTTGGTCCTCCCCAGGGAGCCAGGAGGCGGTGTGTGCCGCTATATACCCAGATCGGAGTGCCCCATATACCAGTCAGGTCTTTTTTGCCCAGGAAATAAGGGGCAGAAAGTCATATAGGAGCTGGCTCCCGCATATCTTCCTGATACGAACCATACAGAGGATAAGGGGTGGTAATGTGGATAAGAGAGATCAAATCGGACGGGCCCTGCGCCGTGGAGTGGCCCTGGGGCTTGTGTTGGTGGCCTGCTGGGGGCTGTCCCTGATGGCCGATTTATCCGGGGTAAAGGAACGGCTGGCCGCGCTGGGGCAGGAGCCCGGCCTGTCCGTGTCCCTGTTGTCCAGCCAGCTGGGGGAGCTGCCCCGGCAGACCGCTTCCGCAGAGCTGACCGGATGGGGCAGGCTGCTGTTGAGTCACAGCGCCCTGCTGGCTGCCGGAGAGGAAGCGGTAGCGGAAGTCCGAGATGGGGCCGACCCGATGGAGGATTTGGGCTCAAAGGAAGAATTGGTGGATGAGGAGGAGCAGGGGGAACCCGACCTGAAGCCTCCCACAGAGGACGAGGGCATCCTGGAGATGACGGCGAAGGGCAAAGAGGGGGGGAAGTACCTCCACGACCAGGGAGTTTATGTCTATGACCGGACCGACCTGGGGCTGGACGCCTCGGTGCTGGAGGAGGGCACGGTGGACGTTCCACTGGGAGAGGGACCGCAGATCCTGATCCTGCACACCCATGGCAGTGAGGCATACTCCCAGTCGGACGGGAGGTCCTATGAGGAGAGCGATCCCTACCGGACCACCGACTGTAACCACAACATGGTCCGGGTGGGGGAGGAGATGGCCACGGTTTTCCGGGCCCACGGCCTTCAGGTGGTCCATGATACCAACCTCTATGACTATCCGGCCTATAATGGGGCCTATGACCGGTCCAAGGCGGCGGTGGAGCAGTGGCTGAAGCAGTATCCCACCATCAAAGTGGTGCTGGATGTCCACCGGGACGCCCTGGTGGGAAACGAGGGGGAGATCTATAAGCTGGTTTCAGAGGAGGCCGGGGAGAAGGTGGCCCAGGTCATGCTGGTGGTGGGCACCGACGGCTCTGGCGCTGCCCACCCCCGCTGGAGGGACAATTTGGCCTTTGGAATCAAGCTGCAAAAAAACCTGGTCACAGGGTACTCCAGCCTGGCCCGGCCCATCGTCCTGCGCAACAGCCGGTATAACCAGCAGCTCTCACCTGGCTACCTCCTGGTGGAGGTGGGAGGCCATGGAAATACTCTCACCGAGGCCCTGGCCGGTGCCCGCCTGTGGGCGGACAACGTGGCCCGCACCCTGCTGGCCATGAAGGAGGGGTAGGAAGTCCGAGAAAAGAGCGGTTGCGAAAACCACCCCCCTGGTGTAAACTGGGGAAAAGGGGTGAAACGGATGAAGCAATACGAATATAAAATAGCTGATATCAGGGCATCTATGGGGTTTGACGAGAAGAAAAAGGTGAGAGAAGCGGAGGAGCAGTGGAATGCGCTGGGCCGGGCAGGCTGGCAGTTTTGCGCACAGGTGAATGGGGGACTGGTGTTCATGCGGGAGATTCAGGATGAATCATGAACAGTATATGCGCCGGGCTCTGGAGCTGGCGATGGAGGCCCAGGCAGAGGGGGATGTGCCCGTAGGCTGTGTTATTGTTCGGAACGGAGAAATCGTTGGCGAGGGGCGCAACCGGCGGGAGGAACGGGGAGACGCCACCGCCCACGCGGAGCTGGAGGCCATACGGGACGCATGCGCCAGGACCGGAAGCTGGCGTCTTCACGGCTGTACCCTCTATGTAACGTTGGAGCCATGCCCCATGTGCGCCGGAGGGATCATCAACGCCCGCATTGACCGAATCTACTACGGAGCGGGAGATGAGAAGGCGGGCTGCTGCGGCTCGGTTCTCAATCTGTTCGAGGAACGCTTCAACCACCATCCCCGCATCTATCGGGGTCCCCTGCGGGAGGAGTGTGAAGCGGTCCTTCAGAAGTTTTTTGAGGCGCTGCGCTGAAAAGATTTAAAGGTTTTGTAACAACTGCGGATAACTTTTGTAATAACCCTTGGGTATACTGATACTCGCAAGGCAAGAGCATCTTTTCATTCTATCCTCCAATTTTTTTTGGAAGACCGGCGGTTTGACCGCTGGTCTTTCCCCCTTTTTGGGCAAAATTTTTGGATCCAGGAGAGATTTAAAACTTATGTAACAACTTGCGTTGGAATTGTTAATAAGTTTCTCTTATCATAAAATCTGCAAGAGACAGTTCGTTTCATTTTGATCCTCTTTTTCAACGGAAGCCCCCGGACGCCTTGGAGCAGGCGTCCGGGGGCTTTCGTCAGCGGCCCCGCAGAAAAAGAAAAGGCAGGCCTGTTCCAACTACAGGCCTGCCTTTTGATTTTTATGGGGAGGGGATACTTGTGTCAGCATTTCCCTGAACTTTCTTTTTCCGCATCAGCAGCAGGGTCATCAGCCCATGAAACAGCTTGCTTACAGGCAGCAGCAGGGAAATAAAGGTTACCTCCCCAAAATAGAAAAACCGCCACCACAGAAACCCCGCGGCCGCGAAGAAGCATACCGCATTACAGACAACGGAATTTTCCGCTGGCCGTATGGAGCACAGCGCCGTCCGGCCCAGGACCAGCAGCAATACAAGGATAAAGGCGGCAATGCCGGTCCCAAGGTCAAGGAGTAGGTATACAAGCTGATAGGTGCTCTGTGCCTTTTCCTGAAAGCCGGAGCAAGCCACATGACTCAGGAAAATAACAAGAAAAATGCCGCAGTAATAGAGAAGCTGTTTCTATATCTTGTTCATCTGTTTCCTCCCTCGATCATTGGATGGACCCTTTGACCGATTTGTTTCACTCTGCCTTTGAGTACCTTATTTTTCCCCTTGTTTCAATCTATCACCAGAATTTTCGTAAAAAAGACGAAAAGGCCCAAGGACCTCGGAAATTCCCGCTTTCTTGGGGGGAGACTCACAGGACAAAAGGAGCGGAGCCCTGGGGATGTCCCGGAGCTCCGCTCGATACTATATTGTGATCCTTCCAAAATCACAGGCCGCTTTTCCAAAGGGGAGAAGAGAAAATCAGCACTTCTCAAAGATGGTGGCAACGCCCTGGCCGCCGCCGATGCACAGGGTGGCAAGGCCCTTCTTGGCGTCGTCGCGCTTCTGCATCTCATGGAGCAGAGTGACAATAATGCGCGCGCCGGAGGCTCCCACGGGGTGACCCAGAGCGATAGCGCCGCCGTTGACGTTGACCTTGCTCATGTCGAAGCCCAGCTCGCGGGCCACGGCGATGGACTGGGCGGCAAAGGCCTCGTTGGCCTCCACCAAATCCATGTCCTCGATTTTCAGGCCGGCCTTGGCCATGGCCTGACGGGAGGCGGGCACGGGGCCCACGCCCATGATCTTGGGATCCACGCCGCCCTGGCCCCAGGAGACCAGCTTGGCCATGGGCTTCAGGCCGTACTTCTCCACGGCCTCGCCGGAGGCCAGGATGATAGCGGCGGCGCCGTCGTTGATGCCGGAGGCGTTGGCGGCGGTGACGCGCTGCTGGCCCTTGTCAGCGGACTCCTTGATGCCGGTGGGCTCGAAGGTGTGCTCCACGGCGGGGGCGGGGGATTCAGGCCCCACAGGGAAGGCGCCCTTCAGCTTGGAGATACCCTCGGCGGTGACGCCGGCGCGGGGGAACTCGTCCACTTTAAACTCCACCATCTGCTTCTTCTGCTTGACCATCACGGGGACGATCTCGTCGTCAAAGCGGCCGGAGTTGATGGCGGCCTCAGCCTTGTTCTGGGAGGAGGCGGCAAACTCGTCCAGTTCCTGGCGAGTGATGCCCCACACGTCGCAGATGTTCTCGGCGGTGGTACCCATGTGGTAGTTGTTAAAGGCATCCCACAGGCCATCCTTGATCATGGTGTCTACCACCTTCTTGTCACCCATGCGGGCGCCCCAGCGCTCGGCAGGCAGGGCGTAGGGGGCGGCGGACATATTCTCGGTGCCGCCGGCCACAATGATGTCGGCGTCGCCGGCCATGATGGTACGGGCGGCCTCGATGACGGACTTCATACCGGAGCCGCACACCATGCCCACGGTGTAGGCGGGGACGGAGGTGGGCACACCGGCCTTGATGGCAGCCTGACGGGCCACATTCTGGCCCAGGCCAGCGGTGAGGATGCAGCCAAACATGACTTCGTCCACCTGCTCGGGCTTGACGCCGGCGCGGGACAGGGCCTCCCTGATGACGGTAGCGCCCAGATCAGCGGCGGGGATATCCTTCAGGGAGCCGCCGAAGGAGCCGATGGCGGTGCGGCAGCAGTTGACAACGTAGATGTCTTTCATAGCTTCTGTTACCTCCAAAATTTATTTGGCGTCCAGAGGGACGCCCACGATTTCCGCTCTTGTTCTGATTATATCGGAGGAAAGGGGAAAAAGCAATCAATTTTTCTGCCCAAGGGTGCCTCTTTCCTGCCTGTGATTGACAAAATCGCAAAAATTATATCAGCGGAAGGGCAAAAATTATGTAAAATAGTGAATTTTTTAACAAAATCCCCCGGCTCTATTTTAAGCCGGGGGAGGGAAGAAGGCTTCAGTCCGCAAGGACGGCCTCCTGGTAGGGGGGCGCCACAGAGGTATCTCCGGTAGAAACGCTTCCGACAGCCGTTTCCTCATCGTGGAGGACCAGCTCATACTGGGAGCCCAGGCCGCTGAACGTCCGAAGCCATTCCAGTGTGCGGCTGGCGTTGGGCGTCAGGGTGATGCTGAGGGAGGAGGAATAAGTCTGGCCAACGGGACTGCTCTCTGCGGCGGGGGCATACTGGCCGCCGCGGCCGGGCTGCTCCTCAAGGGGCAGCTCCCATTGGAAACGCAGGTCGGTGCGGTAGGTGTTTCGCAACCGCTCCTCGTCGCTGAAGAGATAGCGTACGCCGATGCTCCCATCAGCAAAGTCAGCCTTGACCGCTTCCCACAGGCCCTCCAGGTCCTCCCCGGCGGCGCCGTCCAGATACAGGGTGCTCCGATCTTCCCCCTCCGGGGACAGGGAATTGGGCAGCATCCGGACATCGGTGAGATAGGCCTCCACCAGCCGGCCCTGTTCCTCGAAAGAGGCAAAATTATACACCATGGAGATCAGGCCGCGGTTCTGGATCAACTGGTCGGCCAGCTGAGTGACAGAGCCCTCCTTGTCCAACTCATCCAGGAAGATGGGGACGCTGGAATATTCACGGGACAGGGTGGACCCATCCTTCAGCGTATAGGTCACATAGAAAAAGATGTAGTCATCACCGTATATGCTGTAATTGTCAGCTCCATTCCGGTCCCTCTCATTGATGATGGCCTGGTGGAGGTCCAAGACCTGCTGGATCTGGCCGGGCTCGGTGATCTGGGACAGATGGAAGCCGCTGATATCCATGGGGTATCCCATGTCTGCCGATAGATTGATGGAAGCGACTTGGCCGGCATCGGGAATCCGGCTCTCCACGCCAAAGAGATCATAGACACAGGCGGCGCATAACAGAGCCATGGCGGCCGCCACCGCCGCGCAGCCTTTCCAGGCGTTTAGCACCCGGAAGGATTTTTTTAGCAGCATCTCAGCGGTAAAATAGCCCGCTACGGTCCAAAACAGCACACAGGCGGTGAGGAATACGGCGTCTGCCTGCCAGCCCAAAAAAGTGCTGGTAAAGGTGCCAAAGCACAGTCCGGCGCAGAAGGAGACCCCATATTTAAAAATAGGCCGGACCAGGGGGATGGACACTACATCCCCGGCGGATTCCACATGACGGTGGCGGTAGACCAGCAGGGCTAAAAGGGCAAAAACCAGTCCGGCCACGGCGTAGATGGCCACGGTGGAGGGGGAGGCGAGACCCCACTCCCTAGTCACAGCGACCCCGCTCTCCCCCGTCTGGACCACATTCCAGTTACAGGCCTGGGACAGCAGATAGACGGGGGTACACCACTCTACCAGTCTGCCCCCCACCCAGCCCCGGCCGGGGAAGCCGTAGAAAAAGCGGTTCATCAGCTCCGCCAGCAGGGTGGAGATCACCATGACCAGAAAATTCAGAATGACATAGAAGGCGGGCAGGGCCAGGATGTGGCCGGTAAACATGGCGCAGAAGGCGGCAAAGGAGAAGAAAAACAGAGCGGTGCCGCTCTGAACCAGCAGCCAGACAGCCAGGGCGGCCAGCGCCTCTCCCCAGCACTCCATAGGCAGAAAGGCCAGTTCGGCGGCCGCCGTCACCAGAGCCACCGCCAGATGGGGCAGCAGCAGGCAGGACAGACCGGCCAGATACTGGGTGGTGAACAGGGCCTCCCGCCGCAGGGGCAGCGCGTGCATCATGGCGGCGGACCGGTTATTGTATAGATAGCCGAAGGAGGCCATGGCGGCCAGCGCCCCAAAGACCAGAGAGAGGGCCACTCCCATAGTCAGGAGATAGGGGATGTCCAGGGCGGCGGAGGTCAGCATGGACTGAAGGTCCAGCTCTCCCTGATATCGCTCCTGAAGCCAGAAAAACTGATTGAGCAGGTTCAGAGGGATCAGAAAGGCCCAAATCACCCCATACAGGGCCCAAAGGGGCCAGAAGCGGGTCATAGTTTTGCGGTAGAGGGTGGAATTAAAGCACGATGTCGCGGACCCCATAGTCCTCACCTCCCATTTCATAGATAAAGATTTCCTCCAGGGACAGAGGCAGGGCCTCCATCAGAATGGGGGAATACACTGCCATCCTGGTCTTGATGTCCGCTGGGCTGCCCCGGACAATCAGAGTGAACACCCGACCTACCTGGGTGGTGTGGAGGACGTTCATATCTTGGGGCAGTTGGGGCAGCTGCCCGTCCTGGAAGGCCACCTGGAGCTTGACCACGTTATCCTGAAGGTCGGTGAGGGACCGTTCCAGAAGTACCTTGCCATGGGACAGGATGCCCACATGGTCGCACACGTCCTCCAGCTCCCGCAGGTTGTGGGAGGACACCAGCACCGTGGTCCCCCGCTGGGCCACGTCACCCATCAGCAGGGACCAGACCTGGCGGCGCATCACCGGGTCTAACCCGTCTACCGGCTCATCCAGCACCAGTACCTCCGGCTGGCAGCACAGGGCCAGCCAGAAGGCGGACTGCTTCTGCATCCCTTTGGACAGGCGGCGAATGGGCTGCTTCTCATCCACCTCGGGGAAGGCATCCTTCAGCGCCTCATATCGCTTGGCGTCAAATTGGGGGTACATCCCCCGGTAGAACCGCATCATGTCCCGGGTGGAGGCGGAGGCGAAATAATACAGCTCATCCGGAATGGTGGCGATCTTGGCCTTTACGGCGGGATTTTCATAGACCGGCTGGCCGTCAACCAAGACGCTGCCGGAATCGGGGCGGTAGACGCCAATGATGTGGCGCAGGATGGTGGATTTTCCGGCGCCGTTGGGGCCCACAAGGCCGTAGATAGAGCCCTTCTCCGCCGTCATGGTCAGACCGTCCAGGGCCCGGAAGCCCTCGAAGGTCTTGACTACGTTGTTTACCTTTATCATGGTTCCTCTCCTCCTTCCAGAGCCCGGACGCGGGCCCATAACTCCTCGCCGTTGACCCCTAGAAACAGCAGCTCCGCCGCTGTCTGGTCAAAGGTCTGGAACAGGGCGTCCCGCCGCCCGGTGTCCACCCCGCTGTTGGGGGCGGCAAAGGAGCCTTTGCCTGGCACGGAGCAGAGATAGCCCTCGGACTCCAGAGCGTCGTAAGCCCGCTGGATGGTATTGGGATTGATGGCCAGGGAGCTGGCCATGGTACGGACAGAAGGGAGCTTTTCTCCCTCCTGAATGACTCCGGATACCATCAGCTTCCGCAGGCCGTCCTTCACCTGTTCATAGATGGGACGGGAATCCCGAAAGTCTAGGTTGAGCAAAGCGATTCCTCCTCTCTCGGCGGGACGCCGCCGGATCTGGTCTGTAGATATTTACTGTAGTTCGGCCTGAAAGCCTGTTGCCTCGTCCCCGGAGAGTATCACAGTGTAACACGCTCCATACTGGGCGGGGATAGATACCTGGTCCGTAGTGCCTAAGGGGATGATCCTGCCCTCCGCATAGGGGGAAAAATCGATGGAGAAGCCAATCGGATCTGCACCGTCTAGGTAGGCACGGGAGAAACAGGGGACAAGTTCGCTTTCCGCTGTCAACTCTTCTCCGTCCAAGTCGGCCATTCCCCCAGAACCATAAAAGACTCCATCCAGATAGCAGCTCCAGAAGATCTGCTGTATGCCGGAACTCTTGCAGATAATCTGGACCTGAAAGGCATCTTGCTCCGCAGCGGCGCAACTGGTCAACCCCAAACACAGCAGGCAGGCACCCAGGAAACAGAGGCTTTTTTTCATCCCGCGCATTGCGACCTCCCACACTCAAAACTGTATTAATTGTATTAGTACACATAGTATATCGAAGAGAGCGGGAAAAAACAATTAAGAACTTCTTAAATTTTCTCCTAAGAAAAAAAGAACCGAGGGCGGGACCGGCAAAGGTCCCGCCCTCGGTTTCAAAAACAGAGGTCGGACTTACGGCTGGGACATATAGGGATATTTGATTGCGGAGGAGGGGCTAAAGGCCTCTTTGACGGAGTGAGCGCTGACCCAGCGAATCATGTTCAGGGTGGTGCCTGCTTTGTCGTTGGTTCCAGAGGCCCTAGCTCCTCCAAAGGGCTGCTGGCCAACTACGGCACCCGTGCATTTGTCGTTGATATAGAAGTTGCCCGAGGCGTTGCGCAGAGCCTTCTCCATCTTTACAATGGCCTGCCGGTCCTGTGCAAAAATGGCACCGGTCAGGGCATAGGGAGAGGCGCTGTCACAGATGGACAGGGTCTCATCCAGCTTGTCGTCCTCATAGACGTAGATGGAAACAATAGGGCCGAAGATCTCTTTAACCATGGACTCATATGTGGGAGTCTTGCAGCGTATGATGGTAGGCTGGACGAACCAGCCCTTACTGTCGTCATAGGCGCCGCCGGCCACAAATTCGCAGTCCGGAGAGACTGCTGCCCGGTCGATGTATTCCTTGCAGGTTTCAAAGGAGGCCTGGTCAATAACGGCGCCCATAAAGGTATCGAACTCCTGGACGTCGCCTACCTTTAGGGCGGCGGTGTGGGCTTTCAACAACGTCTCCACCTGAGGCCAGATGCTGGCGGGAATGAAGGCGCGGGAGCAGGCGGAGCACTTCTGTCCCTGATACTCAAAGGAGCCACGGACGATAGCGGTAGCTAGCGGCTCTATGTCGGCAGAGCTGTGGGCAAAGATAAAGTCCTTGCCGCCGGTCTCGCCTACCAGACGGGGATAGTTGGCGTAAGAGGCAATATTTTCACCCACCTGCTTCCATACATTCTGGAAGACCGCAGTGGAGCCGGTGAAGTGAAATCCGGCCATCTTAGGGTGGCTGACTACATATTGGGACATATCACTGCCCGTGCAGGGAACAAAGTTGATGACGCCTGCTGGCAGGCCACACCACATTAGCAGCTTCATGTAGTAGTAGTTGGACAGGACAGCCGTGCGGGAGGGCTTCCAAACTGCTACATTGCCCATGATAGCAGGCGCGGTAGCAAGGTTACCACCGATGGAAGTAAAGTTAAAGGGCGTAATGGCACAAATAAAACCATCCAGTGGACGATAGTCTTGGCGATTCCAAATACCGGCGCTGCTGCTGGGTTGATCCTTAAAGATCTCCTGTGCGCTCCAGACACCAAAACGCAGGAAATCAGCCAGCTCTGCGATGTCGATCTCGGCCTGGAATACCGTTTTGGACTGTCCCAACATGGTAGAAGCGTTTAGTACAGGGCGGTAAGAATTGGTGATATGATCGGCTGCTTTCAGAAAGATTGCAGAACGATGCTCCCACGGCATGGACTCCCATTCCTCTTTTGCAGCTAAAGCGGAGTCAACTGCCATTTTTAGTTCTTTTTCTCCTGCTATGCAACACTCGGCAATGACGTGGCTGTGATCATGGGGCATCGTCACTTTAATGGTCTTATCTGTATAAATCGCCTGACCGCCAATGATCAGCGGAATCTTAACAATCTGATTGGACTGCCTCTCCAGTTCCGCTTTCAGTTCCTCCCGCTCAGAACTGCCGGGCATATAGCCCAGGAAGGGATCATTGGTGGGCTTTGAAATAGTAAAGTAGGCATTAGCCATAGTACTCAACTTCCTTTCTGTGATTTAAGATAGGTCAGGTTAACCGAGCAAATTGGGCAAGAATGTCACAAGAGGTGGGAATAGGGCACAGACGGCCATAGAGAATAACAGGGCACAGGCAAAGGGGATCATAGCTTTTGCAGTGCGGAGGACAGGGGTCTTTGCAATGCCACTGGCCACGAACAGTAGATTCCCGACCGGAGGAGTGATGCCCCCTACAGTGGTCATCATGACCATCACCACGCCGAACTGAATGGGATCAATGCCATACTGCTTGACGATAGGGATAAACAGAGGGGTCATAATGGTGATCATGGCGGTATCTACCAGGAAACAGCCCATGATAAGCAGAGTACCTAGAATAATGAAGATAATCAGTGTGCTGTTGGAGGTCAGACTGGAGAGAAAAGCTACCAGCGCCTGGGGAAGTCGCTCAATGGTCAAGATCCAGCCCAGAGCCTGAGAGGTGGCAATGATATACATGATAGAAGCGGATGTCAAGGCACCGTTGACCAAAACAGTGGGTACTTCCTTCATGGGCAGCTCTCGGGTTACCAGGCCGACCAACAGGCCATAGAGCAGCCCTACGGCGCCGGCCTCCGTAGAGGTAAAGATGCCAGACATAATACCGCCCAGAATGATGACCGGCATCAAGATAGCCAGAACAGAGCCCTTGGCAGCGGAGAGCTTCTCAGCGGTGGAGGAACGCTCGTGGATGGGGTAGTTCCGCTTCTTAGAGATCAAGTAGGCGATCACCATTAGGCTGACGCCCATGATGATACCGGGGACCATACCTCCAAGAAACAGCTTGCCGACAGAATCTCCTGTGATGGAGGAGTAGATAATAAAGGCAATGCTGGGGGGAATAATGGGCCCCATGGTGGCGGAGCAGGCAGTGACGGCCGCACCGAAGCCAGCATCATAGCCATCTTCCTTCATGGCCGGGATGAGCATACCCCCTACAGAAGAAGCCGCTGCCACAGAGGAGCCAGACATACCAGCGAATAGCATACTAGCAAAAATGGTCACATGGGCTAGGCTGCCCCGAATATGTCCCACCAGCGTAGAGGAGAGGCGTACAATACGCTTGGTAATACCAGCCTTGTTCATCAGCTCGCCGGCAATGATGAACAATGGGACTGCTAACATAGTAAAACTGACGGAGGAGTTGTACATCCTCTGAACTAGGAGAGTACCTGGGATATCCCCGCCCAGAACAAGATAGAGCATGACGGCAGCTCCAGTAGAGAAAGTGATGGGAACACCAATCAGGACCATCACCATAAAAGCAATCAGCATCAATGCGGTCAATCCACTCATGCAGCTCCACCCTCCTTGTTCCGACTGGGATCATTTTTAGGTGCATAGGTCACAAAAAAGTCATAAGCAGCCGCCCGTACCACATTAATAGCCATCAAAATACAGGTGATAGGAATGGACAGATAGACATGATAGTAGCTCAGCTTCAGGGTAGAGGTGATTTGATGGGCAAAGGTGAGAGCCATGCTGTAGCCATTGAACACCATATATACAGAAAAAATAAACATAATGGCATAAATTAGAAGGTACCAATATCGCTTCACACGGAAAGGAAGGTACTCCAGTACCAGGTCGATCGTGATGTGCCGGCGCTCTGTTACACAAACAGCAGCGCCCAGAAAGATAGACAGGAAAAACAGAAGGTTACATGCCTCCTGAGACCAGACTAGAGAATTTTGCAGCACAAACCGGAAAAAGACTTGGAGCAGGCAGATGGCTACGAATCCTCCAGTGGCGCAGCAGAGTAATATTTTCAGCACCTTATCATAGATGTCAAATACCGCTTTCACAATATCGCCTCCTTGATCAAAATATCTAGCCGCTTAAAGAACTGCCATGCCTTATCCCATGGCACGAATCTCCTCCACGATGGCGGTGTTGAAAATGCCGCTGATCGACTTTTCAATGGCGGGTTGAGCCATCTCGATTACCTTTGACATTTCCTCGTCAGAGAATTGGATGGTTTCCACTCCAGCCGAGGCTAGGCGCTCTTTATAACCCGCAAGATTTTCGTTGAACGCCTTGCGCTGTTCAGTACTGGCTTCTTCAAAAGCGCGGGTCACAATTTCCTGTTCCTCGGGGGTCAGCCGTTGATATGCTCTCTCACTCATCAGGAAGCAATCGATGGTATAGGTGTGACAGGTTTCTACACAGTAGTCCACGACCTCTTGTAGGTTATTGGACAGAACACTCTCCAGACCAATCTCAAATCCGTTTACCACGCCAGTTTGCATAGCAGTATAGATTTCGTTAAAGGCAGTCACGGTAGGGTTGGCATCTAGGGCATTAAACAGGTTGATAAGACCAGCTACATCTGCTGTCCGCATGGTTAATTTCGAAAAGTCAGCAGCCGATCGAACCTCAACTGTGGTGTAGATGTTTCGTGGACCGCAGTCGATCATACCTAGAGTACGGATGCCTTGTTCTTCCAAAAACTTTTGCTGGACCTGCTGGCTGATTTCACTGTCCCACAGAACCTCAGCGTGTTCTGGCCCAAAAACTGTGAAGGGGATATCATAGAGGACAAACTCCGGCTCAAAATTTTCCACCGAGGAGGCGCTGACATAGCCTATTTCGATAGTGCCCAGCATCATGCTCTCAATAAAGTCTCGCTGGGAGCCAAGCTGTCCGGAGGGATAGATCTCAACGGTCACAGAGCCGTTAGTTTCCTCTTTGATCTGGTCCGCAGCTTTCTGCGCCATTTCGGTTGTAAGCGCGTTGGGCGCAATCTCCAGCGCCAATTTCAGAACCTTTGTATTACTGTTGGTGGCAGCATTTCCGCAGGCGGTCAGACCGAGCGTGAGGAGCAGAGAGGTTACAATTACTGCAGTGCGGCGAAAGATTCTCATAGTACCAGATACCCTCCTTTTTCATCCTGGTGTCATCCGGCTCCGCCCCGTGAGGACGGAAAGGTGGCCGGGGTGACTTTAATATTGAACTGTTCTGCACCTGCAACGCTTGTTATGGATGCCCCAAACGATGCAGGTGCATGAACAATCAGCTTATAGTAGGCCGAATTCTGTTAGCAGTCGGTCAATGAGGTCGCGAGTTTCCTGAGAGGGTTCGGCGGGAATGGGAGTACTGGCCAGTCCGGCGGGTAGTCCCAGCTTCCGCATAGCGTACTTGATGGGGCCGGGGTTAGCCTCACGGAATAGGGCTTTAAACAGGGGAATGTACTGCTTGACTATATCGGTAGCCTCCTTGTACTGGCCAGCCACGGATTTTTCATACAGCTCCAACCACACCTTAGGTAGCACGTTAGCGGTGGCAATAATACCGCCACAGGCGCCATAGGTCATGACGCTGGCAGCCAGGAACTCCTCTCCGCTGAGGACGGAGATCCGGCTGCCCAGTCGGCGCAGCAGATCGATGTTCTGGCCCAGGTCGGGGGAGCATTCCTTAATGCCAACTACATTTTTGGTGGTATTGACAATAGTTTCCACGGTATCGGGAGTCATATTGACGCTAGTACGGTAGGGAATATTGTAGAGGATGATAGGGGTGTTGACCGCTTGGTCAATCCGCTGGAAATAGTCGATGATACCAGGCTGCGAGGGGCTTAGATAGAAGGGGGTTAACACCAGGAGGGCATCCACACCCATAGAGTCAAAGGCTTTGCAGGCCTTCAAGCATTCGCCAAAGCCAGGCTCCAAGACGCCGGCCACCACGGGGACACGCCCGGCAGCCTCTTCCTTGGCAATCCGGACAGCCCGCTGCCGCTCCTCGGCAGATAAGGCTGCGTACTCGCCGGTGCCGCCCAGCATTACAAGGCCGTGGATGCCACTGTCAAGTTGAATGTTGACTAGCTGACGGAGTTTGGCCTCGTCCACCTGGAACTGCTCGTCCATGGGGGTGACAAGAGCGGTGAGAATACCTTGAAATTTCATAGTGACCTCTCCTTTTAAATAAAATATAGAATTTGCTATTTAGTGTTTTGGGCATTCAATTGTGACTGATTGACCACGTTTAGGGCGAATCTTCCACCTCCGTCGATGGCCTCTGCAATGGACTCAGCCCCCAATATAGCTTGATCGGCCATAAGGGTCTTATGAGTCCCAGCGACATGGGCGCTGACCAGGAGGTTCTCGATTTGGAAGAGCGGATTATCTGCAGGAGTGGGTTCCTTTTCAAATACGTCAAGGGCGGCACCAGCAATCTCATGGTTTTTCAGTGCCTGGTAGAGGGCCTGCTCGTGAACAATAGGACCACGGCCGACGTTGATAAAGAAGGCGCTGTTCTTCATTTGCTTGAACTGTTGGGTGGAAAACATACCTCGTGTTTGGTCGGTCAAGGGCATATGTACAGAAACAAAATCGGCTTCGGCTAGCCCGTCTTCTAGGGTTTCCATCTTCCGAAGGCCCACAGCGGCCATCCGATCCTGAGAAAGGAAGGGATCGTAGCCTAGTAGCTCCATCCCCAAAGCTCCAGCCCGCTTGGCCACTTGTTGCCCAATGTTCCCAGTTCCCACGATCAGAAGCTTACTGCCCATGATTTGGACACTGTTGAAGGAGGGCTGGTTAAAGGACTTCCACTGGCCGGCCCGCGTAGTAATATCATTCCACCTGAGGTCACGACCTAGGGCCATGATAAAAGCGATGGTATGTTCAGCCACAGCTAAGGCGCCCAGAGAGAGGTTGGCTACTTTGACACCATTGCGGGTGGCAGCGGCCACATCAATGTTGTCCACACCGATGCCGTTTTCCACCACTATTTGAAGGCTGGGACAGGAGTCAAAGATCCTTCCAGTAATTTTCTCGATGCGGACGAACATACCTACGATCTTATGCACATTGATCTGGTGGATCAGCGCGTCCTCTGAGGGGTTCTGCGCAACAAATACCTGGAATCCTAATTCTTCCAGTCTTTTCTTTGCATTGGGGTGGAGAGTTGGATTTGTGATCAGGATATTTCTGCTCATGGTAGGAACGACCTCCAAATAAGTTTTGGTATATGGCTCAATGTTGATTTTAGGAGCATCTCTGCTTTGTGTTACCATCATATCTCGGGATTGACATTTAGTAAATATCACAATATTATATACTATATTGAATAAAATTTAATGGAAAAGAGGGGGTATGACTATGTCACTGTCAGCCTATGAGCTGTTTTCCGCCATTGCGGAATACGGGAATATGACGAAGGCGGCGGAGTCGATGCACATCACGCCATCTGCAGCCAGCCATGCAATTAGTGCGTTGGAAAAGTCTTTTGGTTTTCCGTTGCTTTATCGGGACCGGAACGGCACGACGCTGACCAAAGATGGAGAGTGCCTGCTGCCTCAGATCAGGGCCATCCTTTCTCAAGAGGCCTGCTTGCAGGAGCGTGTTTCTCAAATCAAGGGGATGGAAAAGGGGACTGTAGGAATTGGTGTGATAGATAGTGTGTGTCGCAACTGGCTTCCAGGAATCCTGCGCTCTTTTCAGGAAAAATATCCGAATATAGAGGTCCGGATATACCAAGAGGGATACCACGCCATTGAACAGATGCTGTTGGATAATACTATAGATATGGGGTTTCTCTCCCTGCCGACCGCTGACAAATTTACTACAGTCACTTTAGCCCATGACCGTCTGCTGTGTGTCACTCCAATGGACTATGAGCCATTAAACGGATCCTATGTGACGGTCGAGGACCTTCGGACCTTGACATTGATTTTGGCACAGCGGGGATATGATAGGATTATGCGGGAGTTTTTGGAAGCTAATCAGCTGGTATTGGACCCACGATATGTCATCAATTTAGACCACTCAGTGTTGGCGATGGTGGAGAGTGGGATTGGTTGCAGTATCCTTCCAGAGCTGGTACTGCAGAATTGTGAAGGACATTATAGGGTCTATCCCATAGAAAACAATATTTACCGCACTATTGCTTTGGCCACCCTGCGAGGGAGGAGTTTGTCTCTTGCAGGTGAGAAGATGATACAGGAAATTCGTACCAATGTTGAACGATATTTAAAAAGAAGTTGAATTTAACTAAAAATAAGCAAAAAATAAAAAAGATTGTGCAATTTGATGAATTTATAAAATATATACAAAAATTGGAATGAAAATATGCGCATAATATATAAGGCTAGAGGTAACGAAGAAAAAATTGAAGTCAAACCTACATTTCGTGGAGATATCTAAAAAATGAAAGATTTAATCTGTATATATGCAAATGTGGCGAATCTGAAAGCGCCTGATAGTCTGCATCCGGGGGCAAAAGAAAGGATACTCCTTACATAGATTTGTATTAAATTGTTGACGGACTGTGTTATGATATAAAATAGAGAAAAATTCTTGTTTTACTGAGAATACCAAAAATAAAGGAGGACAAATCGATGTTTCGTTCCATTGGATTTATTGGGACAGGACACATGGGCTCCGCTCTGGCCAGGGTGGCTGCGAAGGGAGCGGCAGGCGCTCCAGTGTATTTGGCCAACCGTACACAGGAAAAGGCCAGAAGGCTGGCTCAAGAGTTGGACTGCCGTGTCGCTGACAATGAGACGATAGCTCAACACTGTGACTTAATTTTTCTGGGAGTAAAGCCCCAACTAATGGGACAGGTACTGGGTTCTCTGTCCCCGATCCTGGCTGCCCGTAAGGACAGGTTTGTTCTGGCGTCTATGGCCGCTGGTTTGTCTTCTCAGACGATTCAGGCGATGGCGGGGGCGGAATATCCTGTGATCCGACTGATGCCAAACACTCCTGTGGTGGTGGGTGCTGGTGTAATTCAGTATTGCGGTCTGGGGGCTACTGTGGAGGAATTGAAAGCACTTCAGACACTGCTTGCCCCAGCCGGTCTAGTGGACCACATTAACGAAGACTTGTGCGATGCGGCTATGTCCCTCTCAGGCTGTGGCCCCGCCTTCTGTGCTCTGATGATTGAGGCACTGGCGGACGGAGGTGTGGCCTGCGGCCTACCCCGGGACAAAGCGCAGATGTATACTGCCCAGATGATGAAAGGCGCAGCAAAGCTGGTGCTAGAAACGGGAATTCACCCCGGCGACATGAAGGACGGGGTCTGTTCCCCTGGTGGCACCACTATCCAAGGCGTCCGAATTTTGGAGGAGCAGGGATTCCGGGCTGCGGCTATGAACGCAGTGATTGCCGCTTATGAAAAGACCATCGCCTTAGGGCAGAAGTGAGCTAGATATAATAAGGAGGATCTATAATATGCGCATCGTAGTCAAAGTAGGCACCTCCACCTTAGCCCACGCCACTGGGCGATTGAACATCCGCCATGTGGAGGAGCTGGTCAAGGTGCTGTCCGACCTGAAAAACGCCGGACATGAGGTGATTTTGGTGTCCTCCGGCGCAATCGGCATGGGGGTAGGCAAGCTGAATCTATCCGGCCGGCCGGCTGATATGCCCACCAAGCAGGCCGCCGCCGCGGTGGGCCAGTGTGAGCTGATGTATACCTATGATAAGCTGTTTGCCCAGTACAACCACACAGTAGCCCAGATCCTGTTGACCGGAGAGGACGTTGACCACGACGACCGCCGGCAGAACTTTGAGAACACGATGGCCCGACTGCTGGAGCTGGGCGCTCTGCCTATCATTAATGAGAACGACACCGTTGCCACCGCCGAGATCAAGGTGGGGGACAACGACACGCTGGGCGCAATCGTAGCCTGCTCGGTGGAGGCCGACCTGCTGGTCCTTCTGTCCGACATCGAGGGGCTGTATACTGCCGACCCCCGCAAGGACCCCGCCGCCCGCCTTATCCCCACAGTGGAAGAGGTCACACCGGAAATCGAGTCCCTGGCTGACGGTAAGGGAAGCGAGCTGGCGGTGGGCGGCATGGGGACCAAGCTTCGGGCGGCCAAAATGGTCACTCAGCGGGGCTGCGATATGGTTATCACCAACGGCGCGCGCCCAGAGAACCTCTATGACATCGTAGACGGCCGGGCCGTAGGTACCCGCTTCCTGGGGAAGATTGCCCTGGAGGCCGCGCATCAAAAAGGACGGGAGACCGGGCGATGAAAAAAGTAAAGATCACCGTTCTGCGCAAGACACTTCAGGAGGACTTGGCCAGGGAATACGGAGTGGAAGGACTGTCTGCCTGTCCCATGCTTCGGGAGGGAGAGGTATTCTATGCCGACTACGCCAAACCTGACGGGTTGTGTGACGAGGCATGGAAGGCGATCTATCAATATGTATTTGCCCTGGCCCACGGGGCGGGCCAGGAGCCCTTCTACTTTGGGGACTGGATCCGCACCCCCGGTGTTGCCATCTGCTCCTGCAATGACGGCCTGCGCCCCGTCATCTTCAAGCTGGAGGCCACCAATCAGGATGTCCAAATCAATTACGTACCAGTGAGTTGAGCTCACAGACGGAAAGAAGAGATGTGCCGCTATGCCTGTAACCATGCTCCCGTCCTTCCTCTTATATTGTTTTACAGGCGGCATTACCCCCGGCCCCGCCAACCTGTGCTCCCTGTCGGCGGCCCTGCGGTATGGTCCCGGTGCGGCCCTGCGCCAATGGCGCGGGCTGTTTACCGGGTTCCTCCTCATCTCTCTGGTCTCGGTGGCCATCACTTGGCGGCTGGGCGCGGCGCTGGGCCAATACGTGGGAATGCTGTCCTGGCTGGGCGCGGTGTATATGCTGTGGCTGGCCTGGCACATAGCGCGCAGCCCGAAGTCCGGGGCTGCCAAGGACCCGGCCGCCCCCACTTTCCGGACCGGGCTGCTTATCAACCTGACAAATGTGAAAATCATGATTTTCTGTCTGACCGCGTTGAGCGCCTATGTGCTGCCCTATACCCGATCCTTCTGGGCCCTGCTGGGCGTGGGGCTGTTTCTCCCCTTCACTGGGCCGGTCTGCAACCTGGTATGGCTCTTTGCTGGGGCCTCCCTGCAGTCCCTGTTCACCAGCCACCGCGGGGCGGTAGATACCACAATGGCCGCCGCCCTAGTCCTGTGCGCGTTTAGCTTGGTATGGCCCTTTTTTACCGAGGGCCCTGCCTCCCTCGTCTCTGGTTGAAATCGAGTGTGCGCCCGTCCTTTTCTATGCTGACCTACCATGATAAAGAGGTGTTTGATATGACGACACAAGAACTGCTGCAAAAGGCCAAGGCATCCAAGGCCGCCATGGCTCTGGCAGATACTGACCGGAAAAACCGTGCCCTGCTGGCTATGGCGGATGCGCTCATCGCCCGCGCAGACCCCATCCTGGCGGCGAACGCCCTGGATATGGAGGCGGCCAGAGGGACCATCTCTGAGGTGATGCTGGACCGGCTGGCCCTGAATGAGAACCGGATCGCCGGAATGGCACAGGGTGTCCGGGAGGTGGCTGATCTCCCAGATCCGGTGGGCGTCGTCCTGAACCGAGTGGACCGGCCAAATGGCTTGGTGATTCAACGGGTCTCTGTTCCCATGGGGGTCATCGCTATCATCTACGAGTCCCGGCCCAACGTGACCTCCGACGCCGCCGCTTTGGCCCTGAAGGCCGGGTCTGCCTGCGTGCTCCGCTGTGGCAAGGAGGCCCACCACTCAGCCGCCGCCATTGTGGCTGCCCTGAAGGATGGGCTGTCCTCTGCCGGCCTGCCCAGCGAGGCACTCCAGCTGGTGAAGGACACCACCCGCCAGTCGGCGGGGGAGCTGATGGCGGCCAGGGGCCTGGTAGACCTGCTCATTCCCCGTGGCGGGGCGGGGCTGATTCGGGCGTGTGTGGACAACGCCGCCGTCCCGGTACTGGAAACAGGCACCGGCATTTGCCACATCTATGTGGACCAGTGGGCCAATCAAACGATGGCCCTGGACATTGTGGAGAACGCCAAATGCTCTCGGCCCAGTGTGTGCAACGCCGCCGAGGTGTGCCTGGTCCACCGGGCCATCGCCGAGGAGTTCCTGCCCAAGCTGCGTCGGCGGCTGACGGAGGACCGGGCTGCCGCCGGCCTGCCCCCCGTGGAACTGCGCCTGGACCGCTCCGCCGCGGCGGTCATTCCGGGCACTCCCGCCGGGGAGCGGGACTTTGACACGGAGTTTTTGGACTACATTCTGGCAGTCAAGGTAGTGGACAGCTTGGAAAACGCGGTGGACCACATCGCCGCCCACTCCACCGGCCACTCTGACGCCATTGTCACCGGCGACGAGAGGGCTGCCCACGCCTTTCAACAGCGGGTGGACTCTGCCGCCGTGTACTGGAACGCCTCCACCCGCTTTACCGATGGCGGTGAATTTGGACTGGGGTGTGAGATGGGCATTTCCACCCAAAAGCTCCATGCCCGGGGCCCCCTGGGGCTGGCGGAGCTGTGTTCCTACAAAACTATCATTCGGGGCAGCGGCCAGATACGATAGATTTGGTAAATTTTTTGTCTGGTATTTTTCCAGCTTTTGTGTATAATGAGCCCAGAGAATGACTTTTCCAGAAGGAGAAAGGATGGATTCCCATGAATCGTCATATTTTGGATTTCCTCCAGACTACCCGTGAGCTGTTGGAGTCTGACCAGGTGCGGATGATGGGCCGGTGGAAGCACCATGGCCCTATTTCCACCCTGGACCATTCCCTGTTTGTGGCCTACTTGTCCTACCGCGCCGCCAAGGTACTGGGGCTGGATGCTCGGGCCGCTGCCCGGGGAGGACTGCTCCACGACCTGTATCTGTACGACTCTAAGGATAAGTCCGCCCATCCCGGCTGGCAGTGCTTTGACCATCCGCGGGCGGCCGCTCGAAACGCCGGGGAGTTGACCTGGCTGTCCGACAAGGAGCGGAACATCATCCTGTCCCATATGTGGCCCCTGGGTGGAGCTCTGCCCAGGTCTCGAGAGGCTTGGCTGGTGGACCTGGTGGACACCCTTTGCGCCGGACTGGAAATGTCCCGCGTTTACCATCCCGCCCGTCTGCGGGAGCGGCTCGGAGTGCGCCCCCTCCTGCCCGCCTGTGCCTGATTTTTATCTCTCCTCCACCTGCTGGAGGAGAGTTTTTTTGCGAAGTTGGGGGATTTTGCGGTGAAATTGTGCTTTCTGGCCTTTTTGAAAAAATTTTCCTTGTCACGGGAAAAAAGACCTGATAATATGCTATAATGTCTATAGTCCTGATTTCAGGGCCTGTTAAGCCAGAGCAAAAGGAGAATTCAATATGCGTGATCGTCAGGCCGCTTTGGAAGCCAAACGCCAGGCTCTGCTGGAGGCGGGCGTGGATATGATGGACCCCTCCTCTGTGTATGTGGAGGACTCGGTCCAGGTGGGCGAGGGGACCCTGCTCCTCCCCGGCACCATTTTACGCGGGGACACCGTGGTGGGCAGGAACTGCCAGATTGGGCCCAACGTGATGCTCACCAGCTGCACAGTGGAGGATGAATGCGCCATCAACGCCTCCCAGTGTGAGGAGAGCGTCATTCGGAAGGGCTGCCAAATTGGCCCCTATACCCACATCCGCCCCCACTGTGTGGTAGGCGAGGGGTCCAAGATCGGCGCCTTTGTCCAGCTGAAGAACTGCAATCTGGGCAAAGGGACCAAGATGGCCCACCTGACTTATGTGGGGGACAGCGACGTGGGGGACGACTGCAACTTTGGCTGCGGCACCGTCACCTGCAATTATGACGGCTTTCAGAAGCACCGCACCATCATCGGAAGCAACGTGTTCGTGGGCTGCAACACCAACTTTGTCCCCCCAGTACAGATTGGGGACGGGGCCTTTATCGCCGCTGCTACCACGGTTACCCAGGATGTGCCCCAGGACGCCATGGTCATCGGCCGCACCCGCCAGCAGGTGAAAGAGGGCTGGGCCGCCGCCAACCGGGAGAAAAAGCGCAAAAAGTGAGGGGACGCCTCACACAACATAGGAACGGGGCCGGCGGCGACAGCCGGACCCAAAAATATTAGGAGGAAGCTGTATTATGATCGCACACGGGAAGGATATCAAGGTCTTTACCGGCAATTCCAACCCCCAGCTGGCCAAGGACATCTGTAAGGAGCTGGGCATCCCCCTCGGGAGCTCCGAGGTAGGAGCCTTCTCCGATGGAGAAAATTTTGCCTCCATCTATGAGACTGTCCGCGGCTCCGACGTTTTCGTGGTCCAGTCCACCTGCTCCTTTGTCGATGAGGGAAAGCCCGGCACCGTCAACGATTCCCTGATGGAACTGCTCATCATGATCGATGCCCTGAAGCGGGCCTCCGCCGGCCGCATCACCGCTGTTATCCCCTATTTCGGCTACGCCCGCCAGGACCGCAAAACCAAGCCTCGGGACCCCATCTCCGCCAAGCTGGTGGCCAACCTGATCACCACGGCGGGAGCGGACCGGGTGCTGACCATGGACCTCCACGCCAACCAGATCCAGGGCTTCTTTGATATCCCAGTGGACAATCTGTTGGGCTCCCCCATCTTTGTGGAGCACTTTACCCAGAAGTACGCCTCCTGCCATGATGACACTATGATCGTGTCGCCCGACGTAGGCTCCGTGGCCCGGGCCCGGGCCTTTGCCCAGAAGCTGAATATGCCCCTGGCCATCGTGGACAAGCGCCGCCAGAAGGCCAACTCCTCCGAGGTCATGAATATCATCGGTGATGTGCGGGATAAGCACGTCATCCTTCTGGACGACATGGTGGATACCGGCGGTTCTCTGTGCCACGCGGCTAAGGCGCTGGTAGAGATTGGCGGCGCCCGGGATGTTACCGCCTGCGCCTCCCATGGCGTGCTGTCCGGCCCCGCCATCCAGCGCATCATGGACAGCGTGCTGGACGAGGTGATCTTCCTGAATACCATCCCCGCGAAGCCTGGTATCCAGTGCCCCAAGATCAAGTACATCTCTGTGGCCCACATGTTTGCCGAGGCCATCAGCCACATCTACATGGAGACCTCCGTTTCTCCCCTTTTCCTGTAAGAACAAACCTCCAGGGGCGGGCTTTTGCCCGCCCCTGTTTTCAAAGAAGGGACCGCGATGTTTTTGAAAAAAGATGCCGGCGGCGTCAACTGGCTGCTGGTCTGCCTGGGAAATCCCGGAGAAAAGTACGAAGATACCCGCCACAACGTGGGCTTCATGGTGGCCGACGAGATCGGCGAGCGCCAGCACGCCCCCATCCAGAAGCTGAAATTTAGGGCGCTGACCAATATCTTCACCATTTCCGGGGAAAAGGTGCTGGTGATGAAGCCGGTCACCTATATGAACCTGTCTGGCGAGGCGGTGCGGCAGGCGGCGGATTTTTACAAGGTCCCGCCTGACCATGTGCTGGTAGTGTTGGACGATACCGCGCTGGCTGTGGGCAAACTGCGCGTCCGGAGGGGCGGCTCCGCCGGCGGACACAACGGGTTGAAAAGCATCATCCAGCACCTGGGCACAGATCAGTTTCCCCGCCTGCGGGTAGGCGTGGGCGAGAAGCCCCACCCGGACTACGACTTGGCCGACTGGGTGCTGGGCAGGTTCACCGGCGAGGACAAGAAGGCCATCGACGCCGCGGTGAAGCGGGCGGCCGACGGGGTGGAGTGTATTTTGAAGGACGGCCTGGAGCAGGGAATGAATCGGTTTAACGGGTAGGGCAGAACTTTTTGAGGAGGGTGTCCAGATGGGAGAGCTGATGACCGGGATCGCCTGCGGCCGGGCACTGAAGAAGCTGGCGGGGATGGCCCGCCCCCTGTGGGAGCGGTGCGACCCAATGCCGCTGAAGCGCGCCATCGAGAATCGATATGCCGGCGGCCCCCGGCGGGAGCGCCAGCTGGTCCAAGATCTCTATACCACCTATTATGTGGGTGCCCTGATCGCGGCGGGGGAGGTAGTGACGCCGGAATCTGTGATGAAGGCCCAGTTAGAGGACAGGCACAGCGGCAACGGCGCCCTGTACTGGGGGCTGGCCGCCCTGATCCATATCCAGTGGGAGCGCTGGGACCAGGCCCTTCAGGCCCAGGTTCAGGCCATGGCCAACTATGACGACTGCCCCCTGCGGCGGGACGTCCGGCGGGAGGTCCAGCGCCTGCTGTGCGTCACGGGCTACGCCTTGAAGATCCACAGTAGTACCCTGGAGGGGCTGGAGGACGATTTGTCCGCCTTGGCAGACAGCGCCGTTAACCGGTTCCAGCGGGTAGAGGCCCGGCTGCTGCTGGGGCGGTATCACCTGACTGTGGGAAATACCCAGGCGGCCCGGGACCATCTGGAATTTGCGCTGGCCCAGGGCGGGGAAACCTATGTCGGGCTGCTGGCGGACGACCTGCTGAGGGAGCTGGAGGGCCGGGAGCCCAGCCCGGAGCGCCAATGGCGTCGGGCCATGCTTCGGGTGGAAGAGGAAACCAGGAGGATGGCGGATACCTGCGACCCTTGGCCCCTGCTGGCGGCCCTGGAGGCTGTCCAGGCCTGTCAGATCCCTGCCCCTGCCCGCACCGGACTCCGGATGCTGGAGGCCACCGCTCTGGTCAACCTGGGCCGGGAGGAAGAGGCCGAGGCCCTGCTGGACCAGGTCCCTGACCAGGAGCAGGGGGATTACAGGATGCAGAAGCTGCAACTCAGGGCCATCCTGTGCAACCGCCGGGGCCGGACCGAGGAGGCGGAGGAGCTGGCCGGAAAGATGGAGGAGCTGATGGTCCAGGCGGGCAGGGACAATGGACGGCGGGAGGTGTTTTGCCTCCGGTGCACCGCCCGCCTCAAGCGGGGGGAGGCGGATGGACTGGAGGAGGGCCTTCGGCGGTACATCACCTGCGGCGGGCCTCTCCTTTCTCAGGTCGGTGACCACTTGCTGCTGGGCCGGTACTGCCTGGCCGTGGGGAGAATAGAGGAGGCCGGGGAGCACCTGACCTTTGCGGCGGAGCGGGGCGGGCCCATGTATGTGGGAAAAGAGGCGGCGCAGCTGCTTCGGACCCTCCGCCAATCCCCGCGGGACGGAAAAAATTAAGAGAGAATTAAGAGAATATACCTCTTTTTTTAACAGAGCCGTGCTATTCTGACCGGGCAATACATAGGATTTCAGGAGGTATTCTGTGATGAACCGATGGATTTTAACCCATGCCCGGCTAGCCTTCTGGCTGTGGACTGTTCCCTCCCTGGCCCTGTTGGTCTGGTATGCCGCGCGGAACGAGGGGGAGGGCCTAATGACCGCCTACGCCCTGTTTGCCCTCTGGGAAGCGGCGGGGTTTTGGGGGATCAACGGATTCCTGTGCGGCTGGGCCCGGCGGCCGGCCTTCCGGGCGATGGACGAGTATTGTGACCCGGAACCCCTGCTGGAACTGTGCCGCATGGTGCTGAAGCAGAACCCCAAGTCCCTTTTTTACCGGGTGTTTGAGGGCTATGCCCTGGCTCTGTTGGGCCGGCGTAGGGAGGCGGAGGACTCTGCTCACATGGCCGCGGAGCAGCCCCGGCTGTGGAAAAACCCGCCCCTTCTAGCTGTGTGGCTCACCCAGCTCCCTCCAGAGGACCCGGAGCGGGAACGAGGAGAGCTGGCCATGGAACGGCTGGTCCGCCGGCTCTCTCCCCAAAAGCGGGCTGTCCTGGCCAGGGCCGGGACCATGCGGGACCGGGCGGCCCAGATCCAGGAGGCGCGGCCTGAGCTAGAGCCTCTGCTGCTGGCCGATCTGGAACAGGCCGGCTGTACCCGGGAACAGGTAGCGGCCCACATGGCGCTGGGGATCTATTACCAGCGCCGGGGGTTGGAGAACAAGGCCCAGGAGCATCTGTCCTTTGTGGTTGCCCGCGGGGGACGGCTGGCAGTCCGTACGGAGGCGGAGCGGATGCTGTGCCGCCTATCAGGAAAGGGTTGAGGCAAGCGGGGGACAACGTCCTTCCGGTTCGCCTGGGTTTTCTTCCTTTTGGATGACCCTCTGAACGGGGCGGTCCCACTTACCGCCCTGTTCCTCTTGACACGGGCCTATTCTGGAGTAAACTTTTATCCATACCAAAGAGATCACCCCCTGTCCGGTTGGATTGGGGGCTTTGCCGCGTTGCTTCGGAGGTTTTGTTATGATGCAGCTGCTTATTGACGCCCTGAACCGCATCCCTGAATTCCAGCAGCTCCTCTCCGCCCTGGAGGGGGGCCGCTCTCCCGCCGCCCTGTCCGGTGTGGCGGCGGTCCACCGGGCTCACATGGCCGCGGGGATTGGGACGATGACCGGGCGGCCCGTGGTAGTGGTGTGCGCCGACGAAGGGGAGGGGGAACGGCTGGCCCGGGATCTGGCTGCCTTCGTAGGTCAGGAGGTGCCGGTTCTTACCCCGCGCTCCTTTACCTTCCACAATGCCGCCACCGTCTCCCGCCAGTGGGAGCACCGGAGGCTGGCCCTGATGGAGAAGCTGGCCGCGGGGCGGCTTCCCTTCCTGGTAGCCACGGTGGAGGGCTTGCTCCAGCGCACCCTTCCGCCACAGGCGCTGGAGCAGTATTGCTTCCGACTGAAAGTCGGCCAGAGCCAGGACCTGGCCCAGCTGGCGGAAGCCCTGTCGGCCGCGGGATACATCCGGTGTGACCAGGTGGAGGGTGTGGGCCAGTTCGCCCTCCGGGGCGGCATCCTGGATGTGTATGCCCCCGGTATGGACGCCCCAGCCCGGGTGGAGTTTTTCGGGGATGAGGTGGACGCCATGGGTTCCTTTGACCTGTCCACCCAGCGGCGGACGGAAAATTTGGAGGAGGTCCGTCTTCTCCCGGCCGCCGAGACGCTGCCTCAGCTGGCCCCAGGGGGACTGGCCGGGTTGTCGGAGCGGCTCCGCCAACTGGCGGCTAAGGCCGCCCAGAACGGCTTAAAGGAGCTGGCAGCCACCTTGGAGCAGGACCGGGAGGCCATTTCCCAGGGCCGTTCCTTCCCGGCTATGGACCGCTATCTGCCGTTGATCTACCCAAAGGCGGCTTCCGCCGCCCACTATCTCCCCGGAGATGCCTGTGTGGTATTCTCCGAATGCGCCCGGGTGGCTGACCGGGCCAAGACCTGGCAGTGGCAGCTGGATGAGGACGTGAAGTCCCTGCTGGAGCGGGGGCTGCTGGATGGCTCCTGCGGCGAGCTGTCCCTGACCTTCTCCCAGCTCACCGCCCTGCTACGGGACTGGCCGGTGGTCTATCTGGACTCCTTTACCACCTCCGCCTATCCTGACCCGCCCAAGGTGCTGCTGTCCATCACCGCCAAGCAGCTTCCCTCCTTTGGGGCCAGTCTGGAGACGGCGGTCCAGGACTTGGCTCACTACCAGAACAGCGGCTTTTCCTCCTTGGTGCTGGTGTCCGGGGAGCAGCGGGCCTTGGATCTACAGGGACTGCTCCGGGAGCAGAAGGTAAAGTCGGCTGTGGATTTCCAGATGAAGGAGCTGCCCCGGCCTGGGCAGACGGTCATCACCGTGGGCGGCCTGTCCGGGGGAATGGAGTATCCATCCATCCAACTGGCCGTCATCACAGAGGGCGACCCGCGGGCCATCAAAAAGCCGCGGGCCCGGAAAGACGCCACCAACCGGCAAAAGCTGAAGTCCTACGCCGACCTGTCCCCCGGCGACCTGGTGGTTCATGAGCACCATGGAGTGGGCCGCTATGTGGGTATGGTCAAAATGCAGGTAGACGGCGTGGAGAAGGACTATGTGAAGATCGCCTATGCCGGCACCGATGTGCTCTATGTCCCAGCCACCCAACTGGATATGGTGTCCAAGTACATTGGCGGCGGCGAGGACGCGGCGGAGACCAAGAAGCTGAACAAACTGGGGGGCACCGAGTGGGAGAAGGCCAAGACCCGGGCCAAAAAAGCGGTTCAGGACCTGGCCAAGGGGCTTATTCAGCTCTACGCCCAGAGACAGCGTCAGCCAGGATATGCCTTTTCTCCTGATTCCCCATGGCAGAGGGAGTTCGAGGAGCAGTTCGAATACACCGAGACGGAGGACCAGTTGCGCTGCATCCAGGAGATCAAAACAGATATGGAGCGGGCCTCCCCAATGGACCGCCTCCTCTGTGGCGACGTGGGCTACGGAAAGACGGAGGTAGCCTTCCGGGCCATGATGAAGTGCGTGCTGGACGGCAAGCAGGCCGCTATCCTGGTGCCTACCACCGTATTGGCCCGTCAGCACTATCTCACAGCCCTGCGCCGCTTTGCCAAATATCCGGTGAACATTGACGTGGTGTCCCGGTTCCGTACCCCCGCCCAGATGAAGGAGACACTGCGTCAGGTGGAGAACGGTTCGGTCGATATCCTGATTGGCACTCACCGCCTGTTCAATAAGGATGTGAAGTTCAAGGATCTGGGGCTGCTGGTGGTGGACGAGGAGCAGCGTTTCGGTGTGCAGCACAAGGAGAAGCTGAAGGAGCAGTTCAAGCAGGTGGACGTCCTTACCCTGTCCGCCACCCCCATCCCACGCACACTGAATATGGCCCTGTCCGGTATCCGGGATATGTCTACCTTGGAGGAACCGCCGGCGGACCGCCAGCCGGTCCAGACCTATGTGCTGGAGCACGATTGGGGGGTGTTGGCCGACGCCATGCGCCGGGAGCTGGAGCGGGGCGGCCAGGTCTACTACCTCCACAACCGGGTGGAGACCATCGACCGCTGCGCCGCCCGTGTTCAGATGCTGCTGGGGGAGGATGCGGCGGTGGGTGTGGCCCACGGCAGGATGACCCAGGAGGCCATCGACGACGTGATGAGCCGGATGACCGACGGGGAGTTGAACGTGCTGGTGTGTACCACCATCATCGAGACGGGCATCGACCTGCCCAACGCCAACACCCTCATCATCGAAAACGCCGACCAGCTTGGCCTGGCCCAGCTCCACCAGATTCGGGGCCGGGTGGGCCGGTCCAGCCGCCGGGCCTTCGCCTATCTGACCTACCGTCGGGGCAAGGTGCTCACCGAGGTGGCCTCCAAGCGGCTGGAGGCTATCCGGGAGTTTGCCGAATTTGGCTCCGGCTTCAAGATCGCCATTCGGGATCTGGAGATCCGGGGGGCGGGCAATGTGCTGGGTCCGGAGCAGAGCGGCTTTATGCTCTCGGTGGGCTATGATATGTACTTGAAGCTGCTGGAGGAGGCCGTCCTGCTGGAGCAGGGACAGGAGGTCCCCACACGTGCCGAGTGCTCCGCCAACCTGTCGGTGGCCGCCTCCATCCCCGACCGGTATGTGCCCTCCCCGGAGCAGCGGATGGACCTGTACCGTCGCATCGCCGCCATCCGGGAGGAGAGCGACGCTGACGACCTGGTGGATGAGCTTATCGACCGCTACGGCGAGCCTCCAAGGACTGTAAACAACCTGATCTCCGTGGCGCTGCTCCGGGCGGACGCCGCCCGGGCCGGCGTCACCGACATCGACCAGAGGAATGGCTGCCTGCTGCTGACCATCCCTCAATTCGATCTGCGTCAGGTATCCCTCCTGTGTGGAGATCGCAAGTACAAGGGCCGGCTCCTTTTCTCCGCCGGGGAGCTCCCGTATCTCTCCCTGCGGCTGAAGCAGGGGGAGGACGCTCTGCGGGCGGCCCGTACCCTGGTGGCCGACTACGCCGCCGGAGGTGAGGGGCCCGTGGAGGAGTGACCGCCCGCCGTGGCCCGGCCCGTGCCCCAGGGGAGCGGGCCCTCACTTGCCCTTGCTCCCCGCTTCATTTTGTGTTATGATGATATGCGTCCGCGGGCCTTTGGCCTAAGAGAGACAAAACTTGTCCTGATGAGAAAGGAATCCTATCTCCATGATCATGATGAAACGAATCCTGTCCCTGGCCCTTGCGCTGGCACTGGGGACCACGCTGTTGAGCGGCTGCTCCAAGGGGGACGGCTCGGAGGACAGCAGCACCAGCGGCTCTTCCGCCGACACCTCCGCCCCCTCTGAAGTTGAGCCCATGGACCTGACCGGGGTCACGGACCCCTATCAGGCTACCGCCGGCGTCCCCGGAAACACCGTAGTGGCCAAGGTGGGCGACTATGAGATCACCGCTGAAAGCCTGCTCTACTGGCTGAACTACAACATCGAGTATCAGTTGCAGCAGTATGCCATGTTTGGCCTGACCGACCTGCCATGGGACAGCGAAACAGAGGACGGCACCTTAGCGGACACGCTAAAGAACGCTGCCCTTCAGATTGCCGCCTATTACCGCCTGGTTCCGGAACTGTGCGCGGAGAAAGGGCTGTCCCCAGATCAGGAGATGCTGGACCAGGTGGCGGCCTTTCTAGACAGCGCCGTTCAGGAGCTGGGCGGCCAGGAAACGATGGAGCACTACTTTTGGGCCAGCATGATGACCCCGGACCAGTTCCGCAGTATGTACGAGGGGGTCAGCCTGGATGAACAGCTCCAGGAGCTCTACTACGGCGAGGGGAGCGAGGGCTATCCCACCGACGCCGAGGTGCTCTCCTATGCCCAGGATGAGCTGGGCGTCTATCGGGCCAAGCACATTCTGCTGCTGACCAAGGATATGGAGCAGACTGTCACCAATGAGGACGGGACCACCGGGTATGCCCCCTTAGACGACGCCACAGTAGCGGAGAAGAAGGCGCTGGCAGATGACCTGCTGGCCCAGCTAAGGGCTGCGGAGGACCCCATCGCCCTCTTTGACGAACTGATGAACGAGCACAGCGAGGACAGCGGCCTAGCCGCCAATCCTGATGGGTACACAACCACTAAGGGCCAGATGGTCCCAGAGTTTGAGAACACTGCTTTGGCCTTGAAGGACGGGGAGATCAGCGACGTGGTGGAGAGCACCTACGGCTACCACATCATCCTCCGGCTGCCCCTGGACCCCGCTGATTACCGCGGGCAGATGGTGGCGGACAAAATGGAGATTCTGAGTCAGCAGTGGCTGGATGAGTACGGCGTCGTGCCCACCGAGGCCTTTGAGCAGATCGATCCCATCACCTTCCGGACCCAGGTTACGGCCCTGCAGGCAGCGGTTCAGCAGGAGATCGCGGCCATCTATGAGGCCGCGGAGGATGACGCGGACTCCTCCGCCCCCTCCGATGGCTCCAGTCCCGCGACAGACAGTTCCAGCGCCTCTGGAAGCCAGGGATAAATCCAAAAAACGGGAGGCTCTCTTTTGAGAGCCTCCCGTTTTTTGCTGTTCAGGGAGCGGATTACTCCGCCCAGGCGATGAACTGGACCTCCACAGGGGCATTACCGGGCAGGGTGCCCATACCGATGGCGGCCCGGGCGCCGATGCCGGCGTCGCCCAGCTTCTCATAGAGATAGTCGGAAACCAGGTCGCCGATCTTGGCGTGGGAAGTAAAGTCGGGGGCGGCGTTGATATAAACAGTGAGGGACAGGATCTGGGTGATCTTCTCCCCAGGCTGTACACAGCTGAGGGCGGCGTTCAAGGCGTTGGCGGTGGCCTGGTCCGCGGCCTGGCGGTAGTCCTCTACGGAGACGCCGCTCTCCACCTTGCCGGACATAATCAGCTGGCCGTTCAGGCGGGGGGTCATGCCGGCGGTAAAGATCAGGTTGCCCTTCCGGACGGCGGGCTTATACTTGCCCTGCGGGATCGGATTACTCATAACAGACACTCCTTTATGTTTTGGTAATATTAAGTAGCGGCTGTGTTTAGGCGTGGTACCGCTGGGCCATCTGGCAGATGCGCTCCACAGCGGCCACGGCAGCCTGGTGATCCTGGGAGAAGTTCAGGCGGACGCTGTCCGTGAACTGGGGACCAAACTCGGTGCCGGGGGTGACGGTGACGGCGGCCTGAGCCCGGCACAGCTTAACGAACTGGTCCAGGGTGACCTTCAGAGCGGGGAGCTGGAGGAAGATGTAGCTGCCGCCCTCGGTGGGACGGGCCCAGCAGCCGGGGTACTTGGCGACAACCTTCAGCAGATCGTCCCGGATGGCCTTGTGGTCGGCTACCCGCTTCTCCATCCACCCATCGGGCTCGGAGAACCAGCTGAGATAGGCGGACTGGCAGTAGCCGGCAGTCCGCAGGGACACGATAGCCTGGAGCTTTTCCATGCGGGTGATGATGTGGGCGGAGCCGTAGGCCACACCCAGACGGAAGCCGCTGAGGGACTCGGTCTTGGAGGGGCCAATGATGGTGATCAGAGTGTCGGGCTTCTCCTCCAGGGCGCGCAGGTGGGTGTAGGGCTGGTCCTTATCGAAGAGCTGGCGGGAGTACAGCTCGTCGGCGATGACGGCCACATTGTACTTCTTGGCCAGCCGGCCGATGGCGGCCACCTCTTCAGGGGAGTAGATGACACCAGTGGGGTTATTGGGGTTGGAGTACAGGAACACCTTTACGCCGCTCTGGAAGGCCTTTTCCAGCGCCTCCAGGTCCAGACCGGAGTAACGGTCCACATCCTTCCAGTGGATGGGCACAGGGACCAGCTCGCCGTCAAAGAACTCCACCAGCTTGCGGTTGGCAAAATAGTCGGGCTCGATGATGGCCACCTTGTCCCCGCGACCGATGAGGGAGCCCATGGCCAGGAACAGTGCGCCCTGGGTGCCGGGAGTCAGAATCAGCTCGCTGGCCGCGTCCACAGGGGCGCCGCTAAACTCGGTGAGCTTCTGGGCCAGATAGGCGCGGATATCGCTCTTGCCGCGGTACTCGGTGTAGGCCTGGTGGCCGCCTCCCACCACATAGCCCTCCACAAACTTCTCCAAGCTGCCGGGGATGGGCTTGTGTGCGTCCACGTCGCCGTGGGAGAAGTCTACGGGGGTGCCGGGGATGGGATCGCCCTCCATGGGCAGAGCCTCCTGCTTCTGCAGGGTCTCCTGGCCGGGAGCGTTGTCACAGCCCAGCTTTGAGAATTTTTCAGTGATGTAATCCATATTCAACATACCTCCTGAATAGTGGTCAGTGCCGTCTCCTCCAGAGGAGGAAGAGTGCCGGTCCGCCTTTGATATCTATATTTTAGTAGCATCCCGCCAGAAAATCAATTACAGAAAATTATATAAGAATATATCTAAAAAATTTTAAGGTTGCCCCAAGGGGCCCTGTTGAGGTAAAATAAATCATTCTAATACGATTAAAATAAGGAGGGACGTCCTATGCTCCGAGACAGGGAATATGTCTATGCTGTTTACCAGGAGCGCAGCTTTTCCAGGGCGGCCCAGCGGCTGTTTATTTCTCAGCCAGCCCTCAGCAGCAAGGTGAAGAAGGTGGAGGAGCGGGTGGGAGCCCCCCTCTTTGACCGCAGCACCAACCCCATCCGCCTGACTCCCGCCGGCAAATGCTATGTGGAGGCGGTGGAGCAGGTGATGGGCATAGAGGACGAGCTCCGCAGCCGCCTCGCCCAGCTGGCCGACCAGCGGGAGGGGGCCATCACCATTGGAGCATCCGCCTATTTCTGCTCCTATGTGCTGTCTGAGCTGGCGATGGAATTTCAGCGCCGGTACCCCGGCTATGTGGTCAGCCTGCTGGAAGGCAATACCAGCGACCTGACTAAGTGTCTACAGTCCGGTGTCATTGACTTCATGCTGGATATTTACCCCTTGGATACCAACCTGTTTCAGGGCCAGCTTTGGGGGCAGGAGGAGCTGATCCTGGCAGTCCCGGCGGGGCTGGAGATCAACCAGGAGATGGCGGAGTGGCGCCTCACGTTTGAACAGGTCCGATCAGGCAGCGGCATGGGGGTGGACAGCCACCGGGCGCCTCTGTCCGCCTTTGCCAAGGAGGGCTTTCTGCTGCTGAAGAAGGGGAGCGACACCTACCGCCGGGTGCTGAAGCTGTGCCGCAACGCGGGCTTTACCCCCAAGGTGAATATGTACCTGGACCAGATGCTGACCGCCTATCATGTGGCGGAGAACGGCCATGGCCTCACCTTTGTCCGCCCCCGGGTGCTGGACCATGTGAAGCCCACGGACCAGCTCTACTTCTACGAGATCGACGACGAGAATGTGATGCGGACCCTCTATCTCTACTACCGGAGGGAATCTTCCCTCCCGGCTATCTATACCGATTTCCTGGACTTTATGGACAAAAATCGGCAGGAGGAGTGAACCCACACCCCCGAACCTCTGGTTCGGGGGATTTTTATGCCCCAGCCTCTCTTTTTTTCTTCCCCCAGGATTCTCCAAAAAATGGACAGGCCCAAGGCTATACTGAAAGAGAAGCTGAGAAGGAGCGTGGTACATATGAGTGACTGGCACAGCCGGCCTTTGGAACAGGTAATGAAAGAGCTGGACAGCCGTCCCTCCGGCCTGACGGAGCGGGAGAGCGCCCAGCGGCTGGAGCGGCTGGGTCCCAACCAACTGGAGCCGCCCAGAAAGCCCTCTGTGCTGGCCCGGGTGCTAGGCCAGTTGAAGGACCCTATGATCCTGGTGCTGCTGGGGGCGGCCGCCCTGTCCCTGGCGGCCAGCGGCGGGGAGGACTGGTTGGACGGCGCTATCATTCTAATTATTGTTCTGGTCAACGGAGTCATCTCCATCACCCAGGAGGACCACGCCCAGCAGGCCTTGGAGGAGCTGAGGCGGATGTCCTCCCCACAGGCCCATGTCCTGCGGGAGGGGCGGGCAAAAAAGATATCCGCCGCCGCCCTGGTGCCTGGGGACGTGATCCTGCTGGAGGCGGGGGACATGGTGCCCGCTGACGCTAGAGTTATGGAGTGCAGCCGCCTCCAGGCGGACGAGTCGGCCATGACCGGCGAATCGGTCCCCGTGGAAAAGGGAGCCCACGACCGGCTGCCTGAGGAGGCCGCTCTGGGGGACCGGACCAACATGGTGCTCTCTGGCACCATGATCACCGCCGGCCGAGGGACCGCCCTGGTGGTGGCCACGGGGATGGACACCCAGATGGGGCGGATCGCCAACCTGCTTCTGGAGGACAAGGAGGGCGACACGCCGCTCCAGCGAAAAATGGGGGAGATCTCCAAATCCCTGTCCTTCCTGTGCCTGTCGGTGTGCGCTGTCATGTTCGGGGTGGGACTGATCCAGGGAAAAAATATGCTGGATATGTTTCTTACCGCCGTATCCCTGGCGGTAGCTGCCATTCCTGAGGGGCTGCCAGCCATCGTCACCATCGTCCTGGCCCTGGGCGTCCAGCGTATGGCGGCCCGGGGGGCCATAGTAAAAAAGCTGCCCGCCGTAGAAACGCTGGGCTGTGCCAGCGTCATCTGCTCGGATAAGACAGGGACACTGACCCAAAACCGGATGACGGTCCAGGAGCTATGGACACCTGCTGGCGGCCATCGGCGGGATGCCCTGCTGGCCGGCTGCCTGTGCTCTGATGCCAGGCTGGAGTGGAAGGCGGGGGCGCCTACCGCTGTCGGTGACCCCACCGAGGGGGCCTTGGTGGTGGCCGCCGCCCGGGAGGGGGTGGACCAGGAAAAGGAGGAACAGAACTGGCCGCGGACGGCGGATCTGCCCTTTGACTCCGGACGAAAGCTTATGTCCACCATTCATGCCAGGGAGGACGGGAGCTGGACTGTTTTTGTCAAGGGGGCCCCTGACATCCTGCTGGAGCGATGTGTGGCTGGCCCCCGCGGGCCTCTGTCCGCCCAAGACAGGCGGGCGGTGCTGGAGGCCAATGAGGCCATGGCCCAAAAAGCCCTGCGTGTCATCGCCGTGGCCCGGCGGGAGCTGCACATCCTGCCGCCTGGGCTGGAGCCGCGGGCGGTGGAGAGCGGCTTGACCTTCCTGGGTCTCTTTGGCCTGATGGACCCGCCCCGGCCGGAGGTAAAGGCGGCCGTGGCTCGCTGCCACCTAGCCGGAGTCCGTCCCGTGATGATCACCGGAGACCACAGGGCAACCGCCGCCGCCGTGGCCCGGGAGCTGGACATTATCCGCCCCGGAGAGTGGACCGTGACAGGCGGCGAGCTGGACTTCATGCCCCAGGAGGTGTTGGAGGAGGACATCGAAAAATTTGCCGTCTTTGCCCGGGTGACTCCGGAGCACAAAATGCGCATCGTAAAGGCGTGGCAGAAGCGGGGCCATGTGGTGGCCATGACTGGAGACGGCGTCAATGATGCCCCTGCCCTCAAGACGGCGGACATCGGCTGCGCCATGGGAGTGGCGGGCACCGACGTGGCCAAGGGGGCAGCCCACATGATTCTCACGGACGACAACTTCTCCACCATCGTTTCCGCCATCGAGGAAGGGCGGGGCATCTACTCCAACATTCGAAAAGCCATTCACTACCTCCTCTCCTGCAACATCGGGGAGATCTTCACCATCTTTGCCGCCACTCTGCTGGACTTCGGACAGATGCCTCTGGTCCCTGTGCAGCTGCTTTGGCTCAACCTGGTTACAGACTCCCTGCCCGCCCTGGCGCTGGGGGTGGAGCCTGTGGAGGAGGGGGTTATGGAAGAGAAGCCAAGGGACGCCGCGGCCGGCCTCTTTGATCAAAAATTTTCTTTCCGACTGGCCTGGCAGGGCCTGATGGTGGGCGGACTCACCCTGGCGGCTTACTTTTTGGGCTTTACCAGGCTGGCTGCTCCAGGCATGGAGGGGGCCGTGGCCAACACCATGGCCTTTGCCACGCTGACCCTGTGCCAGCTGTTTCACGCCTTCAATGTCCGCAGCGAGGACCGCTCCCTCTTTGCCCAGGGGGCGCTGTCCAACCCGGCTATGAACCGGGCGTTCCTGGTGGGAATGGCGCTTCAACTGTCGGTGCTGCTGGTGCCTCCGCTCCAGGGCGTATTTGCGGTGACTGCCATGGACAGCGCCCAGTGGTTAGCTGTCTTTGGGCTGGCGGCGGCCCCCATTCCCATCTGCGAGATCACCAAGGCGCTGGGACGGAAGGGAGAGCGGGGGGAGCGGGAGGAGCGGTCTGCCGTCAGAGAGAAAGCAAAACGGTAAAAGTCCCTCCATTCCAGCGGGAAAAATTGATTTTTACATAATCTCCCTTCTTCTTGGCAAACTATGCCGGAAGGAGGGAGCTGTCATGTCAAACAAAAATCAGGTGGACGGGCCCCATCCCCGCAAGGAACCCCTGTTTCCCGGACCGCTCTCACTGGAAAATCTGGAGGCGGCATTTGCCGGCTGTGCCGACTTCAGCAAGCGGCAGATGTACCTCCACGGGGACAGGGAGCGGATGGTGACTGTCTGTTATCTGTTGGGAATGGCCCGAAATGAGAGACTGAACGACTATATCCTGCGTCCCCTGACCCAGAATCCGGCACTGAGCCAGGTGTCAGAGGGAGAATTGTTTTCTATGCTCCAGTATGGGGCCTTATATAATCTGGCCGCGGTCCGGCGGGATACACTGGACGATGTGGTCAATGACCTTATCCTGGGAAGCTGCGCTTTGTTTTTTGACGGCCGGATAGACGCGCTTACTCTGCCTGTCCCCACAGAGGAAAAACGGTCGGTGGGGGAGCCGGACAATGAACCTGCCCTGAAGGGAAGCCGTGAGTCCTTTGTGGAGTCGGTGCGTACCAACACCGCTATGGTACGCCGCCATCTGAAGGCCCCCCAACTGAAAATCAAGGAGCAGATCGTAGGCCGGCAGTCCAGGACGGTGGTGGATGTACTCTTTTTGGACGGCATCGCCGATCCGGACACTGTGTCCCAGCTGGAGGAAAGGCTGGCGGACCTGGATATAGACGGGGTGGAAGCGACCGGCAATCTGGAGGAGTATCTGGTGGAGGGAGACAGAAGCCCCTTCCCTCTGATGGCCTATACCCAGCGGCCGGACCGCTTCTGCCAGGGCCTGCTGGAGGGAAGAGTGGGCCTGCTGGCCGACGGGATCCCTCTGGGGTGGCTGGTGCCTGGCACTATCGACCAGTTTTTCAAGACCGGACAGGACCAAGCCTACCACTGGATGGTGTCCTCCGCCCTCCGACTGATCCGCTGGTTTTGCGCCCTGGTCACCCTGGTGGTGCCCGGCCTCTATATCGCTTTGGTCACCTTTCATCCGGAGGCCATCCCGGTGAAGCTGGCCCTGTCCATTGTGGCCGCTAAACAGGAAGTGCCATTTTCCACTGTCTTTGAAGTGTTAATTATGCTGCTGGCCTTTGAGGTCATTCAGGAGGCTGGCCTCCGTCTTCCGGGCCCTATCGGGTCCGCTGTATCCATTCTGGGCGGCCTGGTGGTGGGCAACGCCGCGGTAGAGGCCCATATCGTGTCCCCGGCGGTCCTCATCGCCGTTGCCATCGCCGGGGTGGCGGGGTACGCCCAGCCCTCCCAGGACTTTGGCAACGCCCTGCGGCTGTGGCGGTTCCTGCTGGCCGTCCTGGCCAGTGTGGGCGGGCTGTTCGGCCTGGCCATGGGCTGGGCCGCCCTGATCTATCACCTGGCCGGGCTGGAGAGCTTTGGCATCCCCTATCTGGCCCCCTTTACCACTGGGGCTGGGGCCAGGAGAGGCCACCCTACCTTGATCCGCCTGCCCCTGCCGCGAATGAAGTGGCGGGATGGAGCCTATGACACCAAGAACCGGAGGAATCAGAAATGAGAGGACGGCTGTGTGCCTTGGCCCTTGCCTGTGCTTTTTTAGCTGGGTGCTCCCCGCTGCCCAGGGCCAGGGAAATGGGGGACATGGCCCTGTTGCGTACCATGGGAGTAGACTGGCTGGAAACGGGACTGTCCGTCACCGCCTCCACCGGTCCACGGGCCAGAGGGCTGCAGGCGGAGGGACAGTCTGCCCTAGTCCTATCCGCCCAGAGCCAGTCCCTCAGTGGAGCCTGCCTGGCCATGCAGGGCCAGAGCGACAGCTATGTGTTTTTCGGATATGTAGACCAGCTTTTGCTCGGGGAGGAGCTGGCCCGCCATGGGGTAGTATCTGTGCTGGACTACTTTGCCCGGGATGTGGAGCTGGGACTTGGAGCTCAACTGTGGCTGGTCCGGGAGGCCTCTGCGGAGGAAGCGGTTCGATCTGGCGGAGATCAGGGGGTGGAGGCCCGCCTTTCCACCCTGCAGATCGACAGCGAGATGGGGGTGGCGACCATCTCCCGTACTGCCGGGGAGGTGTATGCCGACCTGCTGGAGCAGGGGGCGGCCTATGTCCCAGCCCTTATCCCGGCGGAAGGGGGGGAGGGGGACACCTCCCTGCTGGAGGGCGGCTATGGTATCTTGAAGGGTGAGCTGCTGGCGGGATATCTGGAGGGGCGGGAGGCCCGGGGGCTAGAACTGCTGGCCGGCAGGCCGGGAGTCAATCTCCTGGAGGGCGAACTGCCCGAAAACCGGGCCGCGCTCCGCGTGACACAGGCCCATACAGAGATGTCCCCTATCTGGGAAGGGAATAAGCTGATGGGGCTGACGCTGACCTGCCGCGTCGAAGCGGACCTGTTGGAGTACCGCTACCCCCTGTCCGACCAGGAGCGGAAAGAATTGACCGGACGGCTGGCCAGCCAGGTGGAAAACCAAATTAGGGGGGCGCTGGACAAGCTCCGCCAGTGGCAGGCGGACTGCCTGGGGCTGGGCGCCCAGGTGGCCCTGACCTCGCCCGGCAAATGGCAGGCCATCCAGGAGGACTGGCCCAGTATCTTTGCCGCGCTGGAACCAGACCTCCAGATCAGGGTATCGATCCAGGAGTGAGGAAAGAGGGAAGCTTGTGAAGAACAACGACCATATTTCACGCACCCAGCTCATGACCATGGTGTGGGCCGGACTGCTGGCCCCGGCGGCGGAGCTGCTGCCCAGTCTGACCCTGCCTGCCGCGGGGAAAGGCGCCTGGCTGGCTCCGCTGGCCGCCGCCCCTCTGACGCTGGTATCGGGCTGGCTGCTGGGACGGCTTTCCGGGGGGCGGGGGCTGGCGTTCGCCTTTTGCGAGCGGCTGGGCAGGGCAGGGGGAAACTTGCTCCTCATTATATATATAGTGTGGGCGGAGCTCCTTCTGGCCATCCGCCTTCGCGCTTGTGCCCAGCGCCTGCTGGCTTCGGGTTACCGGGACGGATCGCTGATCTTTTTCTTGGCGGCCCTGGCTTTGATGGCCCTCTGGATGGGAACTGGCCGGCTCGCTCCTTTTGCCCGGGCGGCGCAGCTTTTTCTGGTGGTCCTTCTGGGGACGGCGGCAGTGGTCCTAGTTTTGTCCCTAGGACAGGTGAAGGCGGAGCACTTGCTGCCGCTGTGGAGTGGGGACGTGCCAGGAATACTCCGCTCCGCCCTGCCCGCCTTTGGGGTGGTGGGCTGGGGCGGCTGGGCCGCCTTCCTGACAGGCTCTCTGGAGGGGCAGAAGGAAAAGCGGAACTGGCATTGGCTGTTTTGGGGGCTAGGCGGGATGGCCCTGCTTACTTTGGCTCAGGCCGTTATCCTGGGTAACCTGGGACCTCGGCTGGCCGCAGGGCTGGACAGCCCCTTCTTTGCCCTGGCCAAGAGCGTAGGCGTTGAAGGCGCGTTTCAACGGGTGGAGAGCGTAGTGTCCGCGCTATGGACCTTTTCAGACCTGACTATGGCGGCCCTCCTTCTATTTTCTATCCGGGCTATGGCCAGGACTGCCATTCCCAGACTCAGGGAGCGGGGACTGGCGGCGGGGGCGTTGGCCGTCGCCGCGGTGGGCGCCCTGGCTGGCTTCCCCGACGGAGCGGCGGCAGAGCGATGGAGTCGAGAGGTCCTGCCCTGGGGGCATATCATTCTGACGTTGGGTATCCCACTCCTACTGTGTCTGTCGGATGCCTTTGTGAAAAAAGACACAGGCGGTCCAGATATAGTGGTAGGAGGGAGTGAGGGAGGGGAAGATATAGTGTAGGTAAGGAGGGGATAAAAAAAGGGGAAAAAAGTGGGAAAAAAGTGTTGACAAGGGAGGAAGTGTTTGCTAATATAAGCAAGCGCTCTGCGGCAGGGGCA